>DATJYK010000173.1:0-1108 GCA_035578005.1 Terriglobia bacterium
GCTTTGATCTTCTCGGCGGCCGTTCCCTTCCCGCCAGAGATAATCGCACCGGCGTGACCCATGCGGCGTCCGGGAGGCGCGGTTTGTCCGGCGATGAACCCGACCACCGGCTTCTTCATGTGGGTCTTGATGAACTCGGCAGCGGTCTCCTCAGCGTTGCCACCAATTTCGCCGATCATAATGACGGCCTCGGTCTCGGGATCACGGTTAAAGAGATCCAAAGCGTCGAGGAACGTTGTGCCGATGATTGGATCACCGCCGATTCCAATGGCGGTCGATTGTCCGATGCCGCGCTGCGTCAACTGATGCACAGCTTCATAAGTGAGCGTGCCCGAGCGGGAGACGATACCGACATTTCCTTCTTTGTGAATCGACGCGGGCATGATGCCGATTTTGCATTTTCCGGGCGAGATGATTCCCGGGCAGTTTGGCCCGATCAGCCGCGACCGGCGCGTCTGCAGAAACTCCCATGCCCGCACCATGTCCAGCGTCGGAATGCCCTCCGTAATGCAGACGATGAGGTCGATTTCGGCGTCGGCCGCTTCCATGATCGCGTCGGCCGCAAACGGCGGCGGGACGAAGATCACGGTGGCGTTCGCGCCCGTTTTGTCGACCGCCTCTTGCACTGTATTGAAGATCGGCCAGCCCTCGTGCGTGGTGCCGCCTTTGCCTGGGGTGACGCCGCCGACAATTTTCGTTCCATAAGCGGCGCTTGCTTTCGCGTGAAATGTGCCTTCGCGGCCGGTGAGGCCTTGAACAACTAACTTCGTATCTTTATTGACTAAGATTGCCATAACTTTTGCTCCATGTATGAAACCCGGGGGCTAAAGCCCCATATCAATGTTGGCTCTCAACGCGGCCCTTAAAAGGCCGCTCTTCCACGGTGGCTCCGAACGCCCGGCACGGTTGTCCAACATCTGAGACGGCTGCGCAAACATTGAAGGATCACCGTCTAGCGCCACTCGGTCACGCCCAGCGTCCCTCGGGCTGCCGCTACCACTTTGTCTGCCGCATCTTTCATCGTGTCGGTAACGACGAAGTTGAAACCGGAGTTCATCAGAATCTTTTTGCCCTCGTCGACGTTGGTGCCTTCGAGGCGCAGAACGAT
>DATJYK010000174.1:0-26403 GCA_035578005.1 Terriglobia bacterium
CAGCAAGCGGGTTCTTTCGCCTTCCAGGGCAGGCAGGGTTTGAGGCATAGCCACCTCCTCTATCTGCAAGTATGCACTACGCACAGATAAAGGCCACAAAAAAAAGAAACGCCAAAAAGCCCACGTCTATGTCGCGCACCCGCCGGTGGGCGCGTGAGCCTCCACGGGTCGCGAGCCGTGCTATACTAGCTGGAAGAGTTGGGTATAGAGCTCTGAAAGTCGCCCTTTCCGAGGGCTGGGCGCGGAGAACAACAAATGCAAAAAAATCATCCAGATCAGGCGGAACAATCGATCAATCAGCTCTTCGAGATTATTGAGGATCATCTGATGTCGCTTCCCGAAGACGAGGCCATCGAAAAGTTGAAGTCAATCGACCAAGCGCACGCTACCGCTCGCGCCGCTGATGCTCGTAGTCGCGAACGGCAGTCCAGAAAGCGGCCAACGCAGAGGCATACCTCGGCGACCCCGGCTTTAAGCCGCAACTCTCGATAAGATACGCTTTGAATTCATCTTCATTTCCAGATCTTGCCAGCTTCCTCAGATACCAAAGAAATTCCTCCCTTCTTCGGTGAATCTCCACCGACACCGTGCTCGGCGGCTCTCCAGTACCGTCTTCTTTCTTCATTGCGTCCGGTTCTCCCTCTGGATCGCGGCAACGCCTCGCTCTATTCCTGACACGCCTTCTTGGCCTGCTGCAAGACCTTTTCTCGGTTTTCTCGGCCCGCCGATATAGATATGCGACGCGTTGAGTTATAATAACGACTGCCCTGTCGCCCTTCGGTTTGGGCCTGAGGCGGCAGCATTTTGGAGCAAGCTCCTCGCAAGCCGAGCAACTATTCTGTCGGACTTTTCGCGGCAGGAGAGATAATGGCCAGGTCAAATCTCTCAGGCGCGTGGGCTGAAGCGGCATTTTACTTAGGACTCAGCTTCATCATCCCGATAAGCGCAGTTGCGGGGTATTTCGCGGGCGCGTACCTGGATCGGCATCTGCACACAGGTTCGGTGCTGGGTGCGGCGGGCGCTGTGGTCGGCGCGGTGGCAGGCATCACGGACGTGGTCTACACGGTTGCGCGGAAGGAAAAGAGTGCTGGAAATCAGTGAGAAGCGCCTCGATTCGGCTATGGAGCGCCTGCCGCGCTGGATGGTGGGAGTGGCTGTGGCCGGCATGTTGACGGCTCTCGCGAGCGGGCACACTCGCTGGGCCTTAGGCTTTGGGACCGGCTCATGCGTCGCAATTCTGGCATACCGTTGGCTTCACCGGGCCATCGCGGCTGCACTCGACGCGAGCCTTGGGCGTACGCCGAGCGGCACCATGACGAAGCTCCTGATTCGTTATCCGCTGCTCGTCGGTGTCGTGGCGTTCTTTTACTGGACCGGCTGGCTGAGCCTGAGCGCCGTCATCGCCGGATTGTTCGTCCCGCTTGCCGGCGTTTTGATTGAGTGCGTGGTTCTGGTAGGAAGCTCGTTTTTCACGGGCGCCTCCCGCCCGCCGCAGATCGCCTCATAGGTTGGCGGGCTGCTGGTGGGATTTCATTCTTAGGGATTCACAAATGCACCCATTGTGGTTGACCGTGCTGGTGAACAAGCTGATGGGAGCGCCTGTCGCCTGGCTGCTCACCACCTTGGGTTTCCGCCCGAATCCGGACTATCCCATTCCCGAGTACATGTGCGGGGAAATACTCGTGATTCTTTTGATCCTGGTCATGGCGATCGCGTTGCGCCGCGGCCTGTCTGTGGAGAATCCCGGCAGGTTTCAGCAGATGATGGAGGTGTTCGTCGGATTCACCCAGAGCATGACGGATGACGTGATCGGCCACGGCGGCCGCCGCTATGTGCCCCTGATCGGGACCCTGGGACTTTTTGTGTTGGTGTGCAACCTCATCGGACTTATTCCGACCATGACGACACCGTCCGCCAGCATCTACGTTACGCTGGGCTGCGCAGTGATTGCCTTCGCGTATTACAACTATCAAGGCTTCCGCCAGAACGGCGTGCTGGGTTACCTGAAGCACTTCGCCGGTCCGCCGGAACTCGCTTCGGTGAGCGTCTGGCTGGCCATCGGCATCGGAGTGTTGATGGTTCCTCTCGAGATCATCAGCAATAGCTTTCGCATGCTTTCTCTCAGCGTCCGTCTTTGGGCCAACATGCTAGTGGGCAACCTGATTGAGGAGGTCTTCGCGGGCTTGGTTCCGGTGATCGTTCCTTCCATATTTATGGCGCTTCACATCTTTGTCGGGTTCCTGCAGGCTTACGTTTTCATGATTCTCCCGGCAGTTTACATCAGTCTCGCGGCATCGGAGGAACACTGAGTCCGCGCAGAAGGGGCAAACAATTCTTGATGGCAATGGGCATCATCGAAGCCAACGTGAGGCCCTTCGCTCCCAAGCGAAGCGGCAACCACCTCCTGGCTCAACTTACATAGCGCTTGTGACGGCTAAGACAGGGGACATCGTGGGCCGAAAGGAAGCGAAGGTCCAAGGTGGCTCGGAGCCGAAGCAGGCTAAAGGAGAGCAACATGAAGCAGAAAGTTCTAATCTACTCGACAGCGATTTGTTCGCTGCTGCTCGCGGCGCCCCTATTCGCTCAGGGCACCGAGGCCGCTTCGGGCGGCGGCGGGGGACTCTCGAGCTGGGGACCTTCAATCGCGGTCATCGGTATGGCCATCGCATCGGGACTGTGCGGTCTCGGTCAGGGCAAGGCGACGGCCTCAGCCTGCGAAGGCGTGGCGCGCAATCCCGGCGCGCGTCCGCACATCTTCCTGTTCCTGATCCTGGGTCTCATCTTGATCGAGTCCCTAACCCTCTACACGCTGGCGATTGTCTTCCTCAAGGTCAAATAGGCTCGAAAAACTTGCCTGGCCGGCGAGCGCCCGCACTGAGCGCTCGCCGACTCCGCAAATCTCCCTACTCGGCAGGCATCGCGACCGCGCGCCCCGTGCGTGTCGACTCTCGCGCCGCATCCAGAATTTCCACCACCGCTACGTTCATCTCGGGCGCCACCGGGTTCTCAATCGGCTTGTTGTTGCGGATGCAGTAGACAAAATAGGCAATCGGGTTTGAGGTTTCGTGCGGCACGGGCTGAAGCTGCACGGGCTGGCCGAACGGCAGGCCAGCATTCGGTCTGGTGCCGGCGGGCTGCGAGAAGAGGTCATGCTCGTTCGCCATCAGGCTGCCCTTCGGCCCATAGACCGCCACCTGACCTTTACTCTCGGGCCAATCCCACGAGGCCTCAATAATAGCCCTTCCATCCGGGTATTCGAGCAGGATGGTTGCGTCATCATCCACCTCGTTGTGCTGTGCCGTTTTCAGTTTTAGCGTGTAGGCATAGACCCTCTGCGGACGGCCCTTCAGCCACATCGCCCATTCCGCGCCGTAGCAGCCAAAGTCCATCAAGGCGCCACCGCCGTTCTTCACCGGGTCGTAAAGCCAAGCCCCAAAATACTTCGAGACGCCGATTTCCCGCGGTCCTTGATGGCCCTGAAGAACGTCGATCTTGTTGACGGGCCCAAGGTCGCCGGCGTACACCCGATGGAAAATGTCGTGACTCGGCGCCACCCAGGCATTCCAATAGTTGACCATGAGTTTGATGTGCGCCTCATTCGCCAGGCGCAGCATCTCGCGGGCGTCGGCGCCGGTCGTGGCCATCGGCTTTTCCGTGGAGTAGTTGATGTGCCGCTTGGCGCATTCGCGCAGAATGGCCAGATGCTTGTCATTCTCGGTGGTGACGATCACCGCATCGGGCTTCACTTCGTCGAGCATCTTGACGTAGTCATCGTAAAACACCACGCTCGGGGGCACGCGAGCTTTGGCCTTCGCGACGAGCTCGGGATGCGGATCGGCAATGGCAACCAACTCCGCGTCGGACTCGTTGAGGATATCGGGCAGCAGACCCCAAACGTGATCGTGATCGAGACCCACGATGGCGAGGCGAGTCTTGGCGGAGTTCGGACTCTGCGCCGCGGCAGCGTGCGGCAGGGGCGCCAGCAGCAAAGTGAGCAGAAGGGCACTTTTCATCATTCCGGGAGTCCTCACTGTTAGGCTAGTATAGTAGCTTATGACCAGGGCAGCCGCAGCGAGATCAAACTGCCGAGCAAGGTGGAAGGGAACAGGCCTAGATAGAAGATTCCGATCACGCTGAGTGCCAGGGCCAGTCCCAGAGCGCCGGGCAGGGGCGCGGGAGAAGTCTCCGTCTGCCCTTCACTCATGTACATGGCCACCACCAGCCGCAGGTAGTAGTAGACCGAGACGACGCTATTGAGCAGCGCGACCACGGTGAGAGCGATGAGATGCTGGTGGATCGCGGAACGGAACACGTAGAATTTGGCGAAGAAGCCCACCGTCGAGGGAAAGCCCGCCAGGGAAAGCATCAGCACGGTGAGGAAGGCTGCCACGCCGGGCCGTGTGGAGGCGAGGCCCGTATAATCAGAAATCTCCAAACGGCGCTCTCCCGGTCCCGCCAGGTGAGCGATGAGGAGAAAGGCCGCCACATTCATCAGAGCGTAGCCGGCGAGGTAGAACAACACCGCGGAGGTGCCCTCGCTGCCGCCCGCCGTGATCCCCACGAGGATGTACCCGGCGTGCGCGATAGAAGAATAAGCCAGTAAACGTTTGACGTTGGACTGCCAAAGGGCAGCCAGATTCCCAACCGTCATCGTCAACACCGCTGAAATCCAGAGCAGCCAGAAGATGACCGGGCTCGCCGAGCCGGACGAACCCCCGCCGAAGCTCCCGATCATCACCCGCACCAGCACCGCGAAAGCGGCCGCTTTGGGCGCCGTGGAAAGGAAGGCCGTCACCGGCGCGGGCGCTCCCTGGTAGACATCGGGAGTCCAGATTTGAAACGGCACCGTAGAGACCTTGAACGCGAGTCCCACGAACATCAGAATGACCGCGAGCCACAGCAGTTGGGGACTTGACGCTGCAGAGTTGGAGGTCGCGAGCTGTTCGCGGACAACGGTGAGATTAACTGTGCCCGTAAGTCCATAGACGAAGGCGACGCCGTAAAGAAAAAAGGCCGTGGCAAAAGACCCCAGCAGAAAGTACTTTACCGCGGACTCGTTGGACAGGATCTCGCCGCGCCTATAGCCAGCCAGGATGTAAGTGGAGATGGACGAGATCTCCAGGCCGATGAAGACCATGATGAGGTCCGTGGAAGCCACCATGAAAGCGCCGCCCGCCGCCGCCATCAGGATCAGCGCGTAAAACTCTCCGTGGTCTACGGAGTCGCGCTCTAAATACGACATCGATCCCAGGATGGTGAGCGCAGCTATGGCCAGCAAGAGCTCGATTAAATAAATGCTGAAGCCGTCGTTTAAAACACTCCCGGAGAAGGCCGTGCCGGGGTAAGGCGCAATCTCGGCGGCACTGACTCCACCCAAAACCAGACCGGCGATCGCAATCCATCCCAATATTTTCTTTCGGGCAAGCGGGGTCACAGGCTCGAGCACAATCACCAGGATGGCGAAGACCGAAACGACCATTTCGGGCAGAATGTGCAGGAAGTCGATGGCGCTCACGTTGATCATCGCGTGGCACCTCCGCCTGCAATTTGGCCGCGGTCATTTGGGACTCGGGGCTCGGGGCTTGGCACCCGGGACTGAGGAGCGGCCATCCTGGCAGGCTGCCGCAGAAAACTGAGGACGGGGAGGGCTTTCAGACTCTCTGCGAAAACCCGCGGATTCCCGCCTTCGCGGGAATGACTGCCTTGGAGGCGTGCCCCAACATTTTCAATTCCGGTCGAGGGTGGCTGCGCGGCAGGCTTGAGTCCGCGCCGTTCCGCGGTCAAGTTCTCCGGACTTACGCGCTCGATTACCTGTGAAACCGTGGTGTCCATCTGGCGCAGGAACGGCTGAGGATAGATTCCCATGAAGATGATCACAGCTACGGTGGCCGTCAGCATCCAGCGTTCGCGTGCATTGCAGTCAGGAATTTCGCGATTCTTCTCGTTCGTCACCTCGCCCAGGAACACGCGCTGATACATCCATAACAAGTAGACCGCGGCCAGGATCACGCCGACCGCAGCCAGCGATCCGAAGACGGCGCGGGCATGAAACGCGCCGATAATAATGAGGAACTCGCCGATGAACCCGTTGAGCATGGGCAAGCCGAGGGAAGAAAGCGTCACAATCATGAAGAAGGTACTGAATACCGGAAGCGTGGTTCCAAGGCCGCCGAAATCCTTGATCAGCCGCGTGTGGCGCCGGTCATAAAGCATCCCCACCATCATGAAGAGGGCGCCGGTGGAAACGCCGTGGTTCACCATCTGGTAGACCGCGCCTTCGACGCCTTCCATATTGAAGGCGAAAATGCCGAGCACCACAAACCCGAGGTGCGCCACAGAGGAATACGCCACCAGCCGCTTCAAATCCGGTTGCACCATGGAAACGAGCGATCCATAAATAATGCCGATGACCGCCAGGATGCTGAGCAGAGTGGCAAACTCGCGCGAGGCGTTCGGGAACAGCGGCAGGCAGAAGCGCAGCATTCCGTACGTGCCCATCTTCAGCAGCACGCCGGCTAGCACCATCGAGCCCGCGGTGGGCGCTTCGGTGTGAGCGTCTGGCAACCAGGTGTGGAGCGGGAACAGGGGGACCTTGATCGCGAATGCCACCAGGAAAGCCCAAAACAGAAAGCCTTCCGTTGTGGGAGAGAGCGGCACGGAGTGGCTGGAAAGCTTCCCCAGAATCTGCGCGTAATCAAAACTGCCCGTCCACTCGTAGAGAAAGATGATGCCCACCAGCATCAGCGCCGAGCCCACCATGGTGTAGAGAATGAATTTCACCGCGGCGTAAACCTTCCGGCCGTGGCCCCAGATGCCGATGAGGAAGTACATGGGAATCAGCATGACTTCCCAGAAGACAAAGAACAGGAACAGGTCGAGGGAAAGAAAGACGCCGATGCACCCGGCTTCGAGAGCCAAAAGGAAGATGAAGAACTCCTTCACTCGCTCGGTGATGCCCGTCCACGAGGCCAGAATGCTGAGCGGGGTCAGAAAGCCCGTCAGCACCACGAGGATGAGGCTGAGCCCGTCGATCCCCAGGTGATAGTGAATGGGCGGCGAGGTGATCCAGGAGTAGTCCTCTTCCCACTGAAAACCGGTCACGCCGCGGTGAAAGCCGAATAGCAGGATGAGCGTCAACACAAAGGTGGCGAGGGAAAACACCAGTGCCACCCAACGGATTCGCGCTACCGCCGTTGCCGGAACGAAGACAAGGGCCAGCGCCCCGATCAGGGGCAGGAAGGTGACCAACGTCAGGATGTGATCGTGAGATGACATCAGACCCCGTCTCTACAACCCCCGCGTGACCTGAAACCCAAATCGAGATAGTTACCATTTGACAGTATGTGACGTGTAAAACGGCGACCTGCTCTCACTCGTGGCGCTCCCACCGGCTCGACTGATGAAGGAATAAGATCCTTAATTATCATGTACATTCCGACAATCTCAACGTAACATAAATGATTTCACTAAGATATCATAGACCCGCGCAGTTTTCTTGGACTGCAAATTACGTTAACTCGATTATAATCAGGTACATTCCAGGTTGGCTGAGCCTAAGTAGCGTGTTTTCATGTGCATTCCAGGGTATTCTCATTTGTCCCATTTTTCTCATTCTCGATCCTTTATTATCAATAACATTCCAGGGTACCCCAAAAATTTTATGGGGGGGGCCCCGTTCTTGCCTGAGACAGCGGATCGCGACCCTCCGTCGCGTTGGTTCTGCTTGACGGCATCATCGCCCTCTTTTGTCAAGTCCATCGTCCGGTCCGGTCGCGCCGTCTTGCCGAAGCGCTGATGCACGTCCAGTATCGCGGTCGTAGGGCCCACCCTTGGGCCGGCCTTGGGCCGGGGCAAGCCCCGACCCTACATCGCGGATACGCTACCGCCACAACAAATATCCCACCCAGGCCACGGCTCCCAGTAGTACCCAGGCAGCGTAATTACGAATTTCTCCAGACTGCATTCGCCGCAAGGCCTGCCCGATCTCAGCCGTGGCTTCGGCGGAACCATTCACGGCGCCGTCGATCACGCCGGTATCCACATCCTGCCAGAGGACCTTGTTAGAGGTCTCGTAAAGAGGTCTCACCACGAGCCAGTTGTAGAATTCGTCCACCCAGTACTTGTTCACCAGCGTCCTGTAGAGGTCGCTGAAAGAGGCTGCGAGCCGCTCCGGAAGCTCAGGCGACCTCAGATAAAACCAATAGGCGATGAGAATTCCGAAGCCGGCGAACGCCAGCGAGATGGCCATGAGCAGCAGCTCGTTTGCCTGATGGGGAGCGGCGCTGCTCACACTCGCCAGCAGACTTTCGGACCTGCCGAACACCGGCTCCAAGTAGTGATCGAAGGCTTCACCGCCGCCCAGCGCCTTGGGCAGGCTCACCCACCCGGCGAGAATCGAAAACACCGCCAGCACCATGAGCGGAATCGTCATCTTCGAGCTGCTTTCGTGAACGTGATGCTCCAGCTCGGGGTCAACCCGGGACTTGCCACAGAAAGTCAGAAAGAGGCCCCTGAACATATAGAAAGCAGTGAGTCCCGCCGTGAGGGTCGCCAACCAGTAAAGCCAGGGCGCACCAAGGGGGCCCTGGTAGGCGCCGGCCAGAATCTCGTCCTTACTGAAGAAACCCGCGAAGCCCGGAACGCCGCTGATGGCCAGCGTCGCCACCAGGAAAGTCCAGTAGGTGGTTGGCATTTTGTGGCGCAGGCCGCCCATGTAACGCATGTCAAGCTGGCCGCTCATGGCGTGCATCACGCTACCGGCGCCGAGGAACAGCAGCGCTTTGAAACAGGCGTGGGTCATCAGGTGGAAGATGCCGGTGGCGAAAACGGCAGCGCCGCAGCCTACGAACATGTAACCGAGCTGGCTGATGGTGGAGTACGCCAGCATGCGCTTGAGATCGTTCTGGCACAGCGCGATGGTGGCGGCGAAAAATGCCGTGAGGCAGCCGACGGCGCTTACGGTTTCGAGCGCGCGCGGCGCGTGCACAAAGAGCACATTCGATCGCGCCACCATGTACACGCCAGCCGTCACCATGGTGGCCGCGTGAATCAAGGCGCTCACCGGCGTGGGACCTTCCATGGCGTCCGGCAGCCAGACGTACAGGGGAAGCTGAGCGGACTTCCCTACAGCACCCAGGAAAAGTAAGAGGCAGGCGATGGTGAGGGTATACTCGTGGTCACCTAACCCAAGGCCGGCAACCTTCGGGAACAACTCAGGGAAGTTGACGGTGCCGAAAGTCCAGAAGAGCAGCGCAACGCCCACGGTAAAGCCCGCGTCACCGATGCGAGTGACAATAAAAGCCTTCTTACCCGCGTCGGAGGCCGATTTCTTGGGGAAGTAAAATCCAATCAGCAGGTAAGAGCACAGGCCTACGCCCTCCCAACCCACAAACATGACGGGGTAACTGGCGCCCGTAACCAACATCAGCATCATGAAGAGGAACAAGTTGAGGTAACAGAAAAAGCGATAGTAACCGCCTTCGTGCTCCATGTAGCCGCGCGAGTAAAGATGAATGAGAAAAGCGATGACGGTGACCGTACAGGTCATCACCAGCGTGAGGCGGTCATAGTAGACGGCGAAATCAGAATGGAACGCGCCGGCCTGAATCCACGTGAAATAGCTATGGACAAAGGGAGCCGTATCCGGTCCGAGGTGTGAGCTAACGGCCGCCGCGATGGCAAATACCGCCGCCAGCCCCGACGCCCCGCAGCCGATGGCCGACACGAGACCATTCGAGAAACGGCGACCGAAGATACCGTTCAAGGCCGCCCCGGCGAGCGGGGGCAAGAGCATGAGAAGGAGCAAGATTTCCATAACGACAGTAGACAGTAGGGGCAGGCCTTGTGCCTGCCCTGGGCGCCCAGAAGGGGCGCCCCTACAGTTTCATTGAGTCCACATCATCGATCGCCAAAGAATCTCGGTTGCGGTACAGCGCCACGATAATCGCCAGGCCCACTGCGGCCTCGGCGGCGGCTACCACGATCACAAAAATCACGAAAATCTGGCCGTCCAAGTCCGGCAAGTGCCGCGCAAAGGCGATAAACGCCAGGTTGACGGCGTTCAGCATCAGCTCGATACACATAAAGACGGTGATCACGTTGCGCCGGATGACGAAACCGGCCACGCCAAGCGTGAAGAGGATCAGGCTGAGCACGAGAACGTGAGAGAGCGGGATCATGTCTTGGAGCTAACCTCACTGAGTTAGAAGACAGAAGTAAGAAGACAGAAGCAAGAACCCGGAAGCCAGAATGTACTCTTCCCGAGTCCGCGGCTGTGGCGAGTTCCTCAGTTCGTTCCTTCCCTTCTTAGGAGGTTCTGTTCTTCTTACTTCTTACTTCTTACTTCTTACTTCTGGCTTCTGTCTTCTAACTTCTAAAACTGCCTCTTTGCCAAAACCACCGCCCCGATGATGGCTACCAAAATCAAAAGCGACGTCACCTCAAACGGGAGCACGTGGGTGCCGAAGAGCCGTTCGCCGATGGCGGTAGGACTGGCGTTGAGAGCCTGCCCGCTGCCGACGACCGCGAGACCGAAATGCCTCCACACCACCGTTACGAGTTCTACCAAAAAGACGGCTAGCAACGGCGGCCCCGCCCAGCGCGCAAACTTCGGGGTGTCGCGGCTGGGGCCTTCGCGCCCGGCGTTCAGCAGCATGATCACCAGAACAAACAGTACCATGATGGCGCCGGCGTACACGATCACCTGGACCATGGCGACGAACGGCGCTCCCAGCAGCAAATAGATGAGCGCCAGCAACGCCAGCACCACGATGAGCGAAAGCGCGCTGTAAACCGGCGTGCGCTGCAGCACCACGCTGAGTGCCGCAATCACCGCCAATCCGCCCGCAATGTAAAAGAGAATTTCCATTTCGGTTCATCGCGCCGCTAACCGCGTACGGTTGCGGTTACGCGCCGCACGGCCCGCACACGCTCTAATTCAGTTGTTCTCAGTTTGCGAACCAGAACTCACCACAGAAAGCACAAAGAACACGGAGAAGAATCTCTGTGTGCCACTGTGATCTCTGTGGTGAGTCCTTGCTTTACTTTCGTCCGACGCCTCATTTCCCGTTTCGCCGAATCGATTTGTCGAAGATATCGATCAGAGCGTTCAGCTTGCCGTCCGTCTCCGAATGAACCTCCTCAAGGCGCGCGATGGCCCTTTCGTGGCGGCGAATGTCAGACCGCAACGAGACGCCGTATCGCGCGAGCCGGCCTACAAGGTGGTTATTCTGGGCGACGAGGCGCTCCAGCCGGTCCAAGCGCTTTTCAGCCTGCTGAAACCGAATGTTCGCCTTAGCGAAGTTCGCCTCGGTGAGCGCCTGTTGCTCGAGAATGAATTCCATCGTCTTTTCTACGTTCATCTCCAACTCCCTTTTCAGATGCCTTCCGTTACGTCCCAGTGAAATCAGCTCGAGTGTACCCACGCCACCACCGCACTCGTCAGCACCACATTCAGAAGGCCGAGGGGCAGCAAAACTTTCCAGCCGAAAGCCATCAACTGATCATACCGGAAGCGAGGCAGCGTGCCGCGAACCCAAATATAGAAGAAGAGAAAGCAAAAAACCTTGAGGCAGAACCAAAAGACGGGCAGAATCACGCGCACCCAGTAAGGCCCAAACGACGGGCCCAGCCAGCCCCCGAAAAACAGCAGCGTGGCCAGCGCCGATACCGTGACCATGTTCGCGTACTCCGACATGAAGAAAATCGCGAACTTGAAGCTGCTGTATTCCGTGTGAAAGCCGGCCACCAGTTCGGTTTCGCCTTCGGGAAGATCGAAAGGGATCCGGTTGGTCTCAGCGATGGCCGCGACGAAATAAACCAGAAATCCCAACGGCTGGAGGAACAGGTTCCAACGCGGGAGCAGCGAAAGCACGCCGCTATGCGCCCACAATCCCGACTGCTGATTCACGATTTCGCGCAGGCTGAGCGTGCCGGCCAGGAGCAACACTCCCACCACGCCCAGCGTGAGCGAAACTTCATAGCTGATCATCTGCGCGGAGGAGCGCAGCCCGCCGAGGAGCGGGTACTTGCTGTTTGACGACCAGCCTGCCAGGGCTACGCTGTAAACGCCCAGCGACGTGACCGCGAAGATGAACAACAGGCCGACGTTCAGATCGGTGATCTGTAGCTTAATCTCGTGGCCGAACAGCGAGAAGCTCTCACCGAAAGGAATGACCGAGATGGAGAGGAAGGCCATCAGGAAGGCGAGGAACGGCGCCAGCCAGTACACCAGAGGGTCTGCCTCCAGCGGGGCGATGTCTTCCTTGAACATGAACTTCAGTCCGTCGGCGAGAGGCTGAAGCAGGCCGTGAGGGCCCACCAGGTACGGCCCCCAGCGTGACTGGATGTGGCCGATCACCTTGCGCTCGAGCCAGGTGAGATAGGCGATGGCCGTCAGCAAAACGAACATGATGACGGCGATCTTGATCACCGACTCGACGATCAGGAACTCAAGACTAGAAGATGTGGCCATGAGGTCTTTTAGCTTCGTCCACCGAGTTCAGAGCCCAACTGAAGCGGCTGACGGTGCCCGAGGTGAAAAGGGTGTCGTGTGACGAGAATACCAGGTCTGGGCGCTCAAGAGCCGGCGGCGCACCCTGGGGTCGCGTCATCACGGCCCGGCCTACCAGCAGGCTGGGCAGCGCGATGGCGTAACCCGGGACGTGAGTGATGATTTCACGCAGCACGTCTTCCGAGGAGCGGTAAGGCCAGGAGTGGCCCAGCCCGCGCGCCAGCGCCACGATGATTTCGAAATCGCTCCGCGTGCCGGCCTTGCGCATCGTCTTCTTGATGGCCTGCGCCTGGCCGCAGGTATTGGTGACGGTACCTGCTTTTTCGGCAAAGGTGGCAGCGGGCAGCACGACGTCTGCGAATTCGGTGGTTTCGGTGGGGAAAAGCTCGGCCACCACGAGCAAGCTGAGCCGGCCCAGCAACTCTCTGGGAAGCTGAAACGTCTTCACCGGGTTCGACCCGACAACCAGCAGAGCCTGGATGGCGCCGGATTCGATGGCGTCGAATATTTCGCGCAGGTTCCTGCCAGGCTGGGCCGCGAGCGGCATTTCCCACACGGCTTCGTAACGCGACCGCCACTCGGATGACCCCACCGGCTGGTATCCGGGGAGCGAGCCGGGCAGAACGCCCATATCGGCGGCGCCGCGCGAATTTGCGTAATCGCCGAGCGCGATGAAGCGCGTGTGGCCCGGCAGGCCAAGGCCCCAGCGCACGAGTTCACGTACCGCCTCGCCCTGAATTTCGTCGCCGAAGATGACGACGGTGTCCGATTCCTTGGCGATTTTGTCGCGCAGAGTAGTGATCTCAGCCGAGCCACCATCTCCAGCCAACTCGCGCACGGCTGCGGCTTCCTCACCCACACCGACCTTGGCGAACACCGCCGCTTGGCGCAAGGCCAGCTTGACCTCCGAGCGATTGACCACGTAAAGGCGGGCGTTGTTCTGCCGCACAGCCTGGCGGATTTGATACGCCAGCAACGGATGCTGCTGCGTGGGGTCATTGCCGATCAGCAGGACGCTGGAGGCGCGCGCTACGTCCTCCATAGAAGCGTAACGGTCGCTGGCGCCCGCTTCGCTGAGCGAGCTGACCAGTGTCGAAAAGTCGCCGGTGCGGTGATGGTCGACATGGTTCGTCTTGAGGATGGTGCGCGCCAGCCGCTGCAAAAGGTAGTTCTCTTCGTTCGTCGTTCGATTGGAGCCGATGACGGCCACGGAGCCGGGTCCGTGCTTTTCGAGAACGTCCTGTAGGCGAGCGGTGGTGAGGTCGAGCGCGTCCTCCCAGGAAGACGCCTCCTGTTTGCCATTGTGCCGCACCAAGGGCGCCGTCAGCCGCCGCTCACTGTTGACAAAATCCCAGCCGAAGCGCCCCTTGGCGCACAGGAACTCGCCGTTAAAGCCGGAGTGGTCGCGATTGTTAGCTCGAATGATCTCGTTGTTTCGCACCGAAAGGGTGGTTTTGCAGCCGTCGCCGCAGTGGTTGCAGATGGTTCCCGTGTAGGTCAGCTCCCAGGGGCGCGTCTTGTAGCGATACGTGCCGCTGGTGAGGGCGCCCACCGGGCAGATGTCGACGCACATGCCGCACTCTTCGCACTCCAGATGTTCGCCGTGGTTGGGAATGATTTCGCTATGCGAGCCTCGAAAGCCGATGCCGTAAGCATTCACGTCCATGCCCTCATCGCAAACGCGAATACAGCGATAGCACAGAATGCAGCGCGGCCGGTCATAGTAAACCAGGCTTGAAAACTTCAGTTCGTCTTGATGCTGCTTGGTCTCAATGAACCGGGTTTCCGCAGCGCCATAGCGAAATACGGCGTCCTGCAGCTCACACTCGCCGCCCTTGTCACACACCGGGCAGTCCAATGGGTGATTGGTGAGCAGGAACTCCAGCATGGCCTTGCGTCCGTTCACCGCTTCGGGATGCTGGGTGTTCACCACCATTCCGTTGCTCACAATGGTGGTGCAGGCCGTCTGAAGCTTGGGCATCTTCTCGATGGAGACCAGGCACATGCGGCACGCGCCCTGCAGCGCGAGGCCCGGGTAATAGCAAAATGAGGGTACTTCGCTCCCCACCTGCTTGGCAGCCTCAATCAGGAGCGTACCCGTGGGTACGGCGACGGGTTTGCCGTCGATCGTCAGATTCACTGTTGCGGTTGCGTCAGCCATGTTCCTAAATCGGGATTCGGGGTTCGGTTTTCGGGGTTCGCGGTTTCGCTGAACACTCAGCGCATGACCCTTTTAACGTCTCCTCAGAGCCTGCACCAGGCGATTCAGCATTTGACCAATTCTTTCAACCAGGGTCTGGCACGTCCGTAATTGCTCAGGTCGAAGGTAGCCGAGTTCTTGGGCAATAATCAGGTGCGTTTCAGCCTCCATTAGCGAGCCGCGCGCAACCAACAGAAACTGGATATATTCTCCGGCCGTACCGCGTCCCCAACCTTCGGCGATGTTTGCCGGTACTGACGCCGCTGCTCTTCGGACCTGCGAAGTCAGGCCGAATCGCTCGGACCCAGGAAAGGTTGCCGTGACCTTGTAAACGTGCGTTGCGAACTCCTTGGCCAACTGCCATACCTCAAGTTCCTTGTAATTCTTCACTGCAATCCATTACCAGAACCGAACACCGAACCCCGAACACCGAACCCCGTGTCCTATGCTGCGACCGGCCTACTCTCGAAAGGGCATTCACCCAGTCTCACGTGTTCATCAAACTCATTTCGGAACTTCTTCACGATACTGATGGTGGGCATGGCAGCAGCATCACCTAGGGGGCAAAGCGACTTCCCCAGGATGTTGTAAGAAATATCGAGCGCTGTGTCCGGATCACCCATCGAACCGCCACCGCCATGGAAACGATCAAGCAGGGCTTTCAGCCAAGTCGTGCCCTCGCGGCAAGGTATGCACCAGCCGCAGGACTCGTGCGCGTAGAACTTCATGATGCGTTGCGCCACCTTCACCATGCACGTGTCTTCATCAATCATCACCACGCCACCGGAGCCCAGCATCGACCCGATTTTGGCGAGCGAATCAAAATCCATCGGCACGTCGATTTCGTCGGCTGTCAGCAACGGGCAAGAGGAGCCTCCCGGGATGACGGACTTCAGATTCTTTCCGCCCGGGATTCCGCCGCCCACTTCCTCGATCATGCGTCTCAACGGGAAACCCATGGGCAGCTCATAGACCCCGGGCCGGTTGATGTGGCCGCTCAGGCAGAACAGGCGCGTGCCGCCGTTCTTGGGCGTACCCAATCCCGCGTACCACTCGGCGCCCTTAAGAATAATGTGGGGCACACATGCCAGAGTCTCGACGTTGTTGATAATCGTTGGGCAGCCGTAAACTCCCACCACCGCCGGGAAGGGCGGCTTCACCCGCGGATATCCTCGCAGGCCCTCGAGCGAGTTCAGCAGAGCGGTCTCTTCGCCGCACTCGTAGGCGCCGGCGCCGGTGTGAGTGGCGAGATCGAAGTCAAAACCAGAACCCAGAATATTCTTGCCCAGATATCCGCGTGAATAGGCTTCGGCCAGCGCGCGATCGAGGATCTCCATCAGGTAGCGATACTCACCGCGAATGAAAATGTAGCCCTGGTGCGCTCCGATGGCGTAGCCGGCGATGACGATGCCCTCGATCAACTGGTGAGGGTCATACTCCATCAGCGGGCGATCCTTACACGTCGCTGGCTCGCTTTCGTCGGCGTTGCACACCACGTACTTCGGCTTGTCGATATTCTTCGGAACGAAACTCCATTTCAACCCGGTATTGAACCCCGCGCCGCCGCGGCCGCGGAGTTGCGAATTCTTCACCTCGTTGATGACGGCATCGGGCCCCATCTGAAGCGCTTTCTGCAGCCCCTTGTAGCCATCGTGAGCCAGGAAGACGTCGATCGAGGTCGAGTTCGGCAGATGAAAGCGTCCGCTGATCACCTTGACTTCCAGCGGCGAGCCCTTCATGTAGGATTGGTAGTCGCTCATGCCTTGCCGTTGGCCTTAAATTCCTCAATCAGCCGGTCGATTCTCGCCGGCGTCAAATTCTCGTAAAAATCATAATTCACTTGCATGGCTGGCGCGCCGCAACAAGCGCCAAGACACTCAACCTCTTCCAGCGAAAAGACACCATCAGGCGTCGTCTGCTTGTGACCGATGCCCAGGCGTTTCGAGCAATGATCGAGAATCTCCTCGCCGCCCAAAAGCTGACAGGAGACATTCGTACAAACTTGGAAGTTGTACTTCCCTACCGGCTGGCGGTGGAGCATCGAGTAGTACCCGATGTCCTCGACCACCTCGATGGGCCGCACCTCGACACGCCGGGCAATCTCTTCAATTGCCTCATCGGTGATATACCCAATCTCGTCCTGCGCGAACAGCAACAGAGGCACAATCGCCGATCTCTTCACCGGATAGCGCGCGATCACCTGGTCGAACTTGGCCTTGAGATTGTCGGATAACATCCGTTCTCCGGGATTCGGGGTTCGGTTTTCGGTGTTCGCGTCCTCGCGCCAGCGGGAAGACAGAATCTTCCTGGGCCAAACCCAAATCCCGAACCCCCTCTTCTACCTATCGATCTCTCCCAGTACCACGTCAATGCTTCCAATACATGCTACGACATCCGCGATCAGCCGCCCTTCGATCAGCTTGGGAAGGGCTTGCAGGTTAGCGAACGACGGCGCTCGCTCGTGGCAACGGAAGGGCCGCGGCGAACCGTCGCTGACGACGTAAAACCCGAGCTCGCCGCGCGGCGACTCGATGGATTGATAAACTTCACCGATGGGCGGGTGAAAACCTTCCGTCACAATCTTGAAGTGGTAGATCAGCGCCTCAATCGAAGTCTTCATGCTCTCGCGTTCGGGCATCACAATATGCGGAGCATTGGCCTTCACAGGTCCCTCGGGAAGCCCGTCAATAGCCTGACGGACGATCTTGACGGACTCCCTCATCTCTCCGATCCGCACCATATAGCGGGCAAACACATCGCCTTCGGGCCGCGTGGGAATCTCAAAATTAAATTTGTCGTAGCTGGAGTAGGGCTGGCTCTTGCGCACGTCCCACTTCACGCCTGAGCCTCGCAACGACGGACCGGAAAGTCCGAACGCGACCGCGTCCTCGGCCGAGATTTGACCCACGCCCTGGGTTCGCCTCACCCAGATGGGGTTCTTGGTGAGCAGTCCTTCGTATTCGTCGATGCGGGCAGGAAATTTCTTAAGAAACCTGTCCACCCGCTCCACCCAACCCAGCGGGGGCTCCAGCGCGAGCCCGCCGATGCGGAAGTAACTGGTCATCATGCGCTGGCCGCCCACCATCTCAAAGATGCGGAGGATATCTTCGCGCTCACGAAAGCAGTAAAGAAACACCGACATGGCGCCGATATCGATGGCGTGCGTGCCCAACCAGACCAAGTGACTTTGGATGCGAGTGAGTTCGGTCAGCGCCACACGGACGAACTGAGCCTTGGGAGGGATTTCCAGCTCCAGCAGCTTCTCTACGGCGAGGCAATAGCCCAAATTGTTAGAGAGTGGGGCGAGATAATCCATCCGGTCAGTGAGCGTGATGTTCTGCGAATAGGTGAGGTTTTCGAATGACTTCTCGAAGCCCGTGTGGAGATAGCCGATATCGTAAATCGACCTTACTACGGTCTCGCCGTCGAGCTCCAGCACCAGGCGCAGCACGCCATGGGTGGAAGGATGCTGCGGTCCCATGCTGAGCACCACACGCTCTTCCTGGCCGGGAACTCTCTCCAGCGTCAGCGGCATTAGCGGTACCCCTCCACCGGATAATCCTTACGTAACGGGTGGCCTTCCCAATCCTCGGGGAGCACAATTCGGACCAGGTACGGGTGACCTGTGAAATAGATCCCAAAGAGGTCAAACACCTCGCGTTCGAAGGCGTTAGCGGCCGGCCAAACCTGCACCATCGAGTCCACCCGGGGGTCATCGCCTCCCAAGCGAACTTTCAAGCGCAGCCGCCGATTGTTTTCGATCGAATACAAGTGGTAGACCGTCTCAAACCGAGGCTCGCTGGGATAGTGGTCAAGAGCAGTCAGGTCGGACAAATACTTGAAGCTGAGCTCCCGGTCGTCTCGCAGGAACTCGCACACCTGCCGCAAATTCACAGCGCGAATGCGCACCGTGAGCTCGCCACGAAATAGTTGTACGTCTTCCACGGCCTCCGGATTGAATTCCCGAAGCTTCTTCACCACGGCGTGACTTTCAGCATCAGCACTCATGAGATAGGGTTCCCCGTCCCAACGCCGGCGCGGGGCGAACAGCTCATTTCACTAAAGATTTTCTGGGCGCCAGGACCTGAACCAGGCTGACGGCGGGCGGTTGACACTGAAGTGCGCCAAGAGGCTGGCGATATCTTCAGCGAGTCCAGTCCAAGGCGCCTTTCTTCCAGACGTACACAAACCCCGCCAAGAGGACGAGGATGAACACCAGCATCTCAAAGAAGCCGAACCAATGGAGCTCTTTATAAATGACCGCCCAAGGGAATAAAAATACCGTCTCCACGTCAAACAGGATGAAGAGCATCCCGACCAGGTAGAAACTGATGGAAAAGCGCCCGCGCGCGTCTCCCACCGGCGGGCTGCCGCACTCGTAGGGCGCCAGCTTGGCGCGCGTCCGGGGCTTCCGGCCCACGAAAGCGGAAGCTCCAATGATAATGCCGCCCAACGCTGCGACGATCACAAATTGAATTAAAATCGGAACGTATGGCTGTAACATTTGCTGCGCAACGGCGAATTGCAGTGCCTTCTAAGCAACTAGTATCGGAGCGCGCAAATCAGCGTGTCAAGCTCTTTCGACGCTGGCTCTGTCACGCTGGCATTGGCGCGGTTGCCGTGCCGCTTGCCGGAGGATGAGTGTGATTTCCGTTTCGCTGAACGGCGAGACTCGTGAAATACCGGGTGGCCTCAATCTGGAAGCTCTGGTCGAATGGCTGAAAGTGCCCGCTGACCGGGTGGCTATCGAGCGGAACCTGGAGATCGTTCCCCGGCGGCTTTGGCCCGAAACAATGATTGGGGACGGCGATCGCCTGGAGATTGTCCACTTCGTGGGCGGCGGAACTCAGGACTGAGAAGTTACGAACCCGAGATCCGTCAACAGTCAACACTCCTCAATGGGATCGCCAGTCATCCCAATCCTCCAAAGTGGCCTTCGCCATCGCCGCCGCGGCTTGATGGAGCCACAGGGTTCCCCGGCTTCGCAAGTCCCGAAGCACCGACTTCACGGCGGTGCGGCTGCCCAGGTGCACGTTTGCCGTTTCGAAACCCATTTCGTAAAGCAAGCGCGATTCGTCGCGCTCCTTCGGTAGCGAGGATAGTTCGACCTTCGTGCAATCGGGCGCCAGCCGGCGGACAATCCAGCGTCCTTTGAGGTGAACAAACGGATCGCGCGAACGAACCGATCTCGTTAACACATCCTCGTACCGAATACCCCTGGCGGCCCGCCCCTTGCCGGCCCAGTGGTAAGCCGAAGGGGCCAGCGCCTTGGCTTCTCTTGCAAGCTTCCCTCCGCGCCAGTCGGCCAGCGCCATAAACCTCTCTCTTCCCAGGCTCCCCAGACCTGCTACACGGTGAGCCACCCGGTAATGAAGGCCCTTCTCAGGCATCAATTGTTTCAAGGCGCGCACAGCACTCTTGGGGACACGGCCTTTGAAGGTGGGCAGGGCGTCCATTCTCTCCCAGTAGCGCGCGGGGTCGTGCGCCTCGCTGGTCGCCACCGTTCTCAGCCAATGATGACTCTCGCCCAGCACAATCGGGCTCCCTCCCCGCGTTAGACCTGCCTGATAGCCTTCGAGTATCGATTGGCAGGCGTCCTTGACGCCGATTCTCAGGTGATCGGAGGCGATGGCGAAGTGCGCGCTTGTCGCCAGGCGCACCAAGTCAATTGTGTAAGGAAAGGTGCACGCTTCGTCGAAATCGTTGATACCCCACACCAGCCGTCCTTCGATGTCCCGCCAGGTACCAAAATTCTCCACGTGAAGATCGCCCACTGCCAAAACCCTCGGGGCTCGCGACTGCTCGGGGCATACCTCCGGCCAAAGCTGGCACCAACGGTAAAACGTCGCGCGTAGAAAACGGAACGTATCGGCAGCCATTTCCCGGTGCTTGAGCTCCAAGTCGGCCTTCACGATACGCAAGTGGCCACCGAGCCACGCCTCATAGTTCTGTGTTGCTTTTTTGATCCTCATCCGGCCTCGAAGGGCGAGCTACTCTGCGCGTCAACTACATTCTTTCCGAGGGTAGCACTCTCTTAAGTCTCGGCTCGGAGCCGCTTCAGCGCCATCGGCCCAAACAGCGCATGTCTTCATGCGTCTGTGCCGTGACTTCACGGGTGTGGTTTATGCGCCGGGAGGAGATCCCGTTAACTTATTTAGCAATAAAGACGTAGCTGCTTGTTTCCTGTTTTTTGACCGTGCTAGATTCAACGTCTATGAAAAACCAGGCGTGTCCATTCTGCGGATCCTCGAAGAGCACTCCATCGCCGAGCGGCGAACATCTCATTTGCGCGAGCTGCCAGCACATCATCGTGATCAGGCCCGGCGCCAAGACCCCGGGCAGACGCCCCAGCGGCAACACGCGCACTCGCTCGAAATCGGCGGCTGCGCAATCGGGCAGCTAGATCTCGTGACCGCATTTCAATATTGTTCGTGACGGAGTGCCGATGCTGCTGCCATGCAGGGGCACTGCTGCGCCGCACCGTCGGTTAGGCCGAGCGTCGTCCCGCCTCCAGCACCTGTTCGCGCGCTACTTTCAGGCTCTCGACGGCGTCGCCGGTGGGCAGGAACTCCATCGCCATATAGCGATCATACCCAAGCGACACGAGCTTCTTGTAAATGTTCGTGTAGTTGATTTCGCCCGTGCCCGGCTCGTGCCGCCCCGGCACGTCAGCAATGTGGACGAGATCGACCAGAGCCACATTCTTCTCCAGCTTCTCGATGAGATTCCCTTCTGAGATCTGTTCGTGAAAGAAATCGTAGAGGAAGCGTACCTGCGGGTGGTTCACCTCCTTAATCACCTCAAAGCCCTCGGCAACCGAGGTCAAAAAGTATTTGGGGTTCTCCTCGGGATCGATGTTTTCGAGGAGTATCCTTACGCCGCGGCCCTGAACCAAATCTGCGGCCCTTTTCAGTCCTTCAACGCAGCTCGCGTGCTGAGCGTCGTGGCTTAGGCTGGGAACCTTGTTGCCGGTCAATACGATCAATGCCGGACATTCCAGCTTTTCCATCGCGGGCAAGAGGGTTTTCACGTCGGTGAGAAATGCCTCGCGCTGCGCCGGATCGGCGAGGCTATGTTCCACGCCTCCGGTGGCATCGAAGCTGATTCCCAGCCGCCGGCGCGTCTGGGCCACGTTCTTGAACTCGGTCTCCGACCACTTCTTGAACTCTCCCACCAACTCCACATTGCTGTATCCGGCGCTCGCCACCTTTTCGAGGCGCTGCTCGAAGGGGAGATGCGTAAACACCGTCCACAACATCACGGACAGCTTGAAAGGAACGCCGCTATCCGGGGCGGCAAGTCCCTCCGGCCGGCCATATGCCGGGTTAGTGTCAGCAGGCTGCGAAGCAGCCGACAAGCCAGCCGCGTCCAAGGCGCTTCCACCGAGGGCGCCCAGCGCCAAGTTTCGAGCACCCGTAAGGCAAAAATCACGGCGATTCATGAGAGCCCTCCTGTTCGTGCCTGCTTCGCGAGGTAGTCACAACCATGACAAACCAATGCCATCATGGTGAGCGTCGGATTCTGGCAGCCGCTCGACACAAAAGCGCTTCCGTCCATCACAAACAAGTTCTTCACGTCGTGTGACTGGCAATACTTGTTCAACACGGATTTCTTGGGATCATCGCCCATCCTGGCCACGCCGCATTCATGAATGGCGTGGCCGAAGGGATTGATGGTGTCTTGCATCGTAATGTCCTTGGCGCCGGCGGCTTCGATCATCTCAGCAGCGTCAACGGCGGCCTGCGTACCCAGTTTCTTTTCGTTCTCGCCGTAGGCCGCATTAAAGCGCATCACGGGAATACCCCAGGCATCTACGGTGTTCTTGTCCAGCTCGCACGAGTTTTCCCATCGCGGCAGGCACTCGCAGAATGCGCCCACGCCCATTCCGTACTCGCCCTTGCGGACTTTCATCTTAAAGGTTCGCCCGTAGCCTTCGGCGTTCATACTGAAACCGGCGCCCGCTCCGCCCTGATAGCCATAACCGCGGATGAAGTCTGGATGGCGTTCCGTTACATTGCGGTAGCGGATCACGTAGATGCCGTTGGGGCGGCTCGGCGGACCGGCCCACGGCCGCGGATCGATTCCCGGCATGCTTCCCGAAGCGCCGAAGCCGGTGGCGTGGTCCATTAGGTAATGCCCGAGGGCGCCGCTCGAGTTGCCCAGCCCTTTCGGAAACTGGCGCGTCGTCGAGTTCATCAGGATGCGGCAGGATTCGAGCGCCTGCGCGCACAGCACCACCGCCTTCGCGCGCAACTCACGCGTTTCGCGGGTGAGTCGCTGCGCGTAACGGATACCCGTGGCGCGCCCGGTGTCGGAATTTGTGGTGACGTGACTCACCACTGCGTCTGTGAACAACGTCAGCCGCCCGGTGGCCTGCGCGGCGGCAATAGTGGTGGTAGGACTGTTGAAATAGGAGTGCGTGATGCAGCCCCGCTCGCAGGGACCGCAATAGTGGCAGGCGGGCCGTCCGTTCAGGGGAGCCGTCAGATTCGCCGTCCGCCCGATGGTGACCGTACGGCCAAACTTCTCCTTCACGGCGTTCCGGAACGTGGTCTCACCGCAAGTCATGGCCATCGGCGGCTGGAACTGCCCGTCCGGAAGCTGCGGCACACCCTCTGCTGCGCCGCTGACGCCTATGAACTGCTCCACCTTGTCAAACCAGGGCCGCAGCTCGGCGTAGCTCAACGGCCAGTCCTCGCCGTAGCCGTCATGGCTCGCAGCCTTGAAGTCGAGATCGCTAAAGCGATAGCTCTGCCGGCCCCACACCAGTGACCGCCCGCCTAGAATGCGTACCCGGAACCAGTTGAAGGGCTTTCCTGGCTCAGCGGTGTAAGGGCTTTCGAAGTCGTTCACAAACCAGTCATAGTTGTATTCCATGCAGGCGTAGCAGCGCGTTTGGATGGGGCGCGTGCGGGTAATCTCGGGCGAGAATCCGCGATACTTGATCCGATAAGGCGCCACATGCTCGGTGAAATCCTTCTCGGGCACAAGATTCCGGCCGGCTTCAACGAGAGCGACGCTCAACCCCGCTTCAGTCAGTTCCTTCGCCGCCCACCCGCCGGTGGCTCCCGAGCCTACCACGATCACGTCGAACAGCTCCGTCGAGCCCTTTTGTGAGTCGCCAATCATGCTACCTCCCCAACGTGTAGAATCATACTCCCTCAACAGTCGACAGTCGACAGTCGAGTCGAATGGTGTCGAGTCGAATGGGTGTCGAGTTGAATGTTGACAGTTCACAGTCAACAGTTAGTTCACAGAGGTCAAAAGCCCTTTGCCTTTGCTCTTTGCTTTTAATCTTGACATTTTTAATCTTGACTCTTGACTTTCGACTCTCGGCTGCTGACCATTGACTCGGCTTTGGCTTTAACTGTTGACTGTCGACTGTTGACTGTTGACTGTTGACTGTTGTCAACCGATCTGATCCGGAGGAGAACGCGCATGGCCTCCCTGCCCGACAACGGAATGGTTCACCTCCGGAGCCCTTATTCAGTTCCGGAAACACTGAAGCGGCTCGAATCCTTGCTGCAGGCCAAGAATCTGGCGGTATTTGCGCGCGTCGATCACAGCGGCGAAGCCGAGAGAGCCGGGCTGGCGATGCGTCCCACGCAACTCCTTCTTTTCGGAAGTCCGAAGGCCGGCACACCCCTGATGGTCGCCTCGCCAACACTCGCTATCGATCTGCCGTTGAAGGCGTTGGCCTGGCAAGACACGGACGGCCAGGTGTGGCTCTCCTACAACAGCCCTGACTATCTCAAGCAACGGCATGGCTTCCCGGACGACTTGGTGAAGAACATCGCTGGCGCCGGCGCACTGCTCGAAAAGGCCGTAGAATAGCCGGGCAGCGCGCGGGTACTGGGTCATTTGCGGGGCAGAATTCTCAGAGGCGTTCAAATGACACCAGTACCAGCGCGCGCCTGCTCTTGACTGTCGACTGTTAACTCTTAGCTGTCGACTGTTCTTTGCGAGGATTCGTGCCGGAACCAAGTGCCAAGGAACACGGCCCGACGGCTAGCGAGAATGCCAATCGCGCCCGCGACCATCTTGCCAATGAGCGCACGTTTCTGGCGTGGGTGCGTACCGGCATTGCGATCGTGGTTTTCGGTTTTGCCATCGGACGCTTCGCGATTGCCATCCGCCAGTTCTTGCAGTTTCAGGGCAAGGCGTCACATACGACCGGGTTAACCGTCTGGTTCGGTACTCTCGCGATTGCCGGTGGCGTTATCTTGACGCTGGCCGGCCTGGTGCGTTATCGCCGGACTCGTGCTCAGTTGGATTCCGGCAGCTTCGAGCCCGCTGGTTTTCTGGTCGATTTGGTGGGGATTCTCGTGGCCTTGTTCGGCCTGGCGCTGGCCGGCTACCTGGTTTACATCGAAATGGGACCGTGAAGTGCAGTCGGCCCTTACGGCCGCTCCCCATGGATTCTCTTCCCGCGTCTGATCCGGGCCAATTCTCTGAGCGACTCTGTGGGCCGGTCGCGTTTGAAGACCATCTCCGTACGATCAGCCACTGCCAAAAGGGCATCGTAGAGGGGCTGGAATCTCTATTTTCTTCTCAAACTCCGGGCTAAAAGTCTCCGCTTTGATGTTCGTCCAAGGAATCGACCCGGCATTCCCGGCCCGCGACCAAAGGCCACACCAACTAGCCTACGTACGCGGAACGCTCGGCAGCCAGGGCGCACCGAAGCGACCCACCCAATATCAGACCGCTGGCATTTTATCCTTGACTTTCATATTAACCTATGATATAATATGTTGCATAATGTAAACAAAGGCTTTGCGCCGGTTGCACGGCGTCGCTTCTGAGGCTTGCACCCTCTCTTGGACGCTCGGACGCCGGCCAGGAGAACTCCTATGTCATTGATTCAAAAGCTTGCTTCAGCCGCCCAGCGGGCAGCCAATCAGGCCAACGGGCGCCAGTCCCAAGGTCCCGTGACAGCACAAGGCCTGCAGAATTCGCGAACCGCCAGGCTGAGACACGGCCTTTACGCCGAGTTCTTTGAGGAGACAATGGATGCTTTGGGTGAAGACCTTGGCGGCTTTGCGGAGCTGCAGGAGGCTCTGGTCCGCTACTGGCAGCCCCGGGACGCTTTCCGCGCCACCCTGGTGAAGCGCCTGGCGAGATTGATGTGGCAAATGGAGCGGGCCGATTGCCAGCAAGAAAGCATTGCCGTGGCACGGCTTCAAAGTGCTGAGGCGGAGAACGCCCGGCAGGCACGGCTGTGGGAGGGCAGGCACCGGGGGATGACCGCGGAGATCGAGCTCCTGCTCGGTGCCGTGAAGCGTCGGGACCTGAGTTACCTCGAAAGCGAAATCAAGGTTTGGCGCGCGATTGAAGAGAAGCCCAACGCCTGGGAAGCGCAAGTGACCGTCTCCCTGGAGCTTTTGCTGAACCCGTCCACAAGTGACGAAGACCGGCAGAAGGCCTACGCGCGGCTCGAGGAGCTACTCAGCGGGGCGATCGCGCACGAAACGGCGGACTACGAAGCCTACCAGCGGGAGATGCCGGCCAAAGCCACTTTGCGCTTGAGCGAGGAGTTGGAACGGCCGTCGGCGCCGCTGGGACGGAAGGCGGAGTCCCTTTCGCGCCAGATCGAACGCACCATCAAGCTGCTGCGGGATCTGAAAGCCGAGGACGAGCGTGCGGCGCCGGCCGGCCCGGGCGGAGAGGCCGGACAAGAGAGCGCAAAAGGCGA
>DATJYK010000175.1:0-1398 GCA_035578005.1 Terriglobia bacterium
CCCAGCGCTCCCGCGCTGATTTCATGACAACGTCGACTCCCTCGCAGCGAGTACATTGGTGGCTGCGAAACGACCAGAGGCTCGGGAGGAAGGAGTCGACGCGATGTTGATTATAGGTTGTGATTATCATCCGAGCTTTCAGCAAATCGCATATTGTGACACCACCACGGGCGAGTGCGGCAACCAGCGGCTGGAGCACGGCGGCGAGGCCGAAGCGTTTTACCGCCGCCTGCAAGGGCAAGCGGCGCGCGTGGGCCTGGAGGCCACCGGCGGCACCCGCTGGTTCGAGCGGCTGCTGGACGAGTGCGGCATCGAGCTGTGGGTGGGCCATCCCGGCAAAATCCGGGCGGCGGCCCCGCGCAAACAGAAGACCGATCGCCGCGACGCCGAACTGCTGCTCGACTTGCTGCTGCAGGAGCGTTTTCCGCGGCTGGTGGTGCCCAGCCCGGAGCAGCGCAATCTGCGGCAACTGGTGGGGCATCGTCATCGTCTGGTGCAGATGCAGACCCGAGTGAAGAACCAACTGCAGGCGCTGGCCATGAACGAAGGTCTGCGCTTGCGGCGCGCACTGTGGACCCGCAAGGGGCAGGCGCAGTTGCAGGCGCTGGCTCTGCCCTGCTGGGCCGAGCAGAAGCGTGTTGACCTGCTGCAGCTGCTGGCCGAGCTGCAGCGACGTGGTGCGGTGTTGGACCAGGCGGTCGAAGCCGCCGCCCAAGCCAGTTCGGTGGTGCGTTGTCTGCGCCAGCAACGCGGCGTGGGTCCGGTGGTGGGTCTGGCCTACGAGCTGACCCTCCTGGATCCCACGCGCTTCCAAACCAGCCGGCAAGTGGCCAGCTATCTGGGGCTGATACCCTCCGAGCACAGCTCCGGGGGCAAGCAGCGGCTGGGGCACATCAGCAAGCAGGGCAACGCCCTGCTGCGCGGTCTGCTGGTGGAGGCGGCGCACGTAGCGGTGCGCTGGGAGCCGGAGTGGCGGCGGCAGTACGTTCGCCTGGCGATGAAGAAGAACCGCTCGATTGCCGCCGTAGCCATGGCGCGCAAACTGGCGGTGCGCTTGTGGTGGTTGTGGAAGTCGGGACTCGCCAGCGGGCAGATCGGCGGGTCCGGTTCGCACGCAGAGCAGCCTGTTTAGCCCAGTGGGGTGCAGTTGATCCCCGACGTGCTGATTAGGCGATCTGCCTCCCGCGGCAGCGCGGGAGTTCGACTGACTAATCATGGTGCGCAAGCCACCGAATAGATGGATGGTGGGACCGGATCGAGCGGTTCCATCGTATCGGTTAGAACGCGAGCTTTGGTCGTGACGCAAGCAAAAACCTTTTCCGCGAGAGCGAAGTGGCGCATTTTAAAACCACGCGGGGGAAGTGTGTCGCAAAAACCCTTGACAGGATCGATGTTGTC
>DATJYK010000176.1:0-16696 GCA_035578005.1 Terriglobia bacterium
ACGGCTGCTGGCGCATGACTCGGGGTCAGGGTGGATCGCTACTCCTTTCCTGTGAGGCTCTTTCATCCTCAACTCCAGGTCGGTTTATCCCGGCGCTTTCTTTAGGTTCGTTTTCGGACGCCAATTTGGCCCCTTTTTGACCCTTATCTATCTTTGAATCTGCGTGTTAAGTGTTTTGGGTTCGTTTTTTTGACTCGTTCGGCAAATAGGCCCGTTAATCTCGATTAACCTACGCTGCAACAACATGATACAAGTTTGGGTTCGTTAGCGCGCATAGGTAAGCCCCCGACGGGTGCCTCGTCACGAACCCGGTTTCCCCCCGCCCGACTGCTCGCACCCCAGGGTCCTGAAGGGCGGTTGCGGGCTCCGACTTCAAAAACTTCCCATACTTGTTCGGATCCTGCTCCGATCAGCCTTCAGCCGTCAGCTCTCAGCATTCAGCTATCAGTCGTAGGTACCGGCCAACAACCGGTGGGCCGACAATTACGGTTGATTGTTGATTGCTGACTGCCGATGGCTGACGGCTGAAGGACTGTCTCTACCCAGCCGCCCCTGACGCCTTGCCAGCTTGCAGATAGACTTCCTCTGCAGCCCTCACTCCGGCGCCAAGCTCGATCTTGTGGCCCAGTTTCACCAGGGCAATCTCCAGTGCCGTGATCACGGAGATGAGGTCGAGAAAATCGTAGTATCCCAAATGCGCCAGGCGAAAGATCTTGCCCTTCATGGTGCCCTGGCCGTTGGTGATGATGGCGCCGAACCGATTGCGGATCTCCTTCACGATCAGTCCGGAGTCCATGCCTTCGGGGGCATTAATGGCTGTAACGGCGCTGGCCGGATTGGAGGCGGCGAAAAGCTTGAGATGAAGGGCCTGCGCGGCCGCGCGTGCGGCCTCCGCCAGCAGTTCGGCGTTGGCGACCAGATTCTCGCGGCCGAGTTCGTGGATGTAGTTGAGCGTCGTGTGCAGTGCCACCACCAGGGTGGTGGCAGGGGTGAAACTTGATTCCCCCTGGGCCAGGTTCTTGCGCTCCTTGGCGAAGTCGAAGTAATAACGCGGCAGCTTTGCCCGCGCCATCACCTTCCAAGCCTTTTCGCTGACGCTTGCGAAGGCCAGCCCCGGCGGTATCATCGTCGCCTTCTGCGAGCCACCGATAACAACGTCCAAGCCCCAGTCATCGGGACGCAGGTCCGTGGTCCCGAGACCGGTGATGGCGTCCACCACCAGGCAGGTCTCCGGATATTCGCGCACCAGCGCGGCCAGGGCCTCTACATCATTACGCACTCCGGTAGAGCTTTCCGTGGCCTGGATGAAGACGGCGCGAAAAGGACCGTCCTTCTTGAGCCGCTCGCCCATCTCCGCGATGGGAATCGTCTGGCCGTAGGGCACCTCGACGGTAACGGCCTCAATGCCGTAAGCCTTGGCGATTTGCCCCCAGCGCTCGCCGAACTTGCCGGCGGTGCCGACCAGGACGCGTTCCCCGGGCGAGAGCAGGTTTGAAAGCGAGCCCTCCATGGCGCCGGTCCCGGAACTGGCGAAAATCAGCACGTCATTTTTGGTGTTGAAGTAGTAGCGAAGATTTTCAAGTGTTTCCTTCATCAACCGGCGGAAACCCTCGGTGCGATGGTGCAGCGTCGCCGTCAGGGTGCGCGCTTGCGCCTCCATCAGCAGTGGAGTCGGTCCGGGAGTGTAAAGCCTTTCCTTGATAATTCCAGGCATTGATTCGTCACCTCAAAGTGAATGTCGTTCTACCCTCTTCGGGAAGAACCGGTTGGCGAGGCCAACGACCTCGCTGTGCGGGCAGAGTTATCTTTGGGACAAGTAATTTTACAACGAAAAAGGGTTCGGCACGATGTCTTTACGACTCCATTGTAAAAGGGTCCAGGTTGACAGTGGCCGCTTGCAATCGCCGGAAAGGCTGCACCCTCGCAAGGCGTCTGCTCACGCACATTGGACGCCGTTCGTTTGTCGATCGAAGCCGGCCTGTTGCCTAAGGCCTTAGCGCGAACACTACTCCATAGTCATAAGCACCACCGTATTGGGCGGTACCGTAAAGATTACCCGCAGTGTCCATCACGAGACCAGCGACCGGTTCCGCACCGTCCTTCTTTCCGGTGAAGTTGTACAGAATCGTCTCGGCTCCGGTGCTGTCCAGCTTGAATACCGTTCCCCAACCGTAAAGGCCGCCATAATAGGTTGTCCCGTAGAGATTGCCGGCCGTGTCCCGGACCAAGCCGGCCATCGGACCTATGCCGTCCGTGCCCGCACCGAAGGTGTGCAGCAGAGTCACGATACTCCCGGGGCTAACCTCGAAAGCCGTTCCTCGGTCGTACTCCCCGCCCACAGACGTCGTGCCGTACAAATTCCCCGCGGCATCCCGGACCAAACTGCCGAAGGGCTGCGAACCGTTGTCTGTGTCAGCAAAGCTGTACAAAACTGTTTCTGTCCCCGCCTTGTTCAGCTCGAACACTGTTCCACATTGAACAAGGCCAAAAGGAACACATGACTCACTCACCTCGTCTGATGCCGTTCCGTAAAGGTTACCTGCAGAGTCAGAAATCAAACCGTCGTAGGGTGCCCCGCCATCGGATTCCCCAGTAAAGCTATAGAGTACGGTTTCAGTTCCGGCCGGCGTGACCTTGAAAACGTTTCCATAGTCGTAGGCGCCCCCCGTCGGTGTGGTACCGTACAGGTTTCCTCGTGGGTCTCGGACTAAGCTCGAAAACGGCTGCGATCCGCCCTGCCCCGTGAAGCTATACAGAATCGTCTCGTTACCGGCGGCATCCACTTCAAACACGGTTCCCTGGTTATGAGTCCCGCCCTGCTGAGTGGTTCCATAGAGATTGCCGTCCGCGTCCCGGACCAGGCCAGCTCGTGGACCGATCCCGTCGACGCCTCCCGAGAAGCTGTGTAGAACGGTCTCATTACCGTCCCTGTCCACCTCAAACACGGTTCCGCAGCCGGATGGGCATGACGAAGTAGTGGTGCCACCCTCGAGGGTCGTGCCGTAAAGGCTGCCCGAAGAGTCTCGGACCAAGCCCCCTTGTGGAATTCCCCCGTCGGCTCCCCCGGTAAAGCTGTAAAGCACCTTGTAAAACTGCGCGCAAGCCCCTGGGGTAGCTTGGGCCAGCGCCATACTAAACGCCAGGGCGATCGTTGCGGGGTTGACGCGTGTGCTTGGCAGGCAACGCCTTTCCTTGATAATTCCAGGCATCGATTCGTCACCTCAAAGTGAATGTCGTTCTACCCTGCTCATCCCAAGTTGGAGTTTCGAGGCCACGGCCTCGCCGGGCGGGTAATTGTGCTGCGTCGATAATTTTACCGCAAAACGAGTTGTGCCACCCTGTTTTTTGCCGCTCGTCCTCAACACTTCGAAATTACTTTGTCGTGATGAGCCGCGTCCGCACGGCGCGATTGCGTTATACTCACCGCTCGGGGAAAAATCATGATGTCCAAGTGGACGCGTCGAGACCTCTTGAAAGCGGGAATAGCGGCCCCGGCCGCGGCGATTGCAGTCGGTCGAGGCAACGCACAGCCGGCCGCTGAGCCGGCGCCTAACGTGGAACCTCCGTCTGCCTCGTCAGGACGTCTGCCGCAAGAGGAAGGAGGCTCGTCGCCTCGCGAGCGACTGCTGCTCGATTTCGGATGGCGCCTCAAGTTGGGTGACGCCGATGACGCCGCCAAGGACTTCGGCTACGGCATGTTGGCGCGAGAGCGCACATTCGCGAAGTCCGGCAGCATTGTCCCGGCAGGTTTGAGTTTCGACGATAGCGGTTGGCGCAGCGTCGATCTGCCTCACGACTGGGCGGTGGAACTTCCCTTTAAAGACGTTCCGCTGCTCGCGGAGCTTGGCGGAAAGCCTCTGGGCCGCGAATATCCTGAAACCAGCATCGGTTGGTACCGGCGTCCGTTTGATCTTCCGGCCTCTGACGCCGGAAAGCGCATCTCGGTAGAGTTTGACGGCGTGTTTCGCAAGGCCCAGGTGATGTTCAACGGACATTATATCGGCGAAAACTTCAGCGGTTATGCGCCTTTTCGATTCGACCTCTCAGATTTTGCCAACCCGGGCGAGAAGAACGTGATCGCCGTGCGCGCAGACGCGACCCTTGGCGAAGGCTGGTTCTACGAGGGGGCCGGAATCTACCGGCACGTCTGGCTGACGAAAACCGATCCCTTGCACGTGGCGCAGTGGGGAACTTATGTCCGGTCCGAGGTGCATGAAGGTTCAGCAACGGTGTCGATCAGCACGGAAGTCCAGAATGAAAGCGAACAACCAGCGAGCTGCCGGGTTCGCCATCGCATCCTGGACGCTGCGGGTAGGGTCGTAGCAACGGCGCAGAGCGATGCGGCGCAGATTGCGCCTTGGGGAAAGGCTACGCTTGAAGGGCACGCCGCCGTCGATCATCCTGCGCTGTGGTCCATCGAAGAGCCGCACCTCTACCGCCTCATCACCACCGTAGAGAGTGACGCCAAGACAACCGACCTCGAGGAAACAACCTTCGGAATTCGCACCATTCGCTTTGACGCAGATAAGGGCTTCTTTCTGAACGGCCAACCGGTGAAGATCAAGGGGACCTGCAATCACCAGGACCACGCCGGAGTGGGCGCCGCGCTGCCCGACCGCCTGCAGTATTACCGCATCGAGCGGCTGAAAGCGATGGAATCGAATGCCTATCGCACCTCGCACAACCCTCCCACGCCGGAACTGCTCGACGCCTGCGACCGCCTGGGCATGCTGGTGATGGATGAAACCCGCATGATGTCGTCGTGCCCAGAGGGCTTGAGCCAGCTCGAACGTCTGGTGCGCCGCGACCGTAATCATCCCAGCGTCGTCATCTGGTCGATTGGCAACGAGGAACCCGAACAGGGCACGCCCCGCGGCGCGCGCATCGCCGCCAGCATGAAGGAGCTGGTGCGCGAACTCGATCCCACGCGGCCCATCACGGAAGCTCAGAACGGGGCCTGGGGCAAGGGCCTTTCGGCCGTGGTGGACGTGCAAGGCTTCAACTACGCCGGCGGCGGAGGTCCGCATCTGGCCGAGCGCATCGACGACTTCCATCAGAAGTTTCCCCATCAGCCCACCGTCGGCACGGAGACCGCCAGCACGGTGTGCACTCGCGGCATCTATAAAAACGATAAGGTGCGCGGCTACGTCAGCGCGTATGACATCAACCATCCACCGTGGGCCTCGACGGCCGAGGAATGGTGGACCGTGTATGGCGAGCGCGCCTTCCTTTCAGGCGGGTTTGCATGGACAGGATTCGACTATCGCGGCGAGCCCACGCCTTATCGCTGGCCTTGTATCAGCTCGCATTTCGGCATCATGGACGCCTGCGGCTTTCCCAAAGACGAATACTTCTACTATCAGGCATGGTGGGGCTCAAAGCCGGTGCTGCATCTGTTCCCACACTGGAATTGGAACGGCAAAGAAGGCCAGCCGATCGACGTGTGGTGCCACACGAACCTGGACAGCGTCGAGATCTTCCTGAACGGCACCAGCCTGGGCTCAAAGCCGGTGAAGCGCAATTCACACGTGGAGTGGAAGGTGCCGTACGCGGCGGGCGTGCTCGAAGCGCGCGGCACGAAGAACGGCCAAGTGGTGCTGGCGGTGAGGCGCGAGACCACGGGCGAACCGGCGCGGCTGGTGCTGCGGCCCGACCGCGCGAACATTTCTGCGGATGGCGAGGATGTATCGGTCATCACAGTCGAGGTCGTGGACGCGAAAGACCGCATGGTGCCGATCGCATTGAACGAGGTCACGTTCCAGCTCGCCGGCCCCGGCCGATTGATCGGAGTCGGCAATGGTGATCCAAGCTGCCACGAGCCGGACAAACCCGACTCTGCGACCGAAGCCAAGCGCGGCGCATTCAACGGGCTGTGCATGGCGATTGTGCAGGCGCTCAAGCAGCCGGGCGAGATCACGCTCAGTGCATCGGCCGCTGGCCTCGAAGGCGCGTCCGCTTTGATCCAGGTGGAAGCTGTTACGCCTCGACCGGCCGTTGCGTAGATGCGACTTTCACGGCCGCAAACGACAAGAGTCCAGCGCACTCGTAACATTGTTGAAAAGACTCGCCTCGCGCTGTCATTTCGAGGAGCGATAGGCGACGAGGAAAATTTCAGAGCGAGATTCCTCGCTGGGCTCGGAATGACAACGTTCCGTAAGTTTTTTCCAGAAATTGCCAAATGAGGAGACGAGAAATGAAGCTAATTACCGGCATCATGATGGCATTTGTTGTGGTGGCCACACAGGCCCCGCGTGCCAAGGCGCAGACGGCTTCGAAAAGCTCGTGGGTTTCGCTCTTTGACGGCAAGGATCTGAACGGCTGGCAGCCGAACGGAACCGAGAAGTGGACCGTGGAAGACGGCGCCATTCTGGGTGAGAGCACCACGGCAAAGTACGGCTACTTGACCACGGTGAAAACGTACAAAGATTTCACGCTGCGGCTGAAATTCAAGCCGCTGGCGAATGGAAACAGCGGAGTGTTCATCCGTTCGCGAATCACAGGCCTCGACCCCGAGCACGGTCCCGACATTGAAGGAATGCAGGTGGAAGTAGACCCTTCGATCGGAAAGCACACCGGCGGCTTATACGAAAGCGGCGGGCGCGGTTGGGTGATCCAGCCGACACCTGAGGGCGAGCAGGCCCTGAAGCCGGGCGAGTGGAACGACCTGAAAATCTCCGCCCACGGCGATCACATCACCACGTGGCTGAACGGCGTCCAGATCGTTGACTATCACGACCCGACGCCGAAGTTCACGGACGGCGTCATCGGCCTGCAACTTCACACCGGCGGCGGAGTGAAGATGCTATGGAAGGACATTGAAATCGAGGAGCGCTGAGGATGATGCGGCGCGCGCTGCCGGGCGCAAAGTGGAATGGCTCAGAGGTTTTGCAGCCTCGCAGCGGGAGGAACGCGAAGGTCCCACGCGAGCCGCATCGACTTTAGGAGCCTGATGAATCCGTAAGCAGGATCAAACTCCCAGAAACGCAGACCGTGACGAGCGGAGGTTGGAAAAGCATGGTGATTATTGTGCCAGCCTTCTCCGTAAGCCAGCAAAGCCACCCACCAGCAGTTTGTGGACAGATCTTGAATTGGAAAATTGCGGTATCCAAAGCGGTGACTCGCTGAATTCACCAGCCACGTACAGTGATAGGCAAAAACCAGACGGATGCAGAAGCCCCAAACGATGAAGGGCCAGCCGCCGGCAAGAAAGAGCAGGATGGCCAGAAGAAGTGAAGGCAAGAAGTAGAAACGCGCCAGAATGCGGTGGAACGGCACTCGCAGGAGGTCGGGAACATAACGCGCCTGGAGCCGTTTCGAAGACTCCGTCGTGGGCTGCCAGATCAGCCAGAGTAGGTGACTCCACCAGAAGCCATCGCGGGCGCTGTGGGGATCACCGGCCTGGTCAGAATACTGGTGGTGTTGCCGATGGTGTGCAACCCAGGTGGTGGGCCTGCCCTGGAGGCTGCAGGTGCCAAGGATGGTGAGCGCGTACTCGACAAAGCGGCGACACTTGAATGAGCGATGGGTGAGCAGGCGATGGTATCCGACGCAAACGCCCAAACCACCGCATGCAGCGTAAAGCAGGAAAAAGACGCCTACCGCGGCCCACGTGGTCTCCCGCACTGCGGCAATACAGCCGAGATGGACAACGAGCAGGAATGCGATCTCCCCCACGCCCAATTGGTCACGTTCCACTACTCCTGTTGCAATTGGCTGTACATTCGCGATGGTCCCCATTGAGTCTGGCGGTCGATGCCGCCTGTTCCTTCCTTGATTCCTCGTAGGCTACGAAAGAACGCATTTCGCCCTCTCGCTCGGATTGCCTCTTGGCAGGCGTAACACTGCTTTGAAAACAGACACACAACGGTCAGGATCCCACACTCGCGGCGCCGTGCGCCGCCCTCGAAAGCAGAAATGCCCAGGACGCGAAACCTATCATCATGGTGACGCGTTGTCGGGGCGGGATTAGTAGTCGCGCCTGCGGCCGTAGCCGCCGCGCTCGCCGCCTCTCCCGCCACCCCGGCCACCTCGGTTGCCACCCGGTCCGCCGCGCCCTCCCGAAAAGCCGGTTCGCTGAGGACGAGCTTCATTGACGGTCAAGGTTCGGCCTTCGAGGCGTTGACCGTTCAGCGCGCCAATCGCACGCTGAGCGTCTTCACCCTCCACCAGTTCGACAAAGCCGAAACCGCGCGGCTCGCCGCTGATTTTGTCTCGAATCACCACGGCCGACGCCACGCTGAAGCCCGCATTCGTCACGAACTCGGTCAGAGAACTGTCAGTGGCGCTGTGCGGCAGATTCCCTACGTAAAGCTTAGCCATTTCATCCTCCAGTAAGAGGCGACATCACGAGTCGCCCGTTTAGCTTGCGTTCGATCGGGTTTCTGCCGGCGAGTCCGGTTTCGCTGCCGGTGCATTCTCCTGTTTGCCGAGCGTCTTTCGCAGTTCCCGCGAGCGCTTTCGGAGGCTGATCTTCTTCAGGCGCTGACGGTTCGATCTGGCCTTATCTCCGTGAATGGCTGACAAATTCTCCTCCTCACAGTGGGTAAACTTCAATTTTGAGGCGAGCTTGGAGCAGCTCCTAACCTGGCGAGCGATTGCTCTAACCTCTGAAACTGATCTACCAGCTCGGCGCGGCGGCGCTCGGCGCCGGTCACAACGTCCTGCGGCGCGCGGCTGCGGAACGATTCGTTGGCGAGCTGGCGCTCGATTCGCTCGAGCTGTTGCTTCGCCTTCGGAATCTCACGCTCCAGGCGGGTGCGTTCCGCAACAACGTCAACGGGCCGTTCGTAGAACAAACGCAAATCGCAGCCGGAGCTGAGCGGCACGGGTGACGCCTCCGCCGGAAGGCGCCCGCGCGCGAAGTTGAGCGCTTCGAGGCCCGCCAACCGAAGAATAGCATGTTGGTGCGAGCGAAAGATCTCCAGAATGCGCAAATCTTCGGTGGCAACCTGGGCGCTCGGCTTTTCCTTTTGCAGTCCCATCTCGGCTTTGACGTTGCGCGCCGCCACAATCAATTCGCGAAGGGTCTCGAACTGTTTCTCGGAAACCACGTCCCCAGCCTGTGGATTCACGAGCTCGAAACGTGTGAGCGAAATCGATCGCGCGTTCCCCGAGTGCGGCAACTGGTGCCAAAGTTCCTCGGTGATAAACGGCATGAAGGGATGCAGCAAGTGAAGCGCGGCCTCAAACGCGCGGGCCATGTTCACCCAGGCGGCCGTAGGCCGCGGCTCATCCGAACGCTCCGTGATCTCCGGCTTCACCCACTCCAGGTACCAGTCGCAAAACTCGTGCCAGAAAAAGTGATAGATGGTGTGCGCAGCTTCGTGGAAACGGTAGCCGGCCAGCGCCTCGTTCATTTCGTGCGTGACAGCAGCCAGGCGCGAGAAGATCCAGCGATCGATTAAGAGTTGTTCAGTTCGGAGTTGTTCAGTTCGGAGTTGCTCATTTCCATGCCCTTCTAAACCCCGAACTCCGAACTCTGAACTCCGAACTGGCAGCGCGTCGAAACCGACTTCGGGAATCGGTTCGAGGGCCACGCCGAGCTGCCGCACCGCCAGCTCGGGCAGGTTGCCGAGGTTCATCAGGATGAAGCGTCCCGCGTTCCAAATCTTGTTCGCGAAGGCGCGGTAGGATTGCACTTTGTCATCGCTGAAGGCAATGTCGGTGCCCGGCGCCGCGCTCGAAGCCAGGGCGAAGCGGACGGCGTCCGTGCCGTACTTTTCCGTGATCTCGATGGGATCGATCACGTTGCCCTTGGTCTTCGACATCTTCTGGCGCTCGGCGTCGCACACCAGGGCGTGAATGTAGAGCTCGCGGAAGGGCACCTCATTGGTGAATTTCAGGCCCAGCATGATCATGCGCGCGGCCCAGAAGAACAGAATGTCAAACCCCATGATCATGAGGTCATTGGGGTAGAAACGTTTCAGGTCCTCAGTTTGCTCCGGCCATCCCAGGGTGACGAAGGGCCATAGGCCCGAGCTGAACCAGGTGTCGAGCACGTCCTCATCCTGATGCCACCCTGACTTGCCAGCCTTGCCGCACTTCGGGCAAGCGTCCGGGGCGCTCGCAGCCACCACCACTTCATCGCAACCGTCGCAATACCAGGCTGGGATTCGGTGACCCCACCAAAGCTGACGTGAGATGCACCAGTCGTGAATGCGGTACATCCAGTCCAAGTAAACCTTGCGGGAGTTGTCGGGCACGACGCGAGTGCGCCCATCCTCTACCGCTCGGATGGCAGGCTCGGCAAGCGGCCGCATGCGCATGAACCACTGCTTGGAAAGCAGCGGCTCCACGATGGTTTTGCAGCGGTCGCAGATGCCGACGTTCAGTTTGTAGCCTTCGATTTTCTCGATGAGGTTGGCCGCCTGCAAGTCGCGCAACACCGCCTCACGCGCCTGCTCGCGTGAAAGGCCAGAGTAAGGCCCGGCCGCGGCGGTCATGCGCGCGTCGAAGTCCATCACGGTGATGCTGGGCAGGTTGTGCCGCATCCCGATGCCAAAATCGTTGGGATCGTGGGCAGGGGTCACCTTGACAGCGCCGGTGCCGAAGGCCGGATCGACGAACTCATCGCCCACCACCGGAATCACGCGATCGAGAAGTGGCAAGATCACCTTGCGGCCGATCATGCTGCGATAGCGGTTGTCCGACGGGTTCACCGCGATGGCCGTGTCGCCCAACATGGTCTCGGGCCTGGTGGTGGCCACACTGATGCTGCCCGTTCCGCCCTCCAGCGGATAGCGGATGTACCAAAGCTGTCCCGGCCGCTCCTCGTGCGCCACCTCGAGGTCAGACACGGCTGTGCCGCAGCGCGGGCACCAGTTCACGATGTATTGGCCCCGGTAAATCAGGCCCTCGTGGTAGAGCCGGACAAACACCTCGATGACGGCGCGCGAATAAGCAGGGTCCATGGTGAAGCGGGCGCGCGTCCAATCGACGGACGCACCCATGCGCTCCATCTGGCGCCGGATGGTATCGCCGTTTTCCTGCTTCCACTGCCAGCAGCGCTCAAGGAATTTCTCTGGGCCCATCTCCAGCCGGCGTCGCTGTCCCTCGCGCTGCCAGGCGCGGCGCGCCGCCGCACCCGGCTCGAGATCAGGCAGGGCCTCGCGGCCGAGCTCGCGCTCCACCACCATCTGGGTTGAGATCGACGCGTGGTCCATGCCCGGAAGCCACAGCACGTTCTCGCCCCGCATGCGGTGCCAGCGCATCAGGATGTCGATCTCGGTGTGCTCCAGCATGTGGCCCATGTGGAGCGAGCCGGTGATGTTGGGCGGCGGCAGCGACAGGCTGAACCGCGCGCTGCCGTTACCCTCGGCAGGACGATAGAGCTTTTCATCCACCCAGTACCGCGCCCAGCGCGGCTCGATGGCTTCGGGTGAATAGACCTTGGGAATCTCGGGTCGCACGTGCTTCCTTGTTGAGTCTTTCCAGCCGCTCGTCTGAGGTCTGCCGGCCTTATAGCCCAGACTCACCGACCGCCTTGATATGAGCGGCTGCCGGCGAGTGAAGAGGGTTTCAATATAGCGTGCGGCTCGGAATTGAGTCAAATGGCGGCAGAACTGATTTCAATATGGCTGCCCCATCTGAGCTTGAGGATTCGGCGGTCGCCACAGCATCCGCGGCGGCTTCGGCGGCGAAACCTCCAAAGCCAATGCTTTGAGTCTCTCTCTAATTCTAAAGGGCTTACGGCCCTTTCCTGCTGCTACGGGCGCTCTGACTCCTGCGCGGGCGGGTCTCCGGCACCCGGGCCAGCGGCCGGGCTAAGTTATACTATCTCCGTCTGGAGCGAGACCGAGCGGCTGCGAAAGGCCGAAATGGGAGGCCCGGGGGCGCGGGCGTCCTTGCTTGGTGCTGCATCTTACCTTGGGGGGAAGATTGAAGAGCGAGTGAGACGCGCTCCAGTTTTCACGCCTTCAAGTAATGTAAGGACACAACTCTATGGTTCGGACGAAGGTCTTGCTGGCTGACGATCACACTTTACTGCTGGAAGCCTTTAGGCGCCTGCTGGAACCCGAATTCGAAGTGGTGGGAACGGTGCCGGACGGACGAGCTCTGCTGGCGGCGGCCCGAACCTTGAAGCCTGACGTCATCATCGTGGACGTCGCCATGCCCCTGCTGAATGGTCTGGATGCTGCCCGGCAACTGCTGGGCACATCGCCCCACCCCAAGTTGATTTTCTTGACTATGAATCCTGACCCGGAGATGGCGGCCGAAGCCCTGCGAGTAGGAGCTTCGGGCTACCTCCTGAAGACTTCCGCCGCCTCCGAGTTAACGAAGGCGATTCGCAACGCCCTGCGTGGTGTAAAGTACGTCACTCCGGCCATGAAACGGCAGCTTGAGGAGCTGTTCGTCGAGGACCCCAATGGCCACGAGGGACCCCGAGTGCTCAGTTCGCGCCAGCGCGAGGTGCTGCAGTTGCTCGTGGAGGGGCGGCCCATGAAAGAGGTGGGCGATATTCTAAAAATAGCTCCTCGAACGGTCGCTTATCACAAGTATAAAATCATGGCCGACCTTCGCGTGAAGACTACGGCGGAACTGATTCAGTATGCGCTGTCGAACAAGATAGTCCCCAGCCAGTCTGCCTAACCGAAGTTCCTCAATTAATCGCCAAGACCAATGTGTGGATCCTGGTGTCATTTGAAGGCCCGAACGCAGTCTTCCCCGCGAAGGCGGGAATCCACTTCCGCCTCGGGGGGCCGCCCCGCAATGACGCCAGGACCGATATTACGGAGCCGCACGGGGAGCAGTCCGGAGGCTGCTGCCGAAAGTCCAGCTCAGCCCTGTACTGGTGCCGTAATCGCTGCCGGGGAGGCCGCCCGGCGGCCGGTTATCCCAGCTTCCGTAAAAGGAAATATTCCACGAAAGGTTGCCGGTGATCTTGATGCGGTAGGATGCGTTCGTGTTGAAATATACGCGGCCGGGCTCGGAAAGGGCCGGGAGCAGAACAGCGTTGACATTCAGATTGGTCTTGTTGAACCGGAAGAGACCCACGTTGGCAGCGATCAACGCGGCGGCAACGTTTTGTGTACCTATTGGAACCGTCTCTTGCCGGTAGGCGGTTCCCTGCCAAGCAAAGCCGCCGAGCACGGAAATTACGGTGCGGTTGGTGTTCCTCAGATAGCGTCCGATACCGCCGCCAAAGGTGGTCTGGCGGTCGATGCCCTGTTCCGCGCTTTGCAGGAAGCTACCGAGCCCGCCGTAGAAGTAATGGTTCCAGGGCAGGAGATGGAAAGCCGTGAGAGTGACCTGGTTGCGCGTGGATACGGTGGCGCCGCTACTGGAGGACAAGACGGAGTTAAAACCGGCTTGGGCAACCCAGCGTTCTCGTGGATAAGCAGCCAAGCCGGAGAAGTTGTACTGGGTTGTCTGATTGCCCTTGGAGTAGTTGAGCCCGAAGTCCGTCCCGCCGGTGAACCGCTTCAGAAAGCTTTCGGAAGTCTGACCCACCTGTACGATTTGACCGCTATCGAGCACAGTTTCCTTTCCCATGGTGTCCACCACCTGAAGCTTCATGGGTCCCCCGTTGGGCATTACCGCGGTGTTGACTGTTCCGCTGTAACTCGAGCCGTCTTTTGTCTTAATAATGAACAATTGCTGGCTCTCCAGGCGGACGACCTTCGACCAGTCAATCGAAATCGTCTCAACGGCGTAAGGAAGGCTGAAGTAGAGCGTATCACCGTCGAGGCCTTTAACCGTGCCGGTCAGGCGGTCGCCGTTGTTCATCACGATGACGTCCGTGCTTTCTCGCGCAAGCAGAGGCGCAGCGAGCGGCAGCACAAGAAATAGGATAATAGTGCGTATTTTCATAGCAGCTCCCACCGACGTAGGAGTAGAATCTCCTCGTCTCGGGTGACGATCCTTCTCCCTCCTGCGCACTCATGAGGACTCTGTGACAAGGTACCCCTGGCTAGGTCGATGACACCCCGCGACGGAACGCATTTGGGACCTCTTATGGTATAGTTGCCGATTGCAAGGCGCGAACTGTCAAAAATGACAGCTAAGACTCAGGTAACCCATTTGATTCTTGGCTGCCCGAGCCCCAAACCGTTGAAGGTGGGTCTCACTGGTAGTTTTGCCAGTACCCCGGCACTCGAGGTGCCTTTAGGTTTTCGGGGTGACTTCTGTGACGACGACCCGCCGACATTCTGCGAGGCGGGGTATTAGTAATTTCGGAGAGAGGAGTGATTCAATGCGAAACCAACGAACATTGCCCGCACTTTGCGGACTGACTGCGATCCTGATCCTCGCCGTTGTCGGTACGGCCTGGGGAGCGGATACACAGAAATTCAAGGGCCTGATTGTGGGACGCGACGGGCCGAACATGATTGTCAAGCACCAGGATGCGGATATTACGACGACCGTCACTCTCGACGACTCCACCAAAGTCCAGGCGATTAAGGGTAAGTTCGGACTCCGAAGAGAGGACATGGGGTTCACCGCCTTGATACCGGGCCTTCCGGTTGAGGTTGAGGTGGACAGCAGCAGCGGACAAACGATTGCAAAGGTGGTGAAGTTCAAAGCGAGCGAGCTGAAGACGGCCAACATGATCCAGGCCGGCTTGACACCAACCAAGCAGGACGTCGCTGCGGCCCAGGCAGATATCGAAACCAACAAGCAGGGGATCGAGGCCAATAAGCAAGCTAACGAAGCGAACGCGCAGGATATTCAGGCCCACAAGGAACAGATTGCGAAACTAGAGGCAGAGAACGAAGCAATGGCTAAGCGCTTCGGCGAGCTTGGCGAATATGACGTGAAAGGCGAAGCAACGGTGATGTTTGCTGTTAACAGCAGCGCCGTTAATGAAAAGGGTAGGCAAGACCTGAAGGCGCTAGCTGATCAAGCGAAGCAGATCAAGTCGTACATGATCCATATCGCGGGTTATACGGATTCGTCGGGCAACGCGGACTACAACCAGCAACTGAGCGATAAGCGCGCCTTGGCCGTCACTAAGTATCTCCAGACACAGTGCGGAATACCGCTGTACCGTGTGCTGGCGCCTGACGCGATGGGCGAGGCACAGCCCGCCGGGTCCAACGAAACAGCCGCGGGAAAGTCCGCCAATCGCCGTGTTGAGGTTAAGATTTTGGTGAACCGCGGCGTTGCAGGAACAAGCTAGACCGTTCGCCTCTCGCACTCCCGCCCCGGCTCCAACGGGGCTGCGGAAAGACAGGCTTTGGAAGAGCGGGGCTTTCGGAGTCTCTGTGAAAAACAGCGTGCTGTAGCGGCGGTCTCTGACCGCCGACCCTAAAATCAATCATTTCGGCGATCAAAGATCGCCGCTACAGCACGTTGCGAGACGTTTTCACACACACTCTTTCGGCCTCGCCGATCTCAGCCCTCACGGTTACAGGAGTCACGGCCGGGCTGATCGCGCTTGACCCACACGACGCCCCGTATTTCCGCCGCATAGGTTCGGCGCCAAAGGACCAAAAACTCTATGAAACTCAGATCTAGCTTAGCCATCACCGTACTGCTGCTGTCGGTGGCAAGCGCTTGGGGCCAGAAAGTTGACGTAAAATACGATCAGGAGACCGACTTTGGACGCTACAAGACCTACGCCTGGCAGGAACGCAAACTCCAGACTCTGCAAAGCAAGGCGAATCAAAAGCTGATCGACGAAGCTCTGGTGAGCGCTGTCAACGCACAGCTTCAGGCAAAGGGCCTGACCGAGGTTCAGAGCAACCCTGACTTTTACTTGACGTACGACGGCGGCTCCTCCATTAAGGATTCGAAGGCCGGTCCAGCGTACGCCCCCTACTACACAAGTGGATTCTCACCTTACGGATTGAGCGGCGGGCTGGCCTGCGGCATTCCAGGTTCGACGCCCAATGTCTGGGTTTCGATGCAGGGAGAGCTGCTGTTCGCAGTCACCGATGCGAAAACCGGCGCGGTGACGTGGAGTAACCTTCTCAGCAAAAGAATAAAGAATCCAGGCAAGATGCCGAAAGACCTCGACAAAGTGGCTGGGCAGATTGCCAAGAAGGCGTTTCAGAGTTTTCCACCCAAAGCGGGCAGGTGAGCAGTTTGTTGAAAATATTCCGGGGCATGTCGTTGCGAGCTCAGCGAGGAATCTCGCTCTGAAACCAAGGAACTACTAGATTCCGGGGAGATCAAGACCCAGCGGGTGCGAATTCTAAGCTTTCCAGAAGTGAACTTCTAGCCCGGAAAACTTCGGATTCCACGCGTTCCCGACGATACGGGAGTTGAGATGCATTGCTCTAACCTGTGCCGTTACACGGGTTCTGTTCAGGCCAGATGGCTTTTGCCACAGTTGCCGCTCGCCGATCCCAAGCTTGATCAAGAGCGGTATTGCCAAACACGAATCAGGGCTTGGACAACTCGAATGCGAAGAAAGCCGCGCCGGAACGAAATGACAATGTGCTGCCTGCCGTCGAGCCCGTAACTGACCGCGGCTGAGTAAAGGTCCGCACGTCTGCCACGGTTTCAGTCTTGCTGTGCCCGGTAAACGTCATGCCATCGCCCAGTGGGCAGGGCATTACCAACCACGGCGCCCCACGTGATGACGGCGCCAAACCTATCGTCGCCGAAGGCGGCTAGTGCTTAGTTGCACTGATAAACGATATATGGTATAAACGGGCGCATGTCGAGAACCGCGCCCACAATTAGTTGTAGTCCTGACGAGCGGCGGGAGCTGGAGCGCTTGGCCGCGAGTCGGACGGAATCGAAACAGATG
>DATJYK010000177.1:0-12711 GCA_035578005.1 Terriglobia bacterium
TCAAACGCTCGGGCATGTTCTGGACCGTCCGAGGAGCGAACGCCATCGTGGCCCTGCGCTGCTGTTGTCTCAACGGCCGCTTCGAGGATTACTGGGAGAGCCGCCGGGCAGCCTGACTTCCACTTTTATGTCGCGCACCCCTTTGCTGGTTGGCGGCGTCGCTAGTCCACCGGATGCGGGTCACGGTTGAAAGAGCCGGTCAATGCGACGAACTACTTCTTCATGGTCGATAAAGTCGCCCCGGTCGGCAGAGGCAATACCGCGCTCAATACCCTCGACGAAGCGGGCCTGCCGTTGCAGCATGCTGCGGATCGCGTCCTCAACTACCTGCGCGGCGTCCTTGCCTTTGCGGGCAGCGAATTCCTTAAGCTGCGCCTCGGTGTCAGGAGCGAAGTGAACTTCCATGGCTGCCAGTGTAGGGGCGCGGCGGCGCAGTGTCAACGGGGGCGAAAGTAACATTCTTACATTGCTTGACCGGTGGGACTCCTCGGCCTTTTAGCGTTCACTTTGTAGATGCTATGAAATGATGCCGTCAGGGCAAGCGGGACGCATCCCCCGATGTCAGCGACGCGGCTAGCCTACTCGCTGATGGCTAAGTGTCAAGCCTATTTATCTTGACAAGCGCGATGGGGCGTGCTACGCTGGCGTCTCGCTTGGAGGTTCCTACACTTCCCGAATCGCCCGCACCCGGCATACCATTTTCAGTTTGGTGGACGACGTGGCCGTCAGGGACTCGTTGGGCATGACAAAATTAGTTGAAATAACTTAAGAGTTAACCGTATGCTGTACTAAAATTACCAAACGAAACCGTCAGGTCTATGAAAACAAAGGATCGGTTTTCGCGAAACCGTCAGGTCATTGAAAATAAGTAAGTTATCCTTGAGAAGCCGTCATCTTATTGATAGATAATCATGTTAGCGCCGATGGTGAGCTGACACTCTTTCTGAGCTGAGTACACACCACGGCTTGTTGACTGGGCCTCCGACTAGCCGTATCGTGAGAGCGTAAAAGGGGCGGCATTCCCTGACGTCAGTCAGCATGTGCAGCCGGAGGAAGATATGACATCATCATCCGTTGCCGGGTATTGCGCCGGATGGGCGCGGCGATCCGGAATTTGCGGCCTGGTCGTGGCTGCTTCCCTGGCCGTGGCTTCCTTTGCCACGTTGCCGCAGAACAACAGCAGTGAGCAGGAAGTTTCCTCCAAAGATGTACATCCTTCCTTTCAACTTGAGTCCACGCGCAATCTGGTGCTGGTTCACGTCGTGGTGCGCGACGGGAACGGCGCGCCGGTAAGCGGCTTGAGCAAGGACGATTTTCAGATCTTCGACCGTGGAAAGCTCCAAACCATCACCGAATTCTCCCTGGAGAGGCCCGGCGAGGCTGGTGCGGCTCCGGCTACAACTCCGAAGGTTGCTGTCCAACCCGGCGCCGGACAGGAAGCCGCGGGCACGCCTGCTCCGCATCTTCGCTTCCTGGCGCTTTATTTCGATGATCTACATACTCCCGTGGAAGGCCTGGGGCAAGTGCGCGACGCCGCCGACCGTTACATCGCCGCTTCGCTCACCAGCGGCGACCGCGTAGCCCTCTTCACAGCTTCCGGCGAGCATCAGGTGGATTTCACAGATAACCGCGCCGCTCTGCATGAAGCGTTATTCGAGCTCCGTCCCCAGCCAGTGGGGAGCTCCGGTAAGACCTGTGCTGACATCGTACCCTACCAGGCCTACCTGATCTTCATGAATCAAAACGGGGCTCCCATTTCATCCGAGGCCCTGCCGGATCCTCTGGCCGTAGCCACCCAGGAAGTGCTAGCGACCTGCTTGGGCAGGTCCGACCCGGGCGATCCCGGGTCCGCCGCCACGATGACCCAAATGGCTCAACAAATGGCGCTGACGGAAGCCATTGAGAAACACAACAGCGTGGAGACCGAGGCGCGCCAGACGCTGCGTGGTGTGGAAGCCGTTGTGCGGCGCATGACGATCTTGCCGGGCCAACGCAGTGTGGTGGTGGTTTCGAGCGGATTTCTCACTCTAACGCTGCACTACGACGTGGACGAGCTTGTGGACCGCGCTTTGCGCGCCAACGTGACTCTCAACTCGCTCGACGCGCGCGGCCTCTACCCCGACCCCGCGATTCCTAACGCACGCACCGACGCCACGGAAGGATTGCCCGCCGAGGTTCTGTGGCAAAAGGAGCGATTCGTAAAGCAGGGAGCAGCCTTGGAGGCGGACGGTCTCGCCACCCTGGCCGCGGATACGGGCGGCGTTTTCGTCGAAAACACCAATGATTTTGAGGCTGGGCTTCGCCGGACGGCCGCTTTCCCGGACTCCTACTACGTCTTGGGCTTCACGCCGCAGAATTTAAAGTTTGACGGGGCCTTCCACGCGCTCAAGGTCAAGCTTATCGCCAAGCCGGCCCTCACGCTCCAGGCGCGCCGCGGCTATTACGCACCGCCGAATCCGTCGGACCCTGCCGCACGCGAGAAAGAAGAAATCAAGGAAGCGCTCTTTTCCGAAAATCAGACCATGGAGCTGCCGGTTGAAGTGCGCACCCAGTTTTTTACCAAAAGCGCGGCCAGCGCCCAACTCGACGTGCTCTCGCACCTGGACGTGCGTCAGGTGCATTTCCACAAGCAACAGGACCGCAACGTCGACAATGTCACCTGCACCACAGCGCTGTTTGATCGCGACGGCCATCTGGTGACCGTGCTCGAGAAAGTTGTCGACTTGAATCTGCGGGACGCAACCCTCGCTTCCCTTCTCCGCAGCGGCGTGACCCTCAGAACCCGGTTCGACGTGAAGTCGGGTACTTACATGGTGCGCACCGTAGTGCGGGATTCGGCCACCGGCCGGATGTCGAGCCTGAGCCAAACGGTGGAAATACCTGATTGATTGACTTCTCTGGTGGTGACTCAGTGTGAGGATTTCACTGATTAGGGGCGCTCGGTTCCGGGGGTTTTTTTTTGGTGCTGGGTCTTTGGCTGTCTACCGTTTTGCGAATCGCGTCTACGTCAAGAAGGTCTTGGGGGCGCGCCGCTGCCAGTTTTGCCGTTATGAGATCGTCACGCGAAATGAAAAATGCTTTTAGCCCGCTGTCGGGGTCTACGATGGTTTCAACCCGCCTTTCCCATGCCGCGTCAAAATCGACGCCGGGGATGGCCGGAAGGATATCGAAGCTTTTCGGCTCGCGCCCAAATCGAAAGAAACTGTTGCGGTCGGTGAAATCTTCCGCGCGGATGTCTTGGAGCGATGCGCCGAAGTCGGCAAGCGCGGCGTAGGTCGCCTTCGCGTTTTCCGCGTCTGCTTTGATGAAAAGGTCGATGTCATTCGTGAAGCGGGGCTGCGAGTGATAGATGACCGCGAGGCCGCCCACAACGAGGTACTTAACGCCATGGGACTGGAAGGCGGACAAAAGGTCTTTGTAGTCTTGGTACATCAGGCTCGATTTTCCATCCCTTGAGGGCATAGGCCATTTCGATCATTTCATCAAGCGCGTCCAGCCGTTCATGGGCAGGCAGCGCTTGCCATTCCCGGTACTCGTCCGCCTTCATCTCGTCAAAGTCGGTGTACTTGCGAATCGTCTTATCCATGCGTTCTGTTTTTACCACAGACGCGGGCAAGCGGCAATGCTGAAAACTCGCATGGTTAAAGGGATTTTGGCGAATTCCGGCTGCGGCCAGGCGTGGCGCGGAATCTCAAATGTTACCCTATGACAGGTTAAGGCTTCGGTTTGCCGCCGTTCCCGTTCTTTTTGTTGTTGTCGTAGCGCTCCAGCATGGCGCTTGATATCTCAGGCGAAGACGGCCAGACGCCGCCCGGTGCCCCGGCGCGGCGCTGGTATTTTTCAAGCGCGTCAAGGTCGGGCTGAACAGCCTTGCCGCCTTTCAGAAAAAGAACCCCAACGGCGTCACTTGGTATACGGCTAATAAAGCGCTCCGCGTCTTCGATCATGCTGCGGATGCGCCGATGAAGGCCGCGCACGTCAATAGGCCGCTCGGTCGCCAGCACCCGGAATTCCTCCGCCGTAAACCGGCTGTGCCGGTTGACGTCGGCAAGCATTTCTTCCGGGGACTGGCCGGGGAAGCGTCCGACAGCGGCGCAAACAACCGCGCCGAGGGGCAGAATGTTTTCATGGATGGTTACGAGGTCAACGATGTCGCGGGGCTCACGCCGGTTGGCGGCGGCGGATGCCTTGTTCGTGGCAAGGTCGGCGGGATGCAGAACGTACCCGAAAAGCTCATCGGGTTGCGGCGGGAAAAACCGGAAAGCCGCATCGTGGACCCATTCCAGCCGCATCCGGTCGCCGAGACCTTCAAGCTCGGCTTCGCGCTTGCCGGTCACGATCTTTTTCCAGGACAGTTTAAGTCCGGCGTGGGTGAGGGCTTTCGCGTCGGCCTTGGCCGCCGCTTCAAGCCGCTGCTCGGTGTCCTGAAAAATGTCGATGTCGCCGGAAAAGCGCGGCCCATCGCGGTTGATCGCAACCCCGCCTGCGATGTAGCTGTCCGGGCTGCGTTCCGCCGCAAGCAGACGCAAGACGTGGGATTGCAGCTTAGTGAGGGGCACCGCAGACCCTTTCAATCTGTTCCGCCAAGCGCCGCCCTTCCATGCCCCCATGCGTCCGCAGGGCCTTCGTAATCGCCAAGGCGTCGCCTGGGGTAGGGTCTTCGATAGGCCGCATGTTCCAAAGCGCCTGCGTACCGTATTCCGCAAAGGCGCGGCGGTACAGGCTGGCAACTGTTTCCGGTGCGGCAGGCGTGTCGTTCATAGCACCTTGTTTTTACCACGGAGGTCGGGAAGCCGCAATGTTAAAACCCGCATGGCTAGAGGGTTTTTGACGGACTCCGGCCCCCGTGCAAAATGGATCTTTTTTGAAGGCTCGATGCACTGGCGCAAGACACGCCTCCGGGTGCACCGGGTTTTTCATCGTCATGAGTTTTCCGTGTCTAGTGGGAGACCATTATCGCCGGCGAAATTCACGGTCGAGCTTGTCCAGCAGGTAAAGCCCTCGGGCCGGGGAGCCTTTGACCGCCAGCGCCCGGAACCGCACTTCGGCATCATGTTGGGCCAGAGCCACCGTCGCCAGCTCATCGATCAGTTTGTTCATGCTCACTCCCCGGCTGTCGGCCAAGCGGCGCAGGCGGGCGTGTTTCACTTCGGGGAGTCGGATGGTCAAGATGCTCATGCCAGCTCCTTGAGGAATTCCTGAGGCGTGCCGACCCGCAAGCCGGGAAATCGCAATTGTGCGCGACGGAAATCGCGGACGTTGTGAGTCACGATCATGGCCCAGCCGCGCGCTTCAAACCGTCGTAAAACTTCCTGAAATACTGGCAGGAGTCATAGACGGGATCGAACTCCATCTTCTTTAACAAAGCGGTGCCGTCAACAATCTTTTGTGGTAGGGCTGCTGCCGACGCCGTTGGAAGAGCTCATTGAGGCGTGTCGACGGTGGCCTTTGGAAGTTTTTCGATTCGGCGTTTGGGTCGGGCTTAATGCTCGTGTCCTTCAGCCGTGCGGCAAGCGCGTGGCCCTCGGCCAGAATCCAGGCCTCCGTCTCGTGAACGCTAACGTGGGGGAAGAATCTGTCCGCGCGAGGGTGGTCAATCTGTGCGCGCAGCCATTCTCGAACCCTCTCGACCTTCTGTTCGAGCGCGTCATTAGACGGATGCGTTACCTGCTTCATTCCGTAAAGGTCTATGAGGGTGAATACCGCCACAACCTCCTTCTTGTCGAGCTCAACCCTCGCAGACTTGCCTGCATCCTTTACCTTGGCACGAAGATTGATCGTGCTCAGCCCAACAGCTGCGAGATTGTCTGCCTTCCACTGGCGGGCCACCAAATGCCGGACGGCCAACTCCTCGGTTTTCCCTTCGCAAAGGATGACGATTTTGCTCACTTATTTTTGCGCCCGCACTACGGGCGGCCGCCAATGTGTCCCGCGAGCCACAAGTCAGACAGATTGAATTCATCGAGCCACTTCTCCAGCTCTTGTCCGTTCAAGCGTTCCAGATGTGTTTCGCCTTCCTCCTTCTCGGTAACAATCACCTGTTCGGGATCCAACTTCGCCACAATCTGGGGCGAGTGTGTCGCGACGATCAATTGAGTGCGGGTCGCTGCGGATTGCATCAATTCTGCAACCAATTCGATCCAGTCGGGGTGTAGCCCTACCTCAGGTTCGTCGATGCAAATCAAAGGCGGTGGGTCAGGGCTCTTCAGAATCGCAATTAGACACAGGAGCTTTAGAGTGCCATCGGAGAGAAGGTTGGCGGTGACGCCCTCGCCCTGGAAGGGTTTCTCCAACCAGCGCAATGCGACGTTTCCATCGCCGCCTTCGGGAGGAAATTTAATCCCTTTGAACTCGGGATAGGCAGTTCGTATCAACTCGACGACTTCGTCCCAGATGTCCTGGTGTCGCTGCTGGATCGAATTGAGAACCGCTGTCAAGTTCGAGCCGTCCGGTGCCAGGCGCACGCTCGGCCGCACCAGCGCCGGCAAACGAATCGGAGCGCGGGGTCCCACGTCGATGTCTCGGTAGGCCGTCCATTGTTGGAACTGCCTCAACAATTCGTAAGGGATTGGATAGAGACGTGAGTCTTTGACCTGAGATATGGCAAGTTCGGCCCGCGACTCAATCGTCTTGGCGTCCTCAAGATCCTTATGCTTCGCTCGCGGAAGTCCCGAGAAACCAAGCCGAGGGCGATAGAATGTGCAACCGTCGGCATCCCGTCTCACAATCAAGCGTGGCTGCTGTCCCCGCGAGGCCGGTTCTTCCACGACCTCCTCCAACGATACCGTCATCGTGGGGTGAAAGTTCAGTGCTAGCTTGTACGTTACATCCTGCAAGAACTCGCCCGGCAAGGGTGGCGCGGCCAGACTGTAAAGAACGTCTTCTTTCTTGCGGAAATGAAAATTCACTGCAATCGTTCTGAACCAATCGAACCCAAACGTGATGCTCTTGGGACCGCCACGCGAGGCAATGCCTGCCTCAAGAAGTCCATTGCCGGCTTCACCCATTAGTGACATTAAGTCGAGAAGGTTCGACTTGCCACCGCCGTTTGGCCCAATCAATACGGAAAGCGGCTCAAGGTTTAGCTCAACCGTCTTGAAGCTTCGGAAGCCTTCGATCTTGATGTAATCAAACATTGCGGCAGGCCACCCACACAGACAACGCAAGTGTACCGCATTGTAGTGTGCTGCGGTGCCATACACTTCAGTTGTGTATGATGTCTGCATGCGAACTAACATTGATATTGAGGACCGCTTGCTTTCTCAAGCTCACAAACTGACTCGGCTGCGCCCCGCATCTTTGGTGCTCGTAGGACTGCTCGCTCTAACAGGCGTCCGTCTCGTTAAGACCGTCGGCCGCCCGGCGATTGGGGCTGACGGCAACACTCAAGCGGATGACTGGCCTTACTACGGCCACGACGCCGGCGACATGCGCTACTCGCCGCTCACCCAGATCAACCGCGAAAATGTGGCGCAGCTCAAGGTGGCCTGGACGTTCCACACCGGCGACATCTCCGACGGAAGTCACGACCGGAAGCGCAGCGGGTTTGAGTGCACGCCGATTCTGGTGGACGGCACACTCTACATCACCACCGGCTTCAATCGCGTGATCGCCCTCGACCCCGAAACCGGCAAGCAGCGCTGGGCGTACGACCCCTTTGTGGACCCTACCGAAGATTACGGCGACGGGCTGATTAACCGCGGCGTTTCAACCTGGGTTGATCCCTCACGTCCTGCTGGAAGTACTTGCCATCGGCGCATTTTCGAAACCACGCTGGATGCGCGCCTGATTGCTCTCGACGCCGCCACGGGCGCTCCCTGCGCGGATTTCGGCGAATACGGCCAGGTGAGCTTGCGCAACGTGCCTCGCTACGTGGAGGGCTGGTATCACATGACCTCGCCGCCCGCGGTGATTGACGATCTGGTGGTGGTGGGCTCGGCCATCGATGACAATGGACGCGCCGAGATGCCGAGCGGCGTGGTGCGGGCCTTCGACGCACGTACCGGCGCGCTGCGCTGGAGCTGGAATCCTATTCCGCCGAATACTCCTGACTCTGAGAGTGCAGGTGCAGGGAAGAACGTGTGGCGAACCGGCGCGGCCAATGCGTGGTCCATCATGGCCGTCGACAAGGAGCGCGACCTCGTCTTCGTGCCCACCGGCAGCGCCAGTCCCGATTACTACGGCGGCTTGCGCCCCGGTGACGACAAGTGGGCGGACTCCATCGTCGCTTTGCACGCCAAGACCGGTGAAATGGCATGGGGGTTCCAGCTTGTCCACCACAACCTTTGGGACTACGACACTGCTTCGCCGCCTTTGCTTACCACCCTGCAGCATGACGGGAAAACCATACCGGTGGTGATCCAGGGCAACAAGACCGGATTCCTTTACGTGCTCAACCGCGACACCGGCGCCCCGGTGTTCCCCGTGGAGGAGCGTCCCGTTCCGCAGACCGACGTGCCGGGCGAAGTGACCTCGCCCACCCAACCCTTCCCCACCGCGCTGCCCGCGCTCGCGCCCCAGAAGCTTTCGGCCGATGATGCCTGGGGAGTCACGCCCGAAGATCGCGATGCCTGCCGCAAGCTGCTTGAGAGCTTTCGCAACGAAGGCATCTTCACACCACCGGGCGTGAAGGAGTCGCTGGCGATTCCCGGCAACGTCGGCGGTATGAATTGGAGCGGCTCTGCCTTCGATCCCGAGCGTAGCCTGCTGGTGGCGAACACGGACAACTTTCCCACCAAGGTGCGGCTGATCCCGCGCGCCACCTTCCGCGAGGAACAGATGCACCACAGTGAAGACGGAGAATACACGGCGCAAACTGGCGCGCCTTACGGCATGTATCGGAATCCCCTGCTCTCCCCCAAGTCGCACCTGCCCTGCGGTCCTCCGCCCTGGGGTATGCTGACGGCGGTCGACATGGCCAAGGGCACGATCCGTTGGCAGGTTCCGCTGGGTTCGTTCGCCCCTTCTGTCCCCGGTTTCCCTGCGGGTGCGTTCAGCTTGGGTGGCCCGATCGTAACAGCGGGCGGGCTCGTCTTCATCGCCGGTACCTATGACCCGTTCATCCGCGCCTTCGACATCGAAACCGGCAAAGAGCTTTGGAAGGCACAACTGCCCGTGAGCGCCCATGCCACACCCATGACTTATGGTCTTAGCTCAAACGGGAAGCAATACCTGGTGATTGCCGCCGGCGGTCACGCCAAGATTGAGGAGGCACCGCTGGGTGATGCGTTGGTGGCGTTCGCACTGCCGTGAGTCACACGTCTCCGCTTAGTTCTCGCTTCCTCGACATCGACACATTGGTGCATTGCGAATGCGTTCTTGACAGCATGTGCTCAAAATGAGAGCATTGATCCCAGTGGGCTCAGGGAGAGCGTAATGCCTGGAAATCTGCACGTCCGTAACCTGGAAGACGAGTTGATCGCCCGCCTGAAACGTCGCGCCGCGCGCCACGGCCGTTCGACCGAGGCTGAGCACCGGGAGATTCTTCGCCAGATTCTTGCCGGCGAGAAAGAGCCTTCTTTCGAGAAACTGGCCGCTGACTTACGCAAGCTGACGACACGACGGAGGCAGACGCCCTCGGAAGTGCTGCTCCGCGAGGGACGCGACGAGCGGTGAACACACTCGTCATTGACGCCAGTATCGCGGTGAAGTGGGTGGTCGAGGAGGCAGGCACAGCCGAAGCCGTAGCGCTTCGCCGGCGCAGCAAGCTGATCGCGCCGGAGCTGCTGGTAGCTGAATGCGCGAACATCCTCTGGAAGAAAAGTCGGCGAGACGAACTCTCCATGGACGAAGCCTTTCTCGCGGCCCGGCTTCTTCAAGCCGGGGACATTGAGTTCCTGCCCACCCACCACTTGCTGGAGGCGGCGACCCGAATCGCCGTCGAACTCGATCATCCGGCGTATGATTGTCTCTACCTTGCGCTGGCGATAGAGCGTGACTGCCGACTTGTTACCGCCGACGAGCACTTTGTGCGCAAACTCGCCGCCGCACATAGGCGCCGGTTTCGCGGCAGGGTGATCGGCTTGGCTCAAGCGGCTGAAGAACTCAATAATTAACGTCACGGTCCGTCCAAGACGCTGACAGCGCGATTGACCCCCTCTGCCACGCGCACTGAATCAGGACTTCAAGCTAGTAGACTGATAATAGTACTTATCTGTCTTATATAAAGGCACAACCGTGCCCTAATGCCATGAAAGCTTAATTGGTGTTATTCTTCAGCTTATGCCAGCTAGGCCGCTTTGGCTTGACCGTCTCCAGGAGATCACCCGGCAACTTGACTCGCCGGGTTTGCCTCCCCTGCTCGACCGGCCCTGTATCGAACTGCTTTTCGGTGTGAAGCGGCGGCAGGCCATTCGGCTGCTGGCGGCGCTCGGTGGCTACCAAAGCGGAAAGACCTTTCTGGTGCCGCGCGATGAACTGGCGCGGCGGCTCACGGAGCTGTCACAAACCGGCACCGCGCAGCTCGCCCGTGAGCGCAAGGCCAGGATGGTGGAAGCGATGGCCAACGCCCAGCGGGATCTCGCCAACCGTCTGACTGAAATCCCGACCGCCCCCGACGTCGAGACGCGCGAACACCAACAAATCCCAGCCACCATCCGGCTGGCCAGCCTGGGGACGCTGGAAATTCAGTTTTCCAACGCGGAGGACCTTCTGGCCCAAGTTGTCGAGCTCGCTTCGGCCGCCAGCAATGACTTCCCGGCATTTCGCAGGATCGTTGAAGGTCAGCCATGACAACATGCGAGCCACCCCTTGTTTCCCTGCCCCAGTACGAGGGCCCACTCGACCTCTTGCTCGATCTGGTCCGGACGCACCGGTTGAACATACTCGATTTGCCGATCGCCGAGGTCACCAGCCAGTATCTCGGTTACCTTCGCCGGGTGCGCGAATTCAATATTGACGTGGGAGCAGACTTCATTTTAATGGCGGCGACGCTGATTCACATCAAGTCGCGAACGCTCCTGCGGCCCGGACATGATGACGGCGAACCAGACCCCCGCCAGGAGTTGGTGGAACAACTCCTAACCCGTGAGCAGGCACAGCAAGCCGCCGCGCTCCTGGCCGAAAGGCTTCGGGCGGCCGGCGACATGTGGGCGCCGACACTCTCCGGCGCCGCAGAACCCGAGCCCCAGCCTGCGCCTGCCACTGCAACCCACGGGCGACCCGGAACCATGAATCTTCGCGAGGTCTTGCGGGTTGCCAAAACGGCCCTCGCAACCGCAAAGGCGCACCGGCTCTTGAACCTCAAGCGCGAGCCCGTCACCGTGGAAGGCATGATGCACTGGCTTAGCCAGAAACTGAACCAGCTCGAGCCAGGACAATTCCTCACTTCCACGGAACTATTCACTGGCCAAGCCACCGCCGGGGACCGGGCTGCGCTCTTCCTCGCTATCCTCGAAATGGCACGGGCAGAAGACATTCACTTGCAACAGGAGGAGTTTCTGGCGCCCTTTCGTGTCTCCGCAGCGCCGCAACTTCCATCGTAGCAATGGATTGGGGCAACGACACGACCCATAGCCAATGTGGCACACGTGTGTCATTTATAGTGGATCGCAGAGACCGCTATCGTGTACGTCCAAGGCCAAGTTACCATGAGGACCGGCAAGGAATTTGCCGCTTCTCATTCAAGTGTCTGTGCCGTAAGTCGGAGCCGGCGGCGGTTAAGCAGCAAATTTCCAGCATGCCGTGTGTTAACCTAGTGACAGGCCTACACACCTACCATCCAACCAGGCAGTACGCTGGAGGTCGCCATCCTCCTCAGGTTGGGAAAAAGGTCCTGGAGCACGGCCGCTCTTGGCTGTGCCCAACGGCTGAGTTTACAACAGAATCGCCATAGGCAGGACTCTGTGCTACTGTGATGGAACCATTCTGACCGGAGCGCGCGTCCTGGCTAGCAGACCAAAACACTTAGTCTTTAAAAACACTATAGATACCAGGCGACCTACCACCCTACCCGCGCACGATAGCACCGACCGACACACCTACCCACCTACCGGCCATGCTTGCTACCTTCCTACGAGTTAACACTGGTACCAACCGACCGCAGGTGGAGGGAAATTGTGACAAGCCGCACGCCTAGTGTCGTGTCCGTGAAATAGCTGGACAATCGAATCGCCGTAGAGGCCGCCTTTAGGCGGGCACATGCCGACCTAAAGGTCGCCGCTACATTCCGCATTCAAATCCTGGACACTACACTAGCAGGCTGCGGAAAAAGTGAGTGTGTCATGCTGAGCGCAGCGAAGCATCTGCTGTATATTACTGAAAACAAATAAAAAGATTCTTCGCTTCGCTCAGAATGACATGATCTGATGGCTTTCTTCCGCAGCCAGCTTGGTGTAGTGCCCCAAAGATCCTGAAACATTTTGTTTTGTGGCGCGCCTGATGTAGCGCCGGGCTTTAGCCCGGCATGCCGCCCTAAAGGGCCGTGCTACAGGTTGCACCACTTGTGACGCAATGTACCAGCACGCGATGTTGGCCGAAAATAAGCGAAGCACCCGAGCATGCGTACTATACTTATAGCACCCGTGCCGTAGTCTTGCCTGCTCGCCGACGTTACGTCCAGAAACGGCTCTTAGGAACTGTTATGAAATAACATTACCACTGGAAGATGTTTTGATCTATCCTGGAAGGGATGGATGACTTGAGTGGCGTGCGCGAGCGCTTCCGGTTCCTGGAGGTGGTGCTGGACGAAAGATCCCGCCGCCTGTTGGCGGC
>DATJYK010000178.1:0-13417 GCA_035578005.1 Terriglobia bacterium
CAAGGGTTGGACGTCTCGGGCCGTGGCCGTTCCTTGATCTGGTGTCCGAAGCGCTGTAAGCTCATTCTGTTGTGAATATTGTTTGGGCTGGTATACCGAGACATGATCGGATGAGTGGCCGCCTAAGCCCAATCAGACATATGCACTTGTCCCAAAATAAGGAGGCAATATGCGCAACCGATACTATGCAACGATGCTAGTCGTGCTTTTGGGTCTGATGGGAATGCAGATTGCGTGTTCGCATCATCCCAGCGACGACACCATTACCAAGGACATTCAGAGCAAAATCGCGGCGGATCCCGACACCAAGGATTCCCAAGTAAATGTGGCCACGCAAGACGGCAAAGTAACACTCACCGGCACTGACACGTCTCAAGCGGCCCAGCAGAAGGTGGAACAAATTGCCCACGCGGAAACGGGAGTCACCGCGGTTGATGACCAGACCGCGGTCCAGGCCCCGGCAGCTCAGGCGCCCGCCGAAGCGCCGCCGGCCGCAGCGCCTCAGGAAGCTGCCGCCCCGCCTCCTCCGCCGAAGCCTAAGCCACAGCCTATTATTGTTCCCGCAGGAACGGTTCTTGCGGTCAGAACAACGGACGCCCTGAGCTCCAAGACCAGCCAGACGGGGCAAACGTTCAGCGGCACTCTGGCCCAATCGGTGAAGGTAGGCGGGAAGACTGCCCTGCCCGCCGGAGCGGACGTTAGCGGCACTGTAGTATCAGCGAAGGCAAAAGGCAAGATAAAAGGTCAAGGGGAATTGACCCTTCAACTGCTCAGCATTGCGACAGGAGGCGAGCACTATCAAATCCAGACCGATGTGTTCACCAGCACGGTGAAAGGCAAAGGCAAGCGGACGGCCGCCACGACCGGCGGAGGGGCAGCCGCCGGTGCGCTGATCGGAGGATTGGCCGGAGGTGGAAAAGGAGCGGGTATTGGTGCACTGGTAGGTGGAGGGGCGGGACTCGCAGGAGGGGCGCTGACGGGAAACCAACAGATCGAAATCCCGCCGGAGTCGGTGCTCAATTTCACCCTGTCAGCTCCGTTGACAATCCCACCGCGGGGCGAGTAGGCAGTCCGGCGGGCGACGCGACTCCTGGATGCCGGGAAACGCCGAGCATCTGGGGCGATTGACGGGAAGAGGCCCACATGAAGAACATGCGGCCGGGAGCGCCGCTGCTCGCGGCGCTCCTGTTGGCATTTATCGGCCATGGCCGCGCGCACGTCCCGCCGCAGAAGGCAGGGGGCAGCCTCGGCGTGTCGCTGGTGGCGGACGTAGGTACTTCCGAGTTCGAGCCGATTGGCGCACAGGGAGCCGGGGCAACGGAATCTTCTTCGGAAAACAGCGCCGGCCCGGAACCCACCATCGCAGGGCTGCCGGCGACTTTCGTCGGCACCCTACCCTGCGCCGATTGTCCCGGTATCCGTTACCAGGTGGATCTGTTTCCTGACCGTACATTTTCCTCGCGCATGACTTACCTCGAGCGCGCTACCCACTTCGACGACCATGGAAGCTGGCAATTTGCGAGTGACGGCAAAACTGTGTTGTTGCAGGGATCTCGCGGCGCACCCCAAAAATTCGCCCTGCCGGACAAAGACACTTTGCGCCAGCTCGATGCCGACGGTCACGAGATCGGGTCGAAACTGAACTACGACCTGAAGCGCGCTCCGGCATTCGCACCAATCGCGCTCGGCGGCGAGGGGGCTACGAACGCATCGCTGGAAAACACCTACTGGAGGCTCACCCTTCTTGGTGAAACGCCCGTTGCCGTAGCTTCCGGGCGACGGGAACCCAATTTGATCTTCAACCGGCAGACGCACCGCGTAAGCGGATCAGGGGGCTGCAACCAAATCACGGGCAGCTACGAGCTGAGGGGCTCGCATCTGACGTTTGGTCAGATGGCGCGCACGCTGATGGCCTGTTCAGAAGGTATGGACACCGAGGAGGCATTCCTGAAAGCGCTCGCGCAGACAAAGACGTGGAAGATTACGGCACAACAGCTCGAGTTGTTTGACGGCGACGGCCACTTGCGAGCTCGCTTCGAAGCCCCCTAGGCACGTGGCTTCGCCAACTTCGGCGCTTGGCCTGGCCTGACCACACAGCGCATGCAATTGACTTCTTCTTTGCCTTGGCGTCCCACCGTGAGATTCTACACTTTGCCGTCGCCTGTGCGCTGCTAGTGTCTTGAGGAGAGTTCGATGTTTTCGCGTGGTTGGGGCCGCCTGGTTTTGCTGACATTGCTTCTCGTGCCGGGGCTGCACGCGCAGGTTCCGGGGGTGTGGCAACAGGCCACGCCGGCTCGGCAGGAGGCCGCCGACGATCCGCTGGGCCGCAGCACGCCGCACGGCACTGTCTTGGGTTTCATCCGGGCGGCCGGCAGCGGAGACTACGAGCAGGCGGCAAGCTACCTCGACACCAAGCAGCGCGGCGAGTTGGCCCAGAAACTCGCCCAGCAACTCCAAGTTATTCTTGACCGGGAAACCTCCATCGACCTGGGCAAGTTGAGCAGGCAGCCTGACGGCGGCTTGGCAGGCACCCAAAGTCCCAATCGCTATCTGCTGTGCGTTGCGAGTACTTCGTCGGGAAAGGTAGAAATCAATCTCGACCGCGTCCAGCGCGGAGAGAATCCACCCATCTGGCTTTTTTCTCAGGCGACGTTGCGGCTGGTGCCGGAGATCTATGAAAACCTCGGTGAGAACTCGGAAATTGAGCGCCATTTGCCCGGCTGGCTCAATGTCACCTTCCTTTTGGTACCGATCTGGAAGTGGTGCGCCGGTTTCATCTCCATCCCCTTGACGTTGCTGCTGGGGTCCTGGATTGGCCGCCTCCTGCGACCGCTTCTGCAAACGCTGGCGGGCCGGGCGTCATGGGACACGCAGGTCGATCACGCGCAGCGTCTCGTGGTGCCGTTGCGGCTGGTCCTTTTCGGGATTCTGTTCCTCATTAACGCCAGTTTCTCCTACGCGCTGATGGCGCGGAGCGTCTGGCATCGGATGGGAACCCTGCTGATTATTCTCGGTGTGACGTGGCTTGCAATGAGAGTGGTCGGCATCGTAAGCGGCCTTACCCTGGCGCGGTTGAAACGGATGCAGTCGTCGGAGAGGATCGCCTTGGCCGGCTTGTTGGGCCGGTTGGGGCAGATCGCCGCTTTTGCCATCGGCGTCCTGGTGGTGCTCTACACAGTCGGCGTAAACTTAACCGCAGCTCTTACGGGCCTCGGCATCGGCGGTCTGGCGGTGGCTTTCGCGGCTCAAAAGACGCTGGAGAACCTGTTCGGCGGCATCATGATTATCTCGGACCGGCCGGTGCGGATTGGCGATGCCTGCAAGGTGGGCGACGTTAGCGGAAACGTGGTGGATATCGGGCTGCGCTCCACACGAATCCGCACTCCCGATCGCACCATCATGACGATTCCGAACGGACAGCTCGCCACCATGAATGTTGAAAACTACACCCTCCGCGACAAGTTTTGGTTTCATCCCACCATCGCCTTGAGCCGGCAGACGACCGTGGACCAGATGCAAACGGTCTTGAGCGAAATTCGCGAGCTGTTCGATAAGCATCCCAACGTGGAGTCAGAGACTGCCAGGGTGCGGTTCATTAGTATCGGCAAGGAATCACAGGATGTGGAGATTTACGCCTACGTCTTCGCGCCGGATTATAACGCTTTTCTCGCCACGCAAGAGGAACTGCTTTTGAAGGTTCTGGGTATTGTGGAATCCGCCGGCACGGCGCTCGCGCTGCCCACCCAGGTGACCCACATCGTCCAGCAATCTGACGGCACTGCGCCCAGGCCCAAAGAGCCGAAAGAAGAGGTGGCTGCCAGGGCTAGCGATCACCGTGCAGCCACCACATGACCGTGCCGAACGTCTACTCCATCTACCATGAACACCACGTCCTCTGCGATGTTCGTGGCGTGGTCGCCGATGCGTTCGAGGCTGCGCGCGATGTAGAGCAGGTCAAGCCAGGGCTTGGCAAATCGAGGCTCTTCTTCCAGACGCTGAACAATTTCTGCTGAAATGTGATTGCGCATGTCATCCACCGCGTCGTCGGCAGTGAGAACGTTGCGCGCCAACGCCGAGTCTCTGCGCACGAAAGCGTCGAGAGCCTGATGCACCATGGGTTCAACCAGCCTGCCGAGGCGCGCAATATCCACCAGAGACGTCACCGCCGGCTCCGAGGCCAGCGCAATAGAGCGTTCGGCAATGTTGGCCGCCTTATCACCCATCCGTTCCAGGTTGTTGTTGATTTTGATAGCCGCTGTGATGAAGCGAAGATCCGAGGCAACGGGCTGCTCGAGCGCGAGCAAGCCGGTAGCGAGATCATCGTTCTGAATCTCGAGCTGGTTGATGCGCGGTTCATCAGCGAGGACCTCGCGGGCTAACTCAACGTTGGCTTCGATCAGCGCTTGAACGCTCATGTGGACCGCGGATTCCACCAAGCCACCCATCTCCAGCAAGTGCAGTCGAAGCTCGTTCAAGCGTTCTTCAAAATGACGCATTGGGCTCTCACCACCCCGTTCCTAACCCCGACCGTGCCGAAGGGCAGGTTTGAAATTTATTAGCCGCTCGTGCCTTCCTAGCGTGCCAACTATTCTCCATCACTCGACTGGCCTATCCGAATCGGCCCGTAATGTAATCCTCCGTCTCCTTCTTGGCCGGATTCGTAAACACTGTCTTGGTATCGTTGAACTCCACCAGCTTACCCATCAGGAAGAAGCCTGTATAGTCCGCCACTCGGGCGGCTTGCGCCATGTTGTGGGTCACAATCACCAGTGTACAGCGGTTTTCAATGGTGAAAAGGAGTTCTTCGATCTTGGCGGTCGAAATGGGGTCAAGGGCCGAACAGGGCTCATCAAGCAACAGCACCTCGGGATCGATGGCCAGCGCCCGGGCGATGGAGAGCCTCTGCTGCTGGCCTCCAGACAGGGAAAAGCCTGACTTGTGCAGGCTGTCCTTCACTTCATCCCACAAGGCCGCCCCGCGCAGACTCTGCTCCACCAACTCTGCCAGGCGCGCTCCGCCGGCGAGGCCGTGAACGCGGGGACCGTAAGCGACATTGTCAAAGATGCTCTTGGGGAAAGGATTCGGCTTCTGGAAAACCATGCCCACGCGGCGCCGCAGGTTGGGAAGCGGCAGATCAAAGATGTTGTCCGTATCCAAATGCACTTCCCCTTCGGCCCGCGCGTGCTTGACCGTCTCGTACATGCGGTTGAGGATGCGCAGAAACGTGGTCTTGCCGCAGCCCGACGGACCGATGAGGGCCGTGATTTTGCGCTCCCGGACATCCATCGAAATTCCTTGCAGCACCTGTTTTTGGCCGTAGAAGAAGTCAACGTTGCGCGCCTTGATCTTGATGGAAGCATCTGCACGCGCAGGCTCCAACTGCCGGGCCAATTCTCGGGCCACATCCTGTGTCGTTTGGGGGTTAGGTTGATCGGTCAATTTAGACCTCGTTGCAGTCGCGGGGCTCACACCGCCCTCCGCGTCGCCATTCTGCGTGCCAGCACCAGACGCGCGAGCACGTTCACCAACAGCACCAGCGCCAGCAGCACCAGGGCCGCCGCCCATGCCATCCGGTGCCAGTCATCGTAAGCCGAGATGCCGTAAATCCAAATCATGTACGGCAGGGAGGATATGGGCTGATTCCACCCTCGATTCCAGTAAGCATTGTTAAAAGCCGTAAATATCAACGGGGCCGTCTCGCCCGCCACCCGCGCCAACGCCAGCAGGATGCCGGTGAGAATGCCTTGTAAGGCGGTCGGAACTACCACGCTGACGATGGTCTTCCAGTGCCCAGCGCCCAGTGCGAGCGAGCCCTCTCGCAACCATACCGGCACTGTGCGCAGAAACTGCTCGGTGTTCGTCACCACAATCGGCAACAGCATCACGCCCAACGCGAATCCTCCTGCCAGAGCCGAAAAGTGGCCCACGGGCAGGACCACCACCGCGTATGCAAAAATGCCGATTACGATGGAAGGCACCGTCACCAACAGATCGGCGGCGTAACGCACCAAGAACGGCACTCCCCATCCGCCGAACTCCGAGAGATAAATCCCGCCGAGCACGCCCAGCGGAACTCCGAACACAGCAGCCAGCAGCAGGAGCTGGCCCGAGCCTACGATGGCGTTCGCGATGCCGCCGCCAGTCTCGCCAACGGGTACCGGCAACTTCGTGAAGAACGCCAAGTTGAGGGAGCTGGCTCCCTTCACAACCAGAAGTCCTAGCACAAACAGCAAGGGAACAACCGCCACCAGCGCGCAGAGCGCCGTCGCCAGGGACATCACCGCATTCACCGTCTTCCGCCAGGTGAGCCGGTTCAAGCCGCGCCCCTTGCCTTGCGGGCCGTGGCGTGCACCAGCAGCCGGGCCACGGCGTGCAGCAGTATAGTAATCCCGAACAGCACCAGGCCCAGCTCCACCAACGACTGCCGGAAGAGATCCCCGGTCGCTTCGACGAACTGGTCGGCGATCACGGATGCAATCGAATATCCCGGCGCGAAAAGAGATGCCGCAACCTGGGGAGTGCCGCCAATGACCATGGACACGGCCATGGTCTCGCCAAGCGCGCGCGCCAGACCCAGGAAGATCGACCCCAGAATTCCCGTACCTGCTGTCGGCACCACCACTTTCCAGGTGGACTCCCAGTGGGTGGAACCGAGCGCGAGCGCGCCCTCCCGCAAATCGTTCGGCACGCTCAACAGAACCTCGCGTGAGATGGAGACGATAAAGGGCAGCACCATGATGGCCAGCACCAGACCGGCCGTCAGAAAGCCGACGCCGTAAATGGGCCCCTGAAACAGCGGCGTGAAGCCGAAGAGGTCCTTGAGAACCGGCCCGAGCGAGGTTCGCACCCACGGCACGACCACAAAGATGCCAACCAAACCCAGCACCACGCTGGGTACTGCTGCCAGCAGCTCGATCAGGAAGGTGAGGGTATCCGACAGCCCGCGCGGCGCGAGCTCGGCCAGGAAGATGGCAGCCCCCACACCCAGAGGCACCGCGATGAGCATGGCCAGCGCGGACGTGACCAGGGTGCCGTAGACAAAGGGCAGGGCGCCGAAGTGGCCGAAAACAGGGTCCCAGACGTGGTCCAGGAGGAACCGGAGGCCGAAGGCTTGCCTGGACAGCTTGGAGCGCTGCCAGAGCTCGACCACCACCCACACCGTAACGACCAGCACGCTCAGCGCCGCCAGCAGCGTGACCAGCCATGCAATAAAGTCGATTCCGCGCGTGCCGCCGAGCAATCGCCAGCGTTCACGGGCTCCGCCCGGCACTCCACGCGCCATCGGACTGTTCGAAGTGGCCATCGTTTGGTCGGGGCTATCTCGACCGGAGATCAGCCTTGGCCCCGGATCATTCAAAGGCTCGTCGGACTGCCCGGCGAGGGCGGGGTTTCAACCGGTTTCAACCTAGTTTCAACCCAATACTGTTCAGATAACGTAGGGGCGACCCTTGTGGTCGCCCAGGGCGGGCACAAGGCCCACCGCCCCTACGTCGCATATCGAGTTGATTTCAGCCGTTTCACGACGTAACTGAACAGTATTGAGTTTCAACCCCGCTCTTCCTGCCAGGCTGAGCCCCGGCAGGTCTACTCGACGCGTGCGATCTGCTTCATTTCCTTGGCCACCACCGCCTTGGGAAGCTGCGCGTAGGCCAAGGACTCATTGTACTTCTGGCCGTCGGTCATCATCCACTTCAGGAAGGCCTTGATGTCATCGCGCTTGCTGGCGTCCGCAATGTGGGTCGGGATCAACAGCCAGGTGAAGCTCGAGATCGGGTAAGCGTCCGCGCCCGGCGCGTTCGTGATCGAGACGCGAAAATCGGCCGGCATTTTGGCAGCGGCGCCGGCGGCAGCGGCCGTCACCGAGGCCAAATCGGCCTTGATGAATTTTCCAGCCGCGTTCTCCACAAGTCCGTAGGGGATGTTAGTCTGGATGGCGTAAATCAACTCCACGTAACCAATGGCGCCCGGCGTTTGCTTCACCAAACCTGCTACACCTTCATTTCCCTTGCCTCCCAAACCCACCGGCCAATTCACCGATGTGGCGTGGCCAACCTTTGAGTTCCACTCCGGATTGACTTTGGAGAGGTAGTCCGTCCAGATATACGTTGTGCCGCTGCCATCGGAACGGTGGACGACAACGATGTCCATGTTGGGAAGCTTCACGCCGGGATTGGGGCCGGTGATGGCGGGATCGTTCCACTTCGTAATCTTACCTAGATAGATGTTCGAGATCGATTCGGGCGTGAACTTCAGCGACTCCGTCACGCCTGGGATGTTATAGCTGGGCACGTCTGCGCCAAGAACCGTCGGGAAGTGCAGCACGTCGTAACCCAGCTTCTGCTTGGCTTCGGCGAGCTGCTGATCGGTCATGGGACCGTCGGAGGCGCCGAAGTCCACTGTCTTGTCAATGGTTTGCCGGATGCCCGCGCCCGAGCCCACGGACTGGTAGTTGAACTCGATGTCCGGATGCAGCTTGTGATACTCGGAAAACCACTTCGAATAGATCGGGTAGGGGAAGGTGGCGCCCGCACCGTTTATTAGGGTCGGGGCCGGAGCAGGTGCAGGGGCCGCCTGCGGAAGCCTCACGCGACCAAGGTGCGCAACGCTCGCCAACAACCCAACGCAAATCACCAGCATGAGGCGCTGAACCACGCCCGAAGTTTTGATTGTCATCGTTTGCCCTCCGAAGATCATTGTGGAAGGGCGAATGTTACGAGAATGTTAAACCGTAGTGAATTGTGCGTTAGGCGGGATGTTTTGGCACTGAATTCGCCCTTTAGGGGGCGATTTACCAAATTGGCAGACCGAAAAACTGCGAATATTTCGCCTCGACTGCACCTTGTTCGCTGCAAGCGACTGTAAACAAACAAGAAAGAAGGCTAATTTGAAATTGGGTTCGTACCCCTCGAAAGCTCTCAAAATGAGGCTAATTTCGACTTGTAACTAGCTCTATCTATTGCCGATATTCTCCAATGGCTTCGATCTGAGAATTTTGACGCCCGAAACTATCCTGAGTTAAGGTCAAACGGGCGCGTCAAGTAACATCAACCCTATTATTATCACACACATCGTTGGTCGCATCCGATATCCTTTTTTTTCATAACATCGTGGGTTCCGAAAATCGAAAGTGATCTGCCGCTGCAAACCACTAAGTACACCAACTAGATAGCGCAATATAATCAAAAAGTCAACAGAAAATCTGCCCCCGACGCTGTTCAATTAAGCCAAGATGCCACGTTGGGGGCGGGCCTTGTGCCGGCTCACCGCGATCTCGAGGGTCGCCCCTACGTCACGGGCTCTGGCTTTCGAGCAACAGCGGCTGGATCCCGACGGTAATCGCGCCCCCGCTTAGCTTCGTCGTGTTACCCGCCAAGTCGCGGTACTGCGTATAAGTGCTCGCTGGACTGTAGCTGAAATTGCCGTTCGTGTTCCACGCAATCAGTCCCTCGTAGCCACCCGACCGCGTAATCGCGCAGGTCCAGGTGGAATTCGCGTCACTGGCGCACTGTGAGCTAAACGAGGCGCCCACCAACCAGTTGTAAAGTTGATTGTAGGCCGTCCCCGCCTGGTTGGGCGTTCCCGTGCTCGACTCCAATTGCCCCGAGTCTGATGGGTACCCCCAGGCATACCACGAAGCCTGCGTGATGTTAGGGTAGTCGCCTGCCTGCAGAATAAACCAGCGTGCCACCCACGCCACCTGCTCGTTCGGGCCTGGCACGTTGCCGTTCACTCCCCAGCTTCCTTCGGTGTCGAGCATGGGTTTGCCGCTCAAACCGTTCTGATCAAACACCTGACGGAAGCTCGCAGCCTTGGTCACGACGGACCCGAAACAGGTCGTTCCTGCCGCGCAGCCTGCGGTGGAATCCTGCTCCGGGAATGGAAAAAGCGAGACACCCTCGCCGCCGAAGGGGGCCAAATAGCCGTGAAAGGTGCCGCCATCGGCGTACTTGTTCCCGCCAGCCTGAAGGTAAGAAGTCATCCAGGTGAGGCCGTTGGGAAGACCGTTGCTTGACGAGCTGCCTTGGGTGGGTCCGCTCACCGAGGGTGTCAGCAAGATCGAGTACGGGTCCGTGTGAATAATGGGATAGGTGGCCGCCGCGAGGTTCAGCATGTCCTGCATGGTTCCGGTCCAGAAGGAGGGAGAGCTGAACTCGTTCCACAGCTCGTAGTATTTCACGTGCGGCGCCGTGGTCCCGTTGTAGTGGTCGACGACCGCGGTGACGAAATCGGTCCAATCACCAATGTTGGCGGGCGGCGAGGGGCACACCTCCTGTTGGCCAACAAGCCTGCACTTGGAGGTGTCCGCCGCGGCCCACAGCGGCGTGTAGCCACCCAAGGTGATGGTGACCTCCGCAGCCCCGTTGCTGTCCACCAAACCGTGCTGCACGGCATCATTTACGTAGCCGTCATACCCCTTGAAATCGTAAGTTCCCTGGTTCTTCTCGATGAAGCCCCAGGCAAAGTCCGAGGGGTGGCCCAGAGCACCGACACTCACGGTGGGGTAATCTGCTCCGCCATCGGGAATCGTCATCGCAAAAAAGCTCGCGGGAATGGCCTCGCCGGTACCACCGCCCCCACCAGCGCCTCCACCCCCACCACCGCCACCGCCACCGCCGCCCCCTCCTCCACCTCCACCCGTGGAACCACTCGAACTGCTTCCCCCGCCACAGGCGCTACACAAGAACGTCACCGGACACACGCCGAGCAGAATGATTAGGATCAGCCAGATCGATCTTTCCAGGCAGATTGTCGTTCTCATCTTCTTGCTGATAATTAGCTCTTTCTACTCAGTAGTTGAAGATCGCAGCCTCGTATGAGGGCCCAAGGCTGGAAGCAGCAATGCCCCTCCGAGGTGACACACCTCCAGCTACTCCGTCGCCAAGTCACTCCCGAAGGAAACACCGATGCGGCAGAATAGTTGCGGTTTCCGCACCAGCGTCCGCCGACTCCTTTGTGTGCTGCGAGGAACGATGTCAGCACCAAGACACGCGAAGAAAACCATGAGGTGGGATTGAGAGTGGATTGACGCCGCTTTGAGTTGAGCTGCTCTGCACCCTTATCTTTGGTCTTTGCGACCTTGGTGTCTTGGTGTTGAAGTCCCTTCCCCCGCCTTCCTGCATGTGGACCGCAGTCACCAGGTGCATCCCGTTCCGCCCATTGAGACGGTCAACGGTCCGCCGCCACGGAAGCTGCCGTGCGAGCGGGCTTCAGGCCTGTCTTCTCGTGAATCACCTCGATCAGCCGCTCTGCGGCCTTAATCTGGCCGCCGGCATTCGGGTGGACGCCATCGGTGTAGTCGCTCTTATCAAGCCAGCCCGTGGTATCGACGTAAATGACCTTGGGGTTTCCCAAGTCCCGCACGGCTTGCTGAATGTCGTCCGCGTGAAAACCTCCGAACGGGCGCAGACAAAGGATCGTTGCCTTAGGGTCGCGCCGGCGGATAAGGGCGATGTATCCACGGTAGGCAGGCTCAAATTCAGCGGACTTATAGCTGCCGTCGTTCGTGCCCTGGTTCACCACCACCACGCTGGGCACGAACGCCGGGTCACTCGGGGAGTCTTGATAATTCCATCCGAAGGAATCCGGCGCCGGCGGCACGTTGCCGTTGCCGGCTCGGATGATGCCCTGCCGCCCGAAGCCCACTTGATTGTGAAGCGCGTTGAAGGCCAGAGCCACCAGGAAGGCGTAATCCTTGGTGCCGTCGGAACCGTCGGGCCCGATGGCCATCGAGTCAATGCGGACGCCTTGGGTGATCGAGTCGCCGTAGAATTCCATCCGCACCTTCCCGGGAAGCGGAGACTTCACCAGATGGCCGCCCGGACTGAGCTGAAGGCCCTTGAAGATGAGGGCCGCCTGCAGGGGTGGCTTCCAGCGGTTCACTCGCTCGTCGACATCTTTCACCTCGAGTTCGAAGGTGTGGCGTCCCGAGGCCAGTCCCTGAGCAAAATCGATCGCAGCACGGTCGGCGGTGAAGCGGACGAGCTTCCCGCCGTCAATCCTTACGTAGATCTGGGCCGGCGACGAGATGCCCTCAGTGCCAAAGAGCCCCGTGACGGACTCGCCCGTGAAACTACACAGAATCCGTGAGCCTGAATTCACCGTCACGGCCTGCTGGATGGCGCCGGAAAGGTCCCAGTGACCGATGAAGTGAAAGTTGGCGTTATCCGGACGTGCCCTCTCCGGTGCGCCAACCGCATGCGAGGCCTCGGATGCAGGAGTAGGCACGGCCCCGGCGGAGGCCGACAGGCTGAGGGTAGCTCCGCCGCTGATGCAGCCTGCAACAGCGCCCAGCAAAATGACGAGACATAAGGGCCGCGGCCGCAGCCGCCGATGAGGTGGATGAAAGAAACTAGCAAGAGACCGCTGAACCTGCCGCAGCGCACCGCAGGCGAAGCAGCCGCGACGCAGTTTCCTGGTCATTGTTACACCCCCGGTTCATCGCGCCTCGGAGGACGTTGAGTACGTCTTCGGCTGCGCGGGGAAAAGTGACGTCAACACCAAGGCGCCAGAATACCAGGGAAGACATCAGGTAAGAAATTGGGTACTGTCCTCATTTGACCCGTAACGCCGGCTTCCAGCCGGCAGATAGCCGCCAAGATGGCGGCGCTATGTTCAAATTAGGACAGCACCAGAAATTGCTGAGTTTGCGAGAGGGCGCAGTGATGCAGTTTGGGATATATGACCGACCACCCCGGCCTTCGGCCACCCTCCTCACCGAGACTCACCGAGGAGGGGACTGGAGTTTGTACATTTTGAGGCCCGAAGGGCCGCACTAACAAAGCCCTGGGCAACGCCCAGGGAAAACCCAGGGAGTATGAAACATCGTAGCCCTGAAAGGGCGAACTAGAGCGCGTCATCCGAATGGGCCAATCACTTTCCCAACTCTACGTTCATCTGATCTTCAGCACCAAAGGCCGTGAGCCGTTGCTGCTGGGAACGTTACGGAAGCAAACCCACGCCTATTCGGCCGCCGTCCTCAACAACCATGGCTCTGTGGCCCTCAAAGTCGGAAGCACCAGCGACCATGTTCATGCCCTCTTCCGCCTTTCGAAAAACCGCGCTCTGGCCGAGGTGGTGGAGGAGATCAAGACGAGCTCCTCGAAGTGGGTTAAGACGCAGGATCGAGGGCTGGGCGGGTTCCATTGGCAAAGTGGCTACGGAGGCTTCTCGATGAGCCCCGGCGAGTTGGACAGCGTCGTGAAGTACATCGAGCAACAGGAGGCACACCACCGGGCGACGAGTTTCGAGGAGGAATACCGCCGGATTTTGAAGGCCCACGAAGTCGAGTATGACGAGTGCTACGTGTGGGACTGAACACTGCGCTGGGGTCGCCCTTTCAGGGCTCAGCGTTTGGCGCGGCATCTGATTTCCCTGGGCGTTGCCCAGGGCTTTGTTAGTACGGCCCTTCGGGCCTCAA
>DATJYK010000179.1:0-37398 GCA_035578005.1 Terriglobia bacterium
TCAAACGCTCGGGCATGTTCTGGACCGTCCGAGGAGCGAACGCCATCGTGGCCCTGCGCTGCTGTTGTCTCAACGGCCGCTTCGAGGATTACTGGGAGAGCCGCCGGGCAGCCTGACTTCCACTTTTATGTCGCGCACCCCGCAGGATCTCTTGCCGAAATTGGGCGCGGGCCGAACTCGATTCACCTTGTTTTCAAGCGCGGATTGGATGAGAATGACAAGCTCAGCTACAAACAACCTATGGGTAGGAGCCGATCATGAAAAGATCTCGTTTTGGCTTTCTGCTGCCGTGCCTACTTGGCCTCGCCGCGGCAGCGCTAGGCGCGGACCTGCCGAAGCTTCCTCACGTCGAATTTACGGACCAGAAGCTCGACAACGGCCTGCGCGTGATTATCGCGGTGGATCGGACCGCGCCGGCTTTTGGAATCGACGTCTGTTATAACGTGGGGTCGCGAAACGAGCGGCCGGGCCGCACGGGCTTCGCCCACCTTTTCGAGCACATGATGTTCGAAGGTTCGGAGAACGTGGGCAAGGGCGAGCACTTCATTCTGGTGCTAAACAACGGCGGCAATATGAACGGCACCACCAACGAGGACCGCACCACTTACTTCGAAGCTCTCCCGAAGAACCAGTTGGATCTTGCGCTGTTCCTGGAAAGCGATCGCATGCGGGCGCTGGCGGTGAACCAATCCAATCTTGATAACCAACGCAACGCCGTGCAGGAAGAGAGGCGCCTGGGCGAGGACAATCAGCCTTACGGGCACGCTTTTGAGGACGTCGATAACCTTGCCTACGACAACTTTGCTTACAAGCACTCCACCATCGGGTCGATGAGGGACCTGAACGCGGCCTCGGTGGATGACGTTAAGGACTTTTTTCGTATCTACTACGCCCCCAACAACGCCGTGCTGACGCTGGTGGGCGATCTTGACCCGGCCCAGACCCTGGAAAAGGTGAAGAAGTACTTTGGCGGCATCCCTTCCCAGCCGGCTCCCCCCGCTATCGACATGACGGAGCCCGAACATTACGGCGAGCGCACTGAGACGGTGATGGACCCTCTGGCGCGCTTGCCCTTGCTGGCGGTGGGCTACCACATTCCAGCCGGGAACACGCCCGACAATTACGCCATAAACGTGCTTGCCAACGTACTTGGAGCGGGGCAGAGTTCCAGGCTCTACCAGCACTTGGTGAAGGAGAAGCAACTGGCCACGCAGGTGTTCGCGGAAGCAGACGCCCGCCGCGGCCCGAGTATGTTCTACGTTTACGCCTTCCTGCGGCCCGGTGTGAAACCGGATGACTGCAAACAGGCCATTCTTGACGAAATTGCCGCTGCGCAGAAGGACGGCATCACCGCCCAGGAGCTGGAGAAGGCCCGAGTGCAGCTTCTGCGTAACCAGATGCAGTTCAGGCAAAGCGATCTTTACGAGTCGATAACCCTTGGCAACGACGCCGTCTATTTCGATGACCCGAATCTGATCAACACCACCATGGATAAATACGACGCTGTGACTGCCGACCAGGTGAAGGAGGCTGCCCAGAAATACCTGGTAGCCAGCTACCGCGTGGTGGTGACGGACGTGCCCACGTCGCAGCCAGGCAAGGCGGCGCATGCCACCAAGGAGGGAAGATAAAATGACCGCGAAGCGTGAGTTTTCGAATTTGCTTCCCGCCGCATTGTTGGCTGTACTGGTCGCGGCGATCCCTGCTTCGAGCCAGGCTGGAGGCGGACAGGAACATCATAACGCCGAACTCTCAAAGGTGGTGCGGTTGAATCGCGCGCCGGTGAGCAATGAGGTTCTCAAGGTCCACCTGCCGAGGCCCGTAGTAACGAAGCTTCCGAATGGACTTACGGTCCTCGTCCTCGAGCAGCACAAATTGCCGCTGGTGAATTTCATGCTTTGGATCGAGACCGGCGCCCTGTCAGACCCGAAAGACATGCCGGGTCTCGCCGGCTTCACGGCCGAAATGCTAAAAGAGGGAACTACGCATCGAACCAGCGCCCAGTTGGCCGCCGACGTGGATGACATCGGGGCAACGCTGAACGCCCAGGCGCCCTTCGGTTCCACCCATTCCAGTATCACAGCCTCGGGCCTTGCGCCCAGCGCCGGCCAGGTTCTGGAACTGATGAGCGACGCGGTGCTGAACCCTACCTTTCCCAGCGACGAATTGGAAAAGTACAAGCAACGCCAGCTTTCCCAGCTTGAGCAGGAGCGGTCCCAGCCCTTCTCGCTGGGCCAGGAGAAATTCCGCCAAGCCGTGTACCAAGATTCCCCCGCCTCGGTCATGTTGCCCACGGCCGAATCCATCAAGGCAGCCACGCCAGAACGGCTAAAGGAATTTCACGACCGCTACTACGTCCCCAGCAATGCCATTCTGGGGATCGTGGGCGATGTAAAGCAAGACGAGATCATGGAGCTTGTGCGCAAGCAATTTGGTGACTGGAAGGGCGCGCCCGTCTCCAAGGCGGATTGGAGCCATCTCCCGGAACCCGCCTCCAGCAAGATTTATCTGGTGGACCGGCCCGACTCCGTGCAGGCCAACATCCTGGCCGGCGATTACGGCGCGCGACGCGCGGACCCTGACTTTCCGGCCTTGATGGTAATGAACCAGGTGCTGGGCGGCGGGCCGCAATCGCGCCTGTTTCTCAATTTGCGCGAGGAGCACGGCTACACCTATGGCGCTTATAGCCGGACGGGTGACGACAAGTACCGCGAGGCCTGGGAGGCGAACACCGAGGTGCGCAACGCCGTCACTGATGGATCGATGGAGCAGTTGATGGCGGAATTCAAGCGCATTCGGGAGCAACAGGTGCCGGAGGGCGAGCTCAACGAGGCACGCCACGCCATCGTTGCGAGCTTTGCTCTCTCCTTGGAGCAGCCGCAGGGCATCCTGAACCGCTGGATGATTGTTCAGAGTGAAGGTCTGCCTATGGACTACTGGGACCGCTACCCAGTTCAAGTGGCCGAGATCACCCCTGACGCGGTGAAGGCCGCTGCCCAGAAGTATGTGGACCTCGCTCACCTGCAAATCGTGTGCGTGGCTGACGCCAAGCAACCCGGAAACGACCAGAAGCAGACCATCCGCCAGGTGCTTGAGAAGTACGGCACCGTGGAAGTTTATGACACCAATGGAAAGAAAGAAGATTGAGAGATACATGATGCGCGAGTGGTGAGCTGCGAGGCGGCCGCGCAAGACCAAAACTCGAACCCGGTGCCAAAGTACCCTGGCGCCGGCCTTTTGCTATACTGGCTTCGTTTTCTCGCGTTTATAAGGGAAATCAGGGTTCAGAGCCGGCGCGGCTGACGAACAAGACGACTGCGGGCGGGTTCGCTCGGGGGTTTGCGATGGAAGTTGCTGACAAGGAACTGAGCGTTTTTGAGTCCATGGGGGCTCGCTTTGACATCGCAGCGCAGAAATTGAAACTTGATCCCGGCCTGGAAAAGTATCTGCGCACGCCCAACCGCGAGATCATTGTGCACATCCCCGTAACGATGGATAACAGCAGCCTGGACGTATTCGACGGTTTCCGAGTGCAGCACAGCATCGCGCGCGGCCCTTGCAAAGGAGGCGTGCGCTACGGACCGAACGTCACCTTGGATGAAATTCGTGGGTTGGCCGCTGAAATGACATGGAAGTGCGCCGTGGTGAACATCCCTTTCGGTGGCGCCAAGGGCGGCGTGGTCTGTGACCCTGCGAAGCTCAGTTCCGGGGAAGTAGAGCGCATCACCCGGCGCTACACGGCGGAAATCCTCGATTACATTGGCCCGGAGCGCGATGTTCCTGCTCCCGACATGAACACCAACGAGCAGACCATGGCCTGGATCATGGACACTTATTCCATGCACGTGCGCCACACCACCACGGCCGTGGTCACCGGCAAGCCCATTGACCTGGGAGGCTCTATGGGCCGGCGAGAGGCCACCGGCCGCGGTTGCATGATGACGTGCGATGAGGCGCTGAAGCGATTTGGGAGAAACCGTGAGTCCACACGGGTAATCGTCCAGGGCTTCGGCAATGTGGGATCGCAGGCCGCACGGTTGATGCACGAGTCGGGCTACAAGGTCATCGGAGTGGCCGACATTGCGGGAGGTGTTTTCAATGCTCACGGTCTTGATTTGCCTGCTCTCTTAGAGCACGTGGCTGAGCAGCGAACCGTGCAGGGATTTCCGGGCGGCGAGGCCATCGGCAATATTGAGATCCTGGAGCAGGACTGCGACGTTCTGCTGCCGGCTGCCACCGAGAGCGTGATCAACAGCCGCAACGCGGACCGCATCAAAGCGCACATTCTGGTGGAGGGCGCTAACAGCCCCACCACACCGCCTGCGGACGCGATTCTGTTTGACCGCGGAGTCTTTGTAATTCCGGACATCCTGGCCAACGCCGGGGGCGTGACGGTCTCGTATTTTGAATGGGTGCAGGACCGCGGTGGCTACTTCTGGACCGAGGATGAAGTGAACCAGCGGCTGCACGCTATCATGGTGGCCGCCTTCGAGCAGGTTACGGGTTACGGTGAGCGCTACAACGTGAACAATCGCATTGCGGCCTACATGCTGGCGATTGACCGCGTGGCCTTCAGCCTGAAGCTGCGGGGACTCTATGCGTAGCAGAGCCGTCAGCCATTAGCTGTCAGCCGTCAGCAAAAGCATACGTAAAAGCTGTCAGTCTTCAGCCATCAGCGGTTAGCAAAGGTATTGGTCACAAACGAGAGCGCCAAAGGCTGGCTGCTGGGAGCTGAAAGCTGGCTGCTGAAAGCTGACTGCTGAAAGCTGATTGCTGAAAGCTCTCAACCATTTTTCATGATCAGGACCGAAGACGAGCTCCGTAAAGAAATTGTCGAAGTGGGCCGATGGGTTTACGAGCGCGGCTACGTGGCCGGCTACGACGGCAACATTTCGGCGCGCCTCGATAATCACCGCATTCTTTCGACGCCGACGACGATCTGCAAAGGGATGATGACGGCGGACGACCTGGTGATCGTCGACTACGAGGGCAAGAAGATCAGCGGGCGCCGCAACGTCACCAGCGAGCTCGCCATGCATTTGCTGATTTACAAGCGGCGCTCCGACGCTCAAGCGGTGGTCCATGCCCACCCACCGACGGCCACCGGCTACGCCGCGGCCGGCATGGCGCTGAACAAGGCGCTGATTTCTGAAGTCGTGCTCAACTTCGGCTGCATCCCTCTGGCCGCCTACGGCACTCCCGGCACGCCTGAGTTGAGTGAGGCCCTGCTGCCGCTGGTGGGCTCTTACGACGCTATTCTGATGGCCAACCACGGCGTGGTAACCTACGGTCCGGACCTATCGCGGGCCTTTTTCAAGATGGAGACGGTGGAGCATTTTGCCAAAATCTCGTTGGTGACGGAGCTCTTGGGCCGGCAGGTCTTGCTCTCTGATGCCGAAGTAGATAAACTTCTCAGCTTGCGGGCCGGTTACTTTGGCCCGGGAACTCCGGCGGTGCAGCGCAATGCCATTTGCCCGGTGACCGAAAGTGTGGCTTCCGTGGGTACCGCGTCCCTAGCCGGAAACGGTGCTCGACCGGTGGCGGGCTCAGGCTACAGTTTAAATGAACGCTTCTGGGTATCACGCGAGGATCTGGAAGCGATGGTGGCCGACGCGATTGAGGGCAAGGCGAAGTAGCGGGTTTAAGCGAGTGTAAAGTTGAAGGTTGAAGCACGTATCGACGAGTGAGTTTCGACTTTTAACTGCGAACTGCCGACTGTCGACTGTTAACTGCTGCTCGGAGGTTTCAATGGGTGAAGCTCTAGGCATGATTGAAACGCGAGGGCTGGTGGCCATGATTGAGGCCTCCGACGCCATGGTGAAAGCGGCCAAGGTAACGTTGGTGGGCTGGGAAAAGATCGGTTCCGGCTACGTCACCGCGCTGGTCCGAGGCGATGTGGCAGCGGTCAAGGCGGCCACGGACGCGGGCGCCGCTGCGGCCCGCCGCGTAGGGGAACTCATCGCCGTGCACGTGATTCCGCGCCCGCATCCGAGCCTGGAAGACACGCTTCCCATCGGCAAGTCGTCGGAAGGCAGCTAGCCGTCAGTCGTCCGTGGTCAGTTGTCAGTTATCAAGGGTTCGTTGTTCGTGGATCGTAGGTCAGCGGTCGACTGAGTGCGCCAGCCGCGCTTTTCCTTGACGCTGCCAAACTGCAGATCACGAGCGACGAACTACGATCCACGAACCGCCAATCAACCGACGGCGGACTTCTCACTATGCAATTAGCTAAGGTTGTGGGAACAGTCGTCGCCACCCGCAAGGATCCCCGCCTTGAAGGCAAGAAGCTCCTGGTGGTTAGCCCTCTAACTCCCGAAGAGGTTGAGCGCGGAAGCTCGCCCGGGGTTTCGGGCACCGCCAACTACATCGTAGCCGTGGATACCGTAAGCGCGGGCTTCCGCGAAACGGTTGTGATTGTGCAAGGCAGCTCGGCTCGCATGGCAGCCACCTGCAAGGATTGTCCGGTGGACACGGCCATCGTGGGAATTGTGGATACGGTAGAAGTGAACTCCAAGCGCTAATCGTTAGTGTGGACAGTCGAAACTAGAAATTCGAAACTCGAAATCCGTGATCCAACTTGCAATGAGCGCGTGATCTCGATCCCGTTTCGAATTTCTAGTTTCTAGTTTCGAACTTCGAAAATGCTTCTCGCACGCGTCACCGGCACCGTAGTCTCGACGGCAAAAGACCCGTCGTTGACCGGCAAAAAGCTTTTGGTGATGCAACCCATCGACGGCCGAGGCAACGATCGTGGCGCCAAGCTCATTGCGCTCGATAGCGTGGGCGCCGGCGCGGGGGAGACGGTCTACTATTGCCGCGGCCGCGAAGCGAGCTTCCCCTGGTCCCCGGACGAGGTGGCCACAGACAGCACGATCGTGGGGATCGTGGATCGCGTGAACGTCGCGAAAAAGGAGTAAGGAGTCTGAAGGCTGAAGTCAGAGCCGAAACGCCAGAAGGTCTTTTTGTGGGTCGGCGCGGAGTACGGGCACTCGCGCACTTCGTGGCTTGTATTCTGGCTTCTGACTTCTGAATTCTGCCTTGCCATGGTTATCGGCCGCGTCATCGGTGATATCGTTGCCACTCAGAAGGCGCCCAGTCATGAGGGACGTAAAATCCTGGTGGTGCAGCCGCTCAACCTCGACGGCAGCAACCGCGGCGATGAAGTCCTGGCGCTTGACGCCGTCGACGCGGGCGTTGGCGATCGGGTGCTGGTGGCCACCGAGGGCTGGTGCGCCATGACCGCAGTCGGCCGTCAGAACGCGCCCATTGACATGGCGGTGGTGGGCGTGATCGATTCAGTCACACTCGCGCATTAGCCCCTTCACGTAAGACGGAGTGAGCGGGAGTATCCCGGACCTGCCGGCAGCTAAGCCAGGAAACAGCCTTGAAACCTTGATGACTGCACTGGCGGGCGCCTGTGCCGGCGGCTTACCCTTAAAAGTTAGACCCATTCTTGCAGCTCAGGAGGAAAAGTACGTGCCTCAAAGCAAGCCGACGGAAAAAGACGCACAACAGTTCATGGACGACGCTCAAAGCCGCATGCTCGACCTTTCCATCGAAGCCAACCGCGCCGAATGGGTGAAATCAACCTACATCACTGACGACACCGAGATTCTGGCGGCGCACGCCGATCAGAAGATGATCGATGCCAACGTCGCTTACGCCAAACAAGTGACGCGCTTTGACGGACTGGCGCTGCCCGCCGATCTCGAGCGGCAGATCAAGATCCTGAAACTCTCGCTTACCATCGCCACACCGTCCGATCCGAAGGAGAGCGAAGAGCTTACGCGCATCGTCACCTCCATGGAAGGCGTCTACGGCAAGGGAAAATACTGCCCGCCCGGGCAGCCGAAATGCCTCGACGTTGAAGACATCACACGAATCATGGCGCAGAGCCGCGACCCCGACCAACTGCGTGACGTCTGGCGCGGCTGGCACGCGATCGGATCGCCGATTCGCAAGGATTTTACGCGCTACGCCGACCTTTCCAATAAGGGCGCGCGCGAACTGGGCTTTGCGGATAACGGCGCCATGTGGCGTTCCGGTTACGACATGCCTGCAGACGATTTCGCCCGTGAGGTCGATCGCCTTTGGGACCAGGTGCGGCCGCTGTATCTCTCGCTTCACGCTTACGTGCGCTTGAAGCTGCGCGAAAAATACGGCGACCGTGTGGCGGCGGGCGGGCCCATCCCCGCCGATTTGCTGGGCAACATCTGGGCGCAGACATGGGACAACGTTTATCCGCTGGTAGCGCCGGTCGGGTCGGACCGCGGCTATGACCTGACGGCCATTCTGAAGTCCCGCCACACCGACTACAAGCAAATGGTGCGTTACGGTGAGGGGTTCTTTACCTCGCTCGGTTTTCCTGACCTGCCGGCGACCTTCTGGCAGCGCTCGCTCCTCACCAAGCCCGCCGACCGTGACGTGGTGTGTCACGCCTCGGCCTGGCATGTTGATCTCGCCAGCGACGTGCGCCTGAAAATGTGCATCGACATCACCGCCGAAGACTTCAACACCGTTCATCACGAGCTCGGCCACACCTATTATCAGCTCGCGTACAACCAGCAGCCGCTTCTGTTCCGCGACGGCGCCAACGACGGCTTTCATGAAGCGATCGGCGACACCATCGCGCTCTCCATCACACCAGAATACCTGGTGAAGCTGGGCCTGCTGGGCAAGGCTCCCGACGCTTCGCGCGACATCGGACTACTTCTGGGCAAGGCGCTCGAAAAGGTGGCGTTCCTGCCCTTCGGATTGATGATCGACAAGTGGCGCTGGGAAGTGTTCTCCGGCGAAATTCCGCCTGACAAATATAACCAGGCTTGGTGGGAGATGCGCCTGAAGTATCAAGGCGTGGCGCCGCCGGTGCCGCGCAGCGAGGCGGACTTTGACCCCGGAGCCAAGTATCACGTGGCCGCCAATGTCCCCTACATGCGCTACTTCCTGGCCGATATTCTCCAATTTCAGTTTCACCGCGCGCTGGCGCAGGTGGCGGGCTGCTCCGCGAACGGGAACACGCCGCTCAATCGCTGCTCGATTTACGGCAACGCCGAAGCCGGCCGGCGGCTGCGGGCCATGCTGGAAATGGGCAAGAGCAAGCCCTGGCCGGACGCGCTCGAAGCGCTCACCGGGCAGCGCCAGATGGACGCCAGCGCCATCCTGGATTACTTTGCGCCACTCAAGAAATGGCTCGACGATCAGAATGAAGGCAAGCCGGTAGGATGGTAAGACATCGGGTGATTGGGGCGATTTAGCGATTGAGGGATTGGGTGATTGAGGAATTGACTCATCAATGCGGGCCGGTTGGGAGAGGGCCCTGGTCACGGACCCCGTAGTGGGTCGACCCGAAGCGGCATAGGTGGCTACGCACCACCGCTCCAGCTTTTTAGCCTTCGTTCCAAACTTTCTGGCTCTTGGCGCCCTACACCTGGCACCTATTTCCGCGACAATACGGACTGACCCCGACGAGTGCGATGTAGCCTACTCTAAAACGCTAGAGCGGAGAACACGCTTTATCAAAAATGTCTTGACAGGCTCCGTGCCCCGTGATAGACAGAACCGAGGCCGGCGCTATGGGTGCTTGACCGCGCCGGCAGGACCGCCAGGCTCGTGCGTTGCACCCCGCATGCGGAATGTTTCGCTGCGACATTGCCGAGCTGCCGGTCAAAACTCAGCGTTCCGAACGAAGGCTCCAAGTTATTGAAAATAAAGACTCGCAATTTCACAACGGGCTCGAAAGCTGTGAGCTTGCTGAAAATACTTAGGTTAAGTTATTGAAAGCCGTCAACTAGCTGAAAATGACTCGGTTATTCTAGGCGTCTGATCGGAGCAGGATCTGACAAATATAGCGGGTTTTCGAAGTCGGAGCCTGCAATCACGCCTGAGTGGCCTGGGGTGCGAGAGGTCGGACGGAGGAAAACCGGGCTCCCGACAGAGCACCCCCCGGGGGGCTCATCTGTGCGCGGTGACGAACCCAAACTTGTATCGTGTTGTTACAGCGTATGTTAATGGCGATCGAATGGCCTATTTGCCAAACGAGTTAAAAAAACGAACCCAAAACACTTAACCCGCAGATTCGACGATGGATAAGAGTCAAAAAGGGGCCAAATTGACGTTCGAAAACGAACCCAAACGAACCTGACTTTTGGGGCAAAAAACGTGCAAAATCAGAAAACGAACCCAGCAAACCCAAGAAACGAACCCGAGCTTCGCCTGGTTTTAGAGTCACCTCGCGTGACCTTGAACCACGCAACTCGTGGAGTGTCGGCTTTGACAGTTCAGCGCTCGGCGGTTCAGGCGCTATGATCGCCACGTTTGCCTTCACCTGGTGACACCTTGCCAAGGCTTTTAAACCCGGAGCAACGCTCGCTATTCTTACTTCTCTCGGTGCTGGCGTTCTTTATCCTGACACCATTTCTTGAAGGCAACCGGACCGGAGAACTGTTTATCGTCCTTGTCCTGTACCTGACCTTGATTGCCGCCACCGCTGAGTTGCATGAAAAGCGCGTCTTGTTTCGCACCGCAATTCCGATTGCCGCTGCTTCGATGGTTCTTCTCGGCACCAGTCACTTCCATCCCATTCCAGTCCTGATGCTGGCCGGTGACGTTGTTCTGGCGGGCTTCCTCTGTCTTGTATCAGTATCGCTGTTCGCGTATCTCGGCCAACCGGGCGCAATTACCAAGGGCAGGCTCTATGTCTCCGTAGCTCTCTATTTGCTCATCGGGCTTAGCTGGTTTGTCCTCTATCAAATCGTTGATGTTCTTCAGCCGGGTTCCTTTGCAGAAGCGGGTGTGACGCTCACGGGCAGGATTCTGCCCAGTAAACTCCTGTACTTCAGCCTGGTTTCTCTCACCACCCTCGGCTACGGAGACATTCTGGCCGTCAGGCCGGTCGCCCGGATCACAGCCGCCCTGGAGGCCGTAGCAGGCGTTCTCTACATCGCGATCACGGTCGCCCGCCTGGTTGCGGGTTATCAGGCTTCGGATCACAAGTAGTATCCCAGGGTAGAAGGGTGTCAAAAGCAGGCCACACAGACGGGTGTGCGGAGTTCCGATTGGAATGAAGAATGAAGCACTCCCGATGGATGACGTTGGGTTGCGCGTTACGTGCTGCCGTTTGGCATGTATGCCCAGGCAGGGCCGCTCGTCCCGAATCCAGGCACCCGCTACATCACAAGTCGATGCATCGCCACTCCGACGGTTCGATGGGCGGCGGACGTCAGTGCCTGCGAACGCAGCCATTCACCGGATCCGTCATATCGTGGAACATCACGGTCGGCGCCCAGGTAAACTTGGATTGCGGCGTGCCTGTAGTCCCGTTCACGTGCGTGGCGTAGAAGACGTATTCCGGGCTGGGCGCTCCGTTATTCTGGCAATCGTTGACTTCGTTAACCACCAGGCTCGCAACATCTGCTTGCTGGAACTGGCTATAGTAGAGCCAGCCCTGAGCCTCGGAGGGATTCACCTGGGAACCGGTGTAGTGGCAGAGATAAGCAGAGAGTGCAGTTTGAGGCATAACGTAGTTGGCGTCGGAGGGCGTCTGTTGAAGGTCCACAATGCTCATGATAGACCATGCGGTGTCTTGAGCCGGGCTGGTGGGCTTGCCGTCGCTGCAGGGAGACGCAGTCCAACCGCCCAACTGGCCGTAGGTGTAAGCAGGGTATTCCGCCCAGTCACCGGGAGGATCAACTCCAACCGCGCAGGGCCACGCACCCCCTCCGTTGGGACAGATGATTATTGGGGAACTTGGTGCGGGCACTTCACACCCTTGGTCAATCTCGGCGAAGTGCGGTCCTGAACTGAACAGCGCTTTATCCACGTAAGCCGCCCCACCATAGTGGGTCAAATAATACGCAATGGCCCCGGCACCTGCGCTGTGACCTTGGAGACAAAAGCCGGCGGTGGGGTTGGTGGTTGGATTGTAGACCGCAGAGCGACCGCCGCTGTAAAAGTTCTGGTAGATATACTGGAAGAATGTAGCGGGACGGCACGCTCCACTCTTGATGTCGCCAGGTGGCGCGCTCTCCCAGCCGGTGCCTCCCCACGCCAACTGGACCACTTGAAAGGCCGCACTCAGGTAATTCTGAGCAAAGCGATCGGTGATGCCGGGTTCCTGGTAAGGCGACATTCCGGCATCGCCGTCATGCAGCACAATGGTTCCTCTCGGTGCCGCGGGAGTTGTGACGCCAAACGTAACAGGCGTGTCATATACGTCCGGGCAGGTTACTGTGGCCGTATAGCAAGCCGAGCGGGCATTCAACACGAGGGTGTGTGGGCAGGTGATGCGCGTGACGTCAGACACGCTCCCGGTCGGCAACTGCGCCGTCGCCACCGGGACACTCAATAGGATGGCAACAGTCCCAGTGAGGAGAAAGTTGTTGCTCACCATTGGTAGCCTCCGTGATGGGTCGGTGACGCTGACGAGTGCCACCCGAATTGCTAAGCCGTATTGGAGCATAGTGTCATGTTGTGTACCTTGTCAAACGGCGGTGCATTGGGGATATAGAGGTCTCGCGGCACCCGCTTAACTGGCCTTTCTAATCCTGAACGGAAATTCATTGTGAATTCATTTTCTCCTGCCGGCATAGGGCTAAACTCCAAGTTCACTGGTCTGCACCCATGGCAGCCGGGCTCTGTTGTCGACAATTTCGGAGGGAAAATGCGGTCAAATCTGGTAGTCCTCGAAAGAAGCGAAGCACGAGGTTTACAGGTCTATGCCTGCGACGGCGGGCGCAAACTTCGTCTTGAAAGACCCACAGACGGGCGGGGTCTCGGCCCCGTCGGACGTGAGCCACCCCTCATCCCTTCCCCCCTTCGGGATGACCTTTCTGGTCGCTCGCTCGAGGGCGCGCTAAAAGGCCGTCCTCATCCGGCAGGGCTGAAACCCCACTCGTGCCTCAATCGCCCGTCGGCGATGGCCGCAGTTGGCGCGCTTGCCTGCTGCCTTCTGGCGAGCATTTCGTCGCGGGCGCAGACTGCCAGCCCGACTTCCGGAGTTGACGGCGCACAGGACGACTTGCGGCAGGGCGCCCAGCAGCCAGCAACCCCTACGGAACCAGCCGAACCTCAGGTGCAGCTTGCCGAGCCGGGTGGCGCCGCGCAGACGGGCCCGCCACTCACTCTAACTCTGCAAGACGCCTTGGAGCGAGCGCGCCAGAACGATGCGGGATACCTGTCCGCCGTGACCGACGCCCGCAACGCCCACGAGGATCGCATCCAGGCCCGCGCCGCTCTCCTACCGTCCGTCAGTACCACCACCCAAGAGTTACTGACCACCGGCGCCAGCGTCCTAACTACCGGCAGATTTGTTACCAACGACGGCGTGCATGTGTACCGCGCCTGGGGCGTGTTTCACGAAGATCTTTCTCCTAATCTGTTCACCATGAACGGATATCGCCGAGCCTCGTCGGCCGAGGCTCTGGCCCAAGCCAAGGAAGAGATCGCGCGGCGCGGTCTGGTGGTGACAGTGACGCAGGGGTACTATGGTTTCGTCATCGCGCAACGAAGGTATGCCACGGCGCAGCAGGCGGCGGGGCAGGCCAGTCAATTCTTGAAGTCGACGCAGGAGCAGGAGCACGCCGGGCAAGCGGCCCACAGCGACGTGATCAAGGCGCAGATTCAATCTGAGCAACAACAGCAGGCCCTGGAGGATGCCAGGCTGGTTATGGAGAACGCCCGCGTGAGCCTGGCGGTGATCCTGTTTCCGTCGTTCAATGAGAACTTCACGTTGGTTGATGACCTCGATCAGCCGCCGGCGCTACCGCCCTTCGAAGATGCGCGGCAGATGGCCGTCCGGGCGAATCCCGATCTTAAAGTCGCCATGGAGTCTTTGCGGGAGGCCAATTTGGATGTCTCGGCAGGCCGCAACGCGTTCCTGCCAACCCTGGCGATCGACGAAGACTACGGTATCGAGGCGAATGTGTTCGCACTGCGAGGCCAAGTCGCCGGAGCTGCCGGGACGGACAAGGCAAACCAATTCCAGAACAACCTTGGCAACTTTGTTACGGCGAACCTGCAATTCCCGGTGTGGGATTGGGGCGCGCTACGCAGCAAGTTACACCAGGCGGAATGGCGGCGCCAGCAGGCGCGAGTGGAGTTGAGCCTGGCCCAACGCAAGCTGATAAGCAGCTTGTATTCGTCTTACAATGAAGCGGCCGAGGCGCATGCGGCGGCGGATCGTCTTCGGCGCGCGGCCGAGCTTGCCTCAGAGAGCTTACGCCTCACGGCCTTGCGTTATACCGCCGGGGAAGCGACGGCCCTCGAGGTCGTGGACGCGCAGAACACGCTGACGCAGGCCCGCGACGCATACGACGACGCCGGGGCGCGTTACCGGATCGCTCTGGCGCAACTGGAGACACTGACCGGAAGCTTCTGATTATGCGAAATCTTGACACAGCCGAAGCTGGGAGCGCGGGCGTCCCGCCCGCTCGCTACGCTTCACTCGTGACTTCAGGAGCGGACGGCAGGCGAGACGCCCGCGCTCCCAGCCCCGGCTGTTGCGTGGTCTTTTGCCTTCTCACCTTGACCGCCGCCCTTCTTTTCCCCGCTTGCTCAAGTAAAGAAGCGGCTGAGCAGGCTCCTACGGTGACTGTACAGGTGGCGGCCGCTCAGCGGGGAACCCTGCAGCAGGAGGTAACTGCCGACGCTTTGATCTATCCGCTTCATGAGGCGTCCATTGTCCCGAAAATCAGCGCGCCCGTCATGAAGTTTTACGTGAACCGCGGCAGCGCCGTGCACGTCGGTCAGTTGTTGGCAGAGCTCGAGAGCAAGGACCTAGCTGCGGCAGTGACTGAAAACCAAGGGGCCTACGAGCAGGCCCAGGCTGCTTACCATACTGCTGTCAGCGCCGATGCCCCTCAGGCTCTGCAGAAGGCCGAACTCGACGCGAAGGCCACCAACGAGGCCCTCGCAGCGCAGCAGAGAGTGTTCGACAATGACCAGAAGCTATTTAATGAGGGCGCAATTCCTCGCAAGCAACTTGAAGACTCGGAAGTGGCTTTGACGCAGGCCCGCAACCAGTACGAAATCGCCCAGAAGCATTTGCAGGATCTTCAGTCTTTTGCCAACCAAGATGCACTGAAGGCGGCGCAAGGACAATTGGCGGCGGCGCAAGGACGATACGAAGCCGCCAAGGCGCAACTCAGCTACGCCGAGGTTCGCAGCCCCATCGATGGCGTGGTGACCGACCGTCCTCTGTATCCCGGCGAAATGGCCACCGCAGGCTCGCCTTTGATCACGGTAATGGACCTGTCCCGCGTCGTAGCGCGCGCACATCTTAGCCAGCAGCAGGCGGGGCTTCTCAAGGTCGGTGACGAGGTCACGATTTCGGTCCCGGGGGCGGCCGACGCCATGCCGGGCAAAGCAACACTGGTGAGCCCGGCGCTCGATCCCAACAGCACCACGGTGGAAGTGTGGGCGGAAGCCGCGAATCCGGGAAACCGATTGCAGCCCGGAAGCAGTGCGCGCGTCACTTTTGTGGCACAAACGGTAAACGGCGCCCTAATCGTGCCCACGGCAGCCCTCGTCACCGCGCCCGACGGTACGACCTCGGTGATGGTCGTTGGCGCGGACTCTAAGCCGCAGCAGAAGATGGTGAAGGCGGGCATCCGCCAGGATGACAAGCTGCAAATCGTCGAAGGGCTTCAGCAAGGCGAGAAGGTGGTAACTCAGGGAGCCTACGAACTAGCCCAGGAAGACCCCGACGTCCTTGCTAAGACGAAGCTTCAAATCCAGGCGCGGAGCGGCTCGCCGGAAGGTTCTGATTCCGGCAAAGGCTCGGATTCGGGTAAGGATTAGCACGGGCTGGAAGCCCGTGCCACGTGGCACGGCCATCTTGGCCGTGCACTTTGAGTACAAGAACGTACGTGCCAGCGCCCGCAGATACCGAACGAGACGTCCGGCGGCCCGAATCGTCGTCCTGGGTGACGGCCCATTCGAAGTCCATCATTTTCCTGATCATCACCCTGGCCGTGGTGGGCGTGTATCTCGCCTTCACCATTCCGGTGGCCGTGTTTCCCGAGACCAATTTTCCGCGCATCATCGTCGGCGTTGACAACGGGGTGATGCCCATCGACCAGATGGAGGTCACCATCACCCGGCTGATCGAAGAGGCCGTGAACACCGTTCCCGGCCTTCAGGAGGTGGTGTCGATCACCAGCCGCGGGTCCGCCGAGGTCGATCTGTACTTTGACTGGAACGTCGATATCGTTCAAACGCTTCAGTTGGTGGATGCAGCCCTGGGTCGCATTCAAGGCCAACTGCCGTCCACGGCGACGATCGAGAGTAATCGGTTGAGCTTTGCAAGCTTTCCCATTTTGGGCTACAGCCTCACCTCAGATCGAATCTCGCAAAAAGACCTGTGGGAGCTCGCGACTTATGAAGTGAAGCCGCGCCTGAATCGTCTCGAAGGCGTAGCCCAGGTGCTGGTTCAAGGCGGTGACGAGCCGGAGTTTCAAATCACGCCAGACCCGGCTGCGTTGCTGCGCGCGCGAGTCACTGTACCTGACATCCTCGACGCGGTGCGGCGAACCAATCTCATCGACTCCCCGGGCCTGTTGAACCACAATCATCAGCTCTTTCTGGGCTTGGTCACAGGCCAGGTGCAAACACCTGACCAGATCGGCGATATCGTCATCAGGGACACCGGCGCCGGCGCGCCGATCCGCATCGGGGACCTCGCCACCGTCACTCCGTCCGTAAAGCCCGTTTACACTCTCGTCAGGGCAAACGGCAAGCCGGGAGTGCTCCTCAATATCAATCGTCAGCCAAGCTCCAACACCGTCGCGGTCGCGAGAGAGGTGCGCGCTCAAATCGACGAGCTCCGCCACTCGCTTCCCTCCGGGGTGCGCATCACGTCCTTTTACGACCAGTCGGAGCTCGTGGAGCAGTCTATCAGGAGCGTTCGCGACGCCATCCTGATCGGACTGATTTTAGCTTCGATCATTCTGGTGCTGTTCTTGCACGATTGGGGCACGTCGCTGGTGGCCGGTATGGTGATTCCGGTCACCGTGCTGCTGACCTTTGTGGCGCTGAAGGTGCTTGGCCAAAGCTTCAACTTGATGACGCTGGGCGGCCTGGCGGCGGCCGTAGGATTGGTAATCGACGATGCCATTGTGGTGGTGGAGAACATCACGCTGCACCGCGACGCGGGCGAAGGGGCTCTTGAGGCGATTCACAGCGCGCTCAGGGAGCTCTCGGTGCCGCTGGTGGGCTCCACAGTAACCCCTGTGGTGGTCTTTCTGCCCCTCATATCCATGACCGGTGTCGAAGGCACCTTCTTTCGAGCGTTGGCCGTCACCATGACCGTCTCGCTCTTCGTGTCACTGGGACTGGCGCTGGTATGGACACCCAACCTGAGCCGTCTGCTCTTGCGCCGGCCAAGAAACCAAGTGGAAACTCAGCCGGAACCGGCCGCATCCGCGGGCGAGACCTTTGCCGAGGCTGACGAGATCAGGAAGCTCATGGCCGCCGAGGAAGCGTCAATGCGGGGCTTTTTCGGTAAGATCATCCATTTCTACGAGGGCTGGGTGCGCCGCGCACTCGAGCATCCGGTTTGGCTGGCCGCCTTCTGCGCTGTTCTGATCGTGGTTTCGTACGTTTGCTACCGCACTCTGGGCACGGATCTGCTTCCCGAAATGGATGAGGGAGGATTCGTCCTCGACTACGTCACGCCGCCGGGGAGCTCGCTTCCCGAGACGGATCGTGTGCTCGACCACTTTGTGCGCATCATTCGCGCGGTGCCGGAGGTGGAAAGCACGTCGCGGCGCACCGGCTTGCAACTGGGATTGGCCGCCGTCACCGAAGCCAACACCGGCGATATCTCGGTCAAATTGAGACAGAATCGCAGTCGCAGTGTGGAGGAGATCATCAGCGAAATCCGCGCCAAAGTGACGACCGCTGAACCGGAGGTGGACGTAGACTTCCACCAGGTGCTTGAAGATATGATCGGAGATCTCACCGGCGCGCCGCAGCCCATCCAGATCAAGCTGTTTTCGCCCGACGGTGATTTGCTCGCTCAGTGGGCTCCACGAGTGGCAGACGCGATCGGAAAGATCGAGGTGGGTGGGAAGAAACCGGTGGTGGATATCGCCAACGGGATCGACAACACTATGAGCGGCCCGGCCGTGATGTTTCAGGTCAATCCGCAGGCGGCGGCCCGCGCGGGCTTCAGCATCGATGAGCTCACCACCGACGCCTCGGCCATTCTGGAAGGCGAGCCGGCGCCGACACCCGTGGTGGTGAATGATCGTCCTTACACCCTGCGGGTGCGTTTTCCGGAGGCCAATCGCTCTTCGCTCGACGCCATCCAGAACACCCTGCTGGTGAGCGCCACGGGAGCCACCGCCACCCTGGGATCTCTTGGCACCGTGACCGAGCTGCCTGGTCAAACCGAGATCACGCGTGACAACCTACAACGCGAAGTCTCCGTGACGGCCCGCCTCGAAGGTCTAGACCTTGGCAGCGGCGTGGCAGCGGTCCAGAAGGTGGTTACGGGGCTGCAACTCCCCTCCTCGATTCGCGTCGAGTACGGAGGAACCTACAAGGAACAGCAGCGCTCCTTCCGGGACTTGGTTACGGTGCTGGTGCTGGCGCTGGTGCTCGTGTTCCTGGTGCTGCTGTTTGAGTTCGGCCAGTTCTCGGCGCCGGCGGCGATCCTCTCCTCAGCGGTGCTTTCCACCTCCGGCGTCTTTTTCGCCTTGCTGATTACGGGAACTACGTTTAATATTTCGTCCTTCATGGGCCTCATCATGGTGATTGGAATCGTCGCCAAAAATGGCATTCTTCTGCTCGATGCCGACCAGAAATTCAGGGCCGCAGGTTTTTCCGCGGAAGAGGCCATGGTCCAGGCCGGACGCCGACGGCTTCGCCCCATCGCCATGACGGCGCTTGCCGCCGTGGCGGGCATGCTTCCGCTGGCGCTGGCCATCGGTGCGGGCTCGCAGATGCTTCAGCCGCTGGCCATCGCGGTGATCGGCGGCATCCTCATCTCCATGGTCCTCTCTCTAATCATCACCCCCGCCATGCAGTACTACTTGATGAGGGCTCGATGAGCGAAGGAACTTAGCATGCCCCTCGCGCAGCGCGGCCGCGCTTACGCCATCGCTGCCGGCACCCTCGGCTGGACGCTCGACGCCTTTGACTTCTTTGCAGTGGTTTTTCTCCTCGACACCCTCGCCCGGCATTTTGGCGTGGCGAAGGCTTCCATCGTCTTCACCCTTACCCTCACGCTGGCGCTGCGCCCGTTGGGCGCTGTGCTCTTCGGAACACTGGCGGACCGCTACGGCCGTCGCAAACCCCTGATGGCGGTGGTGGCCTACTTTTCCCTGATTGAGGTGCTGAGTGGCCTCGCCCCGAATTTTCCCATATTCCTCGCCCTGCGCGCGCTCTTTGGAATCGGTATGGGTGGCTACTGGGGTGTGGGGGCTTCGCTGGCCATGGAAAGCACGTCCATCAAGCGGCGCGGTCTCGTCTCAGGCTTGCTGCAAGGCGGCTATCCGGTTGGGTATCTGCTCTCCGCAATCGCCACTCGCACCATCCTCCCGGCGTGGGGCTGGCGGTCCATGTTTTGGGCGGGCCTGCTGCCCGCGGCCATCACGCTCTACGTGACGTTCAAGGCGCCTGAGCCCGAGGCCTGGAAGCAGCACCAGGTGCCCAGCGTCAGCGGAATTCTTCGAATTGCGGCTGAGAACTGGCGTCGGTTTGTGTATCTTCTCTTTCTGGTCGGCCTCATGATGTTTCTCTCACATGGCACTCAGGACCTGTATCCCGATTTTCTGAAGACGGTCCGCCATTTCAGCTCCAACGCGGCCGCTGAGGTGGCGATGATCTACAACGTGGGAGCGGTGCTGGGTACCGTTCTGATCGGCTACAGTTCGGAGTGGCTGGGACGGCGCAAAAGCATGATGGCGGCGTTGGTGCTCTGCAGCCTCGTGATTCCCGCCTGGGCTTTCGGCACGAGTTTGGTGGCGCTCACTGTTGCAGCCTTCCTGTTGCAACTGGGAGTGCAGGGCACCTGGGGCGTGATCCCCGCTCACCTCAACGAACTTTCGCCCGACGCGGCGCGCAGTCTCTTTCCAGGTTTGGTGTATCAACTGGGAAGCCTCGTTGGCTCACCCGCCAATACTATCGAATACGCTCTGCGAAACCGGTTAGGATACGAATGGGCCCTGCTGGCCTTCGAGGGATTTACCATCATCGCTCTCTTCTTTGTCTTCGCCTTCGGCCCCGAGCAAAAAGGCAAGAGCTTCCTGAAGGAACCTCTTGCGGTTGGAGTCGAAACCGCGGCGAGTGGAGGCTTCAGTTGACCTCGAAGGCCATGTCGTCGTCCTCCGCGTGTCAAGGTCCGTGGACTTCGTTAACCGCAAGCATGGCGTCCATACCCGTAGCGATGAATAAAGTTATAGATGAATGAAATCATAAATGTAGGCGATCTCCATAAGCGTTTTGGGGCCGTTCCAGCGCTAAGAGGGGTCAGCTTAACGGTTGCAGAATCAGAGTTGACCGTGATCATCGGCCCTTCGGGCTGCGGAAAGTCAACGCTCCTGCGCTGTTTGAATGGTCTGGAGACGCTTGACAGCGGTCGTGTGCGGATCGGAAATGTCACTCTGCAGCGGCACAATCAGCCGCAAGCCCGAGCCCTGAATGCCAATCTTCGCCAACTCCGAAAGGAGGTCGGGATGGTCTTTCAGGCATTCAATCTGTTCCCCCATCTGACGGTTTTGCAGAACGCGGTCAAGGCGCCGATGGTCGTGAAAGGGCTGAACCGCAACGAAGCCGAGGAAAGGGCAACCGAATTACTCGTCAAGGTCGGCCTTGAGGACCGTGCCCATTACTACCCGTCGCAACTTTCAGGCGGCCAACAGCAGCGCGCCGCTATCGCTCGCGCTCTCGCCATGTCACCCAAGGTGATGCTCTATGATGAGCCGACCTCGGCGCTCGATCCGAGCCTTGTTAGCGAGGTCCTACAGATCATGCGTAGGCTTGACGATGAGGGAATGACTCAGGTCGTCGTCACTCACGAAATGCGCTTTGTGCGGGAAGCAGCGGACAAGGTCATATTTCTGCACAACGGCGAGATCGTCGAATCCGGCCGCCCGGAAGAGTTGTTCGGTTCGCCGCGTGATGAACGCACTCGCCAGTTCTTGCGTAACTGCGTTCAATGAGGTCCACCACAATGAGACGCAATCTGGCGGTGCTCGCGATCAGCTTTCTGGCCCTGGTGAGCGCGCCGATCGCTAGAGGCGACACCCGTGACCTTCGCTGGGGCGGGGACGCAGAAGGAGGTGCGCCCTACGTCTTCCCCGACCCCAAGAATCCACGGCAGATCGTCGGTTTTGAGGTCGACCTGGCGAGTGCGCTGGGGCGAAAGCTCAATCGTCGCGCCGTGTTCGTTCAGAATCAATGGGACGGGCTGATTCCCGGGCTGATGCGCGGCAGCTATGACATCGTCCTCAACGGATTGGAAATCACCGACGACCGCAAGCGTGAAATCAATTTCACGATCCCCTATTTTGCCACCGCCGAGCAACTGAGTGTGCGATCGGAGACCCACTCGATCAGCTCCCTGGCCGACCTCAGAGGTAAGACCGTAGGCACGCTCAAGTTCTCTCTGGCTCAACGAGTGCTTGAGCGCGAAGGTGGGATTAAAATCCTCACCTATGATGGACAGATCAACGCTTATGAGGACCTGGCCAACGGCCGGCTGGATGCCGTGTTAATGGACTGGCCGATTGCTGTCTATTACAGCGAACCCAACCCGAAGTTGCGATTCGTCGGTGGCCCAATCAGTCAGATCAGGTACGGGATCGGAGTGCGTAAGGGAGACGAGGCGCTCCTGAAACAGTTGAATGTTGCGCTGACAGACCTGATTCAATCGGGAGAACTCCGCGGCATCTACGAGAAATGGGGGTTGTGGAACGAAGACACCGAAGCGCTGTTTGCCCAGGTTGGTTCGAATCCACAGGCCTATGAGGATTACACCCGGAGTGTAACCCGGCAACTTCGCTGGCGGGATCGGCTACGGCAGTATGCGAGTTACCTGCCTCTGCTCTTGGGGCAGGGGGCCCCTATGACGCTGGCAATTTCACTACTGGGAATGGCACTCGCCGTAGCGGTCGGCTTGCTGTTGGCCTTGACCAATCTCTATGGACCGGCTCTCCCGGCCCGCACTGCACGCGCTTTTATTGAGGTGGTGCGGGGAACCCCACTATTGATCCAACTTTACTTGATTTTTTACGGCTTGCCGTCGGTCGGCATCAGACTGAGTCCGCTCGTCGCTGCGGTTATGGGTTTGGGTCTCAACTATGCCGCCTACGAGGCGGAGAACTACCGCGGGGCCATTCAGGCGATCCCACGCGGCCAAATGGAAGCCGCGCTTTCCCTCGGAATGACTCGCGCCCAGGCGCTGCAGCATGTGATCCTGCCTCAGGCGACACGGCTCGTGATCCCACCCGTGACTAACGACTTCATTGCCCTTTTCAAGGACTCATCCATCGTGTCAGTCATTACCATGGTCGAGCTGACCAAAGTCTATGGCCAGTTGGCGTCCACCTATTACGACTATATCGGAGTCGGAATCCTGACCGCGGCGATCTACTTCCTCCTGGGTTTACCGTTCGTTCGACTGGCGCGCTGGGCCGAGGCCAGGCTGGCGTTTGACAGTGTCACTCCCGGTCCACTGAACCGCCGCTGGTTTGGCGTGGGAGCCAAGCCGGCCATCAGGTAGAAGCGAGTGTAGCGCGCGACGGTGTGAGCCTTGAGAGAGGGGCGGATGGGAACGACATGCGAGGCGATGTCGTAGCGACCTGCGTGTCAAGGTGGGTGAGGGTTCAGGCGGGGCTGAAGAGTCTGTGTGAAAACCGCGTGCTGTAGCGGCGGTCTCCGACCGCCGGCTTTTAGAATCAATCACATCGGCGATCAGAGATCGTTGCTTATCGGCGATCAGAGATCGCCGCTACAGCGCGTTGCGGGACGGTTTCACACACTGTCTGAAGCAGGGCTGAAGGCGGCGGAAACCACACTGAAGCCGTGCGCTTCCAAGGCTCGAATCTGTCTTATTCTGCAGTCTGCCCGGTGTCCAAGCAGCACTGTGACCACGGCGTCAAGCACTTACACGACCTCACCCGGAACATCGATGGCGCAGATGTAGCCTACCTATAAACGCTACATTGTCTTTTAATCCTATTGATAAGAATAACTTGACAATCACGATCTCTCGTGCTATACAGGGCTGAATGGCTGAAATCCGCTCGAGATGCGAAGTAGGGGCGGGCCTTGTGCCCGCCCGTGGGCGACCCCAGGGCTCGCCCCTATGTGACCTGAGCAGTATTGGGCTGAAGCCCGGCCCTTTTCGAATCCCAGTGAGAAATGCAAGCCAACTCCCGCAAGCCGACCGGTCCGTGCACCCTTCCGGGGCCATCGAGCTCTACCGGAGCGCTCGAAACGGAACGAACGAAGCCGGAATCTCACAGAAACCAAGAGGGTTCTCAAAATATGTCGGTTCCCGGCTGCAGGGAAGCCGCGTCGGCCAGGGTGAACGAGCACGAGGCACGCATTGCCGGTCCGATGAGGTGCAGGACCGCGCGAACGAAGCCGGAATATTACACAAAGCAAGAAGCTTACAAGAATGTTTCGAAAATCGGACGGTCACCCAGTCGCAATCCGACCGGCGACGGTCAGGTGACGAGGCTTGGGAAGGTCCTCGACACCGCGAACACAGCCCTCACGCGGCGACAGCGGTGTTCTGAAGGGGAAGCGGTTCAAACGAAGCCGGAATGTTTCAGAAAAGGAGGCGCTTACAAGAATATGTCGAAAACTCCCGCCCGGCTGGGCATGGCTGTCTCGTTCCTGCTGAATCCGGGAGGCACAAAACCCGCGATTTGACCGCCGGGCTGGCGCATACCGCGAGCCCGCTTGGCATGCAACTTCTAACGACCTGTTAACCTGCGTTTCTCCACCAGGATTGGAAAAGGCTGGGGCTTCAGAGTCTGTCCCTTGGGGCCCTTGGCCCGCGAAAGGTCATGAAAATCGCCGTCCTTGTCGGGCGGGTTCGTAGGGCCGGGGCAAGCCCGGGCCCTACGAGGCGACGACGGCCGCATTTTCGACCCTGCGTGAAAACTCGTGGATTCCCGCCTTCGCGGGAATGACGCGTTTGGTAGAGCCCGTAAATCCAACGGCGTCACCCCCGCGCAGGCGGGGGTCCACGGCCCGGCACGCGCCAGCCGAGCTTTCACACAGCTCTTCAGCCCCGCCGATCGCGCAGAACTGCCTTCTTTGTGTCCCGCCCGCTCTGAATTCGTGCAATTCTGCCCCCTTGCGGGTAAACTCTTGATCTAAACTAACTGAACTGTGAAGGAAGTTATATGGGAAACCTTGTACGCCGATCCTTTCGCGATTATTCATCAGCACTGTTTTTATTCGGGATGGCGGCCTTACTCTCTCCAGTGGCATTGAGGGCCGTCGCGCCGCTGCACAACTCGAAGTTGTCGGTGGCCTTCAATCCTCAGAACGGATCCTACGAGATTCGCGGCGCGGGCCTCAAAGCGCCGGTACTCGAGTCGCACGTGGGCACCGAGGTTGATCATCAGTGGGTGCAGTCGGGTGAGTATCCGCATCACCAGGAAGCTGAGAGCACGTTCAAGGACGAGTTGGGCAGTGGGCGACAGGACACCATTACTTTCACAGGGCTCGATTCCAAGCCCGACCTGGTTTGCGTCCTACGTTTGTACAACGACCTGCCGTATGGGACGGTCGAAGTGAAGGTGGTAAACCGCACTTCAAAGGCCGTATCCGTTGAAGCTATCCGTGACGTGGACGCCGTCGGCAGCCCGCGGGTGAACTTGGGAGGGTCGGAAAGCGCGGATCGAGTTTTGTTGGAAGGCTTCACCGAAGATCCCACCATCAAGATTGGCGGCCTCGATCAAGCGCCCAAGGGAACCTATTCCGGAGTAGGCACCGGGCTGATTTACAACCTCGAAAGCAAACAGAGCTTGCTGCTGGCGGCGTTCACGGCCGATCGGTTTATGACGTCAATGCATCTGAAGGTGCAGCAGCCCTCGGGCGGTGCGGCGTCGATTGGCTCCTTCACGGCCGATTCCACGGGCACAACCGAGGCCGTACTCCTGAGGGACCGGATTCCCCCGGACCAGCAAATCGAGCTGAGCCTTCCTGTGGCGCCGGGCGAGGAGTTGAGTTCCGAACGGGTGATGTTCACCGCCGGAGCGGATTACCACGCGCAACTGGAAGCTTACGGGGCGGCCGTCGAGCGCCTGCACCACGCACGCGTTTCGAGCGCTCCGCCGCTGGGGTGGTGGAGTTGGACTGCGTTTTATTCCGGCGTCACCGCAACCGACGTGCTGAACAACGCGCAGTGGCTGGCCGAGCACCTCAAACCGCTGGGCTACGACTACTGCCATGTGGACGAAGGATACGAAATTGCCCGCGGAGACTATCTCACTCCCAATGCGGCACAGTTCCCGGACGGGATGCAAAGCGTGGGCCACAAAGTATCAGACATGGGCTTGAAGCTAGCCATCTGGACGGCGCCCTTTGAGGTTTCGCAGCGGGCTTGGGTTTTTACGCACCACAAGGAGTGGCTGGTGCACGACGCGAAAGGAAGTCCCATCATGATTGACCACGCGGAAGAACGCCACCGCGATACCCTTTACGCGCTCGACACCACCAATCCCGAAGCGCAGGAGTATCTTCGCCAAACGTACAAGACCGTGACCCAGGACTGGGGCGTGCGTTACATCAAGCTCGACTTCATGGACTCTTCCGCGATTGAGGGTTATTTCTATCGTCCGCATACGACGGCCCTTGAGGCCTTGCGCATCGGCTTGCAAATTATCCGCGACACGGTGGGTGAGAACGTGTTGCTTGATAAAGACGGCAGCCCCATGCTGACTCCCGTCGGCCTGGTGGACGAGGGGCGCATCGCGCCGGATACGGGCCACTCGTTCAGAGCCAGCCGAGACGCAGACCCGAACATCGCGGCGCGCTACTACATGAACCGAACTTTCTACATCAGCGACCCGGACGCTTACAGCGTCTCGACACAGGTGGCGCGCGAGGAGTCCTGGCATCGGTCAAGAAAGCCTCTGACACTGAGCGAGGCTCAGGTTCAGGTTGTGCTCGCTGCGGTCGCCGGAGGAATGTACGACATCGGCGACAATCTGCCGCCGCTGGCGTCAGAGCCCGACCGGCTGGCCCTGATCGAAAATCGCGAGCTGCTCAGAATGGTGAATCTGCGGCGCGCCGCCACGCCGGTGGATCTTATGAGCTTTTCCACGGAGGACGGAATGCCCAGCGTCTACTTTCTGCGGGAAGACTCGCAGCAATCCATGGTCGCGGTCTTCAACTTCACCGAGGGAACGCGTTCACACACGCTGGAGCTGGGCAGTCTCGGCCTCCCGCCGGGACACCCGTATAAAGCCTACGACGTTCTTGACTCTGATGCGCCGGTTGCCATTGAAGGATCAAGTGTTGCGGTCAACGCTCAGGCTCCACATTCGGTGAAGCTGATCAAAATCGTCGATCGCTCAGCGCCGGCGGCGGCGCATGGGCGCTGAGCGACCAGAGATCTTCCAGACTGCAGACGAGGTTGTTAACCAGATGAATCAAGATCAATCATCGACCGCGACAATAACGACGCCAGGCTCGCCGGATGGCGGCTCCAGCCGTCTTTCTCTCATCTCCGACGTGGATGTTCATCTCTTTAACGAGGGCACGCATTATCGCCTCTACGACAAGTTGGGCGCGCATCCCATCACTTGGAATGGGGTAGAGGGCACATACTTTGCCGTGTGGGCCCCGAACGCTGAACGCGTCTCCGTGATGGGCGACTTCAACTTCTGGGACAATGCCAACCGGCCTCTTCAGGCGCTCGGCGCGTCGGGAATTTGGGAAGGATTCGTGCCCGGTGTCGGGCACGGCACAAAGTACAAGTACTTCATTTCCTCGCGCTACCTTGGCTACCAAATTGATAAGAGCGATCCGCTGGCTTTCTGGAATGAAATAGCGCCGCAAACAGCTTCGATAGTGTGGGACCTTGGATATGCCTGGGGCGACGATTCCTGGATGGCTTCGCGGCACAAGCGGAACTCCAGCAACGCGCCCATCTCCATCTACGAAGTGCATCTTGGTTCGTGGATGCGCTCTCCGGATAACCCGGACGACTTCCTTTCCTGCCGCGAGCTCGCGCCGAAATTGGCGGAATATTGCCACAACATGGGTTTTACCCACGTCGAGCTGCTTCCCATTATGGAGCATCCGTATTACCCTTCGTGGGGCTACCAGACCACGGGCTATTTCGCTCCCGCCAGCCGCTACGGGACTCCGCAGGACTTCATGTATTTCGTCGATGAGCTGCATCACCAGGGCATCGGCGTGATTCTCGATTGGGTACCCTCGCACTTTCCAACCGATGGGCACGGCCTCGGTTTCTTCGACGGAACACATCTTTATGAGCACGCCGATCCTCGCAAAGGATTCCACCCGGACTGGAAGAGCTTCATCTTCAACTACGACCGTAACGAGGTGCGCAGCTTTCTGCTTTCGAGCGCCCTTTTCTGGTTTGACCGCTATCACGTGGACGGCATGCGCGTTGACGCGGTGGCTTCCATGCTCTACCTGGATTATTCCCGCCAAGGGGGCGAGTGGATTCCGAACGAGTTCGGGGGCCGTGAGAATCTGGGCGCCATCGGCTTTTTGCGCGAATTCAATCGGGCCGTATACCACGAACATCCGGCGTCGCAGACCATCGCCGAGGAGTCCACGTCCTGGCCCATGGTGTCGCGCCCGACCTACGTGGGTGGGCTAGGCTTCGGCATGAAGTGGGATATGGGGTGGATGCATGACATGCTGGAATACATGTCGAAGGATCCTGTTCACCGCAAGTACCACCACAACGACCTGACGTTCCGCATGCTGTACGCCTTCACCGAGAATTTTGTGCTGGCCCTCTCGCATGACGAAGTGGTGTACCTGAAACGGTCGCTGCTGGACAAGATGCCGGGCGACGGCTGGCAAAAGTTTGCCAACCTGCGGCTGCTGTTCGGTTATATGTTCGGCCAACCTGGAAAAAAACTGCTGTTTATGGGCGGGGAATTCGGTCAGGGACACGAGTGGGACTATCGCCAAAGCCTGCAATGGCACTTGCTCGCTTATCCCCAACACCAGGGTGTGCAGCACTGGGTGCGTGATCTCAACCACGCCTACGCCGCTGAGCCTGCTCTGCACGAGTTGGACTTCGATCCCTCGGGCTTCGAGTGGGTGGACTGCAACGATTCACAGAACAGCACTATCAGTTTTATCCGCCGCGGCCGCTCCACGGGTGATGTGATCCTGGCCGTATGCAACTTCACGCCGGTGCCGCGGGAGGGTTACCAGGTAGGTGTGCCGCAGGGCGGGTTTTGGCAGGAGATCCTGAATAGCGACTCCGGCTATTACGGGGGCAGCGGTCTTGGCAACAACGGCGGTGTGGAGGCGTCAGCAACGTCCGTCCACGGCCGTCCTTGCTCGCTCAATATTACGCTTCCGCCGCTGGGCGCGGTCTACTTCAAGAGCACGGCTTGAGGTCATGTGTCGGGGCCCCGCGAGTTACCGCGGTACCTCGTTCAAACTGTGAGTGGACGGATACGGTCCTCGAGGGGCGACTGCTGCCACGGCACAGACTGATGCAGAGCAGCACCCGCAGCTTCGCGGGCCGCTCTTGTAACGTCGCCGACCAGCAGGATGTTGGGCGCGGGCGTGATCGCAAGTTCCGCCAGCTTGTCGACCGTAGCGGAATGAGTGCCGGCACTTCCAGTGGACGCGCTCGACACCAGGAGGCATGGCGTATCGCCCTTCACGCCGGCGGCTCGCAGCCGGTCGCGAAGTTGCGCATAGTCAGGACCCGGCATATAGATTACGAGCGTCGCGGCATCCGGAATACCACCCGAATTCAATTCCGGCCATTGATTTTCTGTTCTTGCAGCACTAGTGTGTCCAGTTAGGAAGAGGACGCTTGAGGAGGAGCGCCGATGAGTGAGTGAAATTCCGGCGCTGGCTGCAGCCGCGCAAGCGGAAGTCACGCCGGGAACAATCTCAAACTCCACATCGGCGTCAACCAAGGCTTCAATCTCCTCACCGCCGCGGCCGAATATTCCGGGATCGCCGGCCTTCAACCGCAGCACTGTGAGCCCCTGCTGCGCGGCGGCGATCATGCGCGAATTGATTTCCGCCTGGGTCACTGATTTGCGCCCGCATCGCTTGCCGACGCTCGACACCCGCACCTCGGGCGGTACCAGCCGCAGGATCTCTGGAGACACCAGATCGTCATGGAAGATCACGTCGGCTTCCCGCAGGATGCGCAGCGCCTTGAGAGTGAGCAACTCCGGGTCACCCGGTCCGGCGCCCACAAGATAGACTTTGCCGGTCATTGCCCGTCCCCTCCGGTGCGCTCGGGTTTGCCGGCTAAAGTGCGCCTGCCCACATAGGCCTCAAAGCTTGATTCACTCGCGAGCGCGTGCAGCATCTGTCTGCGCTTCTCAGCATCCATTGGTTGAGCGAACAACCGCTGCCGCTCCCTCCCCAGTTCCTCCACCCAGTCTTGGTAAACTGGGCCGAATTCGCGTTCAAATTGCTTCCGCAGGCGCTGCGCAAGTGCGGGACTCTTTCCATCTGTGGAAACAGCGATTTGAAGATCGCCACGGCGAAAGACCGCCGGGTAGTAGAAGTCGCAGCGAGGAGGATCATCCACCACGTTAGCCAGGACGCCGCGGCGTTGCGCCTCTTTGAATACCGCATCATTCAACGCGTTTGAGGAAGTGGCGGCTACCACCAGGAACACGCCGTCGAGGTCAGAAGGCTCGAAGCAGCGGGCGTGCCACAGAAGTCTTCCCACTTCGGCCCAGCCCTGCACCGCCTCCGTGGCTTGCGGCGCAACCACCGTGACGTCCGCGCCCGCAGCCAGCAGACCTTCGATCTTTGGTGTGCCTACCGCTCCCGCGCCCACAACAAGGCAGGCGCGTCCGGCGAGCTTCAGGAACATCGGAAACAGAGCTGGGCTACCCGGCTCAGCCGTGGTCCTCGTTTCAGCTTGCTCACGCAGAGTCGATTGCAGCATTTTCACCTATCCTGCGGCCGGCGTCACAGAGTCTTCACTAGCCACGTTCGGCCGAGTGTGCAAACCGCACTCTGTCTTTTCAAAGCCTGACCACCTTCCGGCGCGTGAATGCTCGCCGGGTTGCACCGCACGGGTGCAATATGTGCAGCCGATGCTCGGATAGTTGCGGTCGTGCAGCGGGTTGTAAGGCACACCGTGAGACCGGATATAGGTCCACACGTCATCAGACGTCCAATCTGCCAGAGGGTTGAGTTTAACGAGTTCAAACTTCGTGTCCCACTCGATTTTGAAACTGCCTGCGCGGGCGGGTGTCTGCTCGCGCCGAATCGCAGATACCCAGGCGGTTAAGTGCTGGAGCTTGTTGGCGAGCGGCTCCACTTTGCGCAGCGCACAGCATCGGTCCGGATCACGCGCCCAAAGAGCCGGGCCGTGGACGCGCTGCTGCTGGTCGGGCGTAAGCTCAGGCCGGCATCGCTCCACTTTGACGCCGTAGCGACGTTCCACCTTCTCAATCAGTTCGTAGGTTTCGGGGAAGAAGAAACCCGTGTCGAGGGTGAAAACGCGAAAGTTGTTGCGAAGGCGGGAAGCCAGATCAACCAGAACCATGCCTTCCGCGCCGAAAGCTGAGGCGATGGCGATATCAGGGGAGAAGCGGCCGAACCCCCAACGGAGCACGTCTTCTGCAGACCAACTCTCTGCCTCCGCCCGCGGCAAAATCGTGTCGGTAGGGCCGACCCTCGGGTCGGCGTTGGCCGGGGCAAGCCCCGGCCCTACTTCGGACGGTCGGTAAGAGCCGGCAAGGCGGCTTTCAAAGCATGGCATGTTGTCTATCCCTCCACTCCATCGGGCACAGGGTCCGGCCACTCGGACGGAACTTAGTCGCACCCCTCACGCGCAAAGCGGCGGATCTCATCGAGACCTTCCCGGGGGATCTTCTCGCGCTTTAACCGCTCTGCTCCTTGCGCCTTCGTCTCTGTGATTTTGTCCATAGTCGGCGTCCAAAAATGAAAAAGCCCACTTGCCAGAACGCCTGTCTGGCCAGTGGGCTTGGACTCTGCTTAATCCTGCTGAAAGCTACTTAACTAAGCGTTGAGTTCCTCGCGGCCAGAAGGCGCACTGGTGCGACAACAACAAGTGCAACAACATCCCTTCTGACACTGCTGGATCAACTCAAAACTCCGTCGTCAGAAACTCGTCGCGGTCTGCAACTCACTTTCGCTACCGCTAGCCAACAGGATGATCGGTCCTTGGCAAAGGGTCCAATAAATTTTTCTTTTTATTGCCATCAATCTTCGTGCAGGGCACTTATTCACTCCAACAACTTGATGAAAAACCCGGTTCATGTCATTTCGAGCGCAGCGAGAAATCTCGTAAGTCTTCTCTTTTCAGAGCGAGATTTCTCGCTGCGCTCGAAATGACATGAACCGGGTTTTTCATCCTGCTAAACGACATTCCAAGTTCGTTCGTAATTCTGTTGCCACCGCCCCAGCCTCAAGATGGAATCTCAGTCCCAACTGACCGCCGCTAGCTTGAACTCTTTCCTGAATCGCTGTCGAGACAGGCCCGTCACTCAAATCTCCTTCGATCCCATTTTCATCTCATTCGCTGAATTGCGAGTCTTAACTGGTTGTCTCAATGGGAAGCACTCCACACAGATTGTTCAACAGGTCCGATGCGCTGAAAGTGTGAAGGGCCTCCGCGGCGACTGAGAGGAGCCTGCGAGGCTCGTCACCGTACGTCAAGTCATATCGCTCTTCCCCGAACAGGCCGTTAAAGAAAAGGCGAAATTCGGCGTCGAGACCTTCGCGGGACGCACTGGTATTCGGAACCAGCAGCCGGTCATTGATGAGGACCTCGACGTCCTTACCATTGAAACGCAACGTGCGGCCCATGCGCGGGTCGGCTTCGAGGCGCTGGCAAGCGGTAAGTGCGGCCCACGCAGCTTGCGCCAGGCGATCCTGATTATTTCCTTCCAGCACCGATTTTCGGTTGTACCGGACGCCCAGGCGACCGTCCGTGTTGTCCACGCTGTAGTTGCCTTCATGGCCTATCAGCACTATTCCCGGACCCGAGTGAACGTGCCGGTAATCGGTTACGTCCACTAACACTTCTTCGCAGGTCTGGTCTTGGATCCAATCATGAAAGATCGGGATGAGCGCCTCGAGATCGACGCCGTCCGGATTTCCAAGCAGCAGTTTCAAGTTGACGTGTTGAAGTTCCACGAGGGCAGGTTTCCTATTAAGTTCTATCAGTCTTATTCTCTCAAACGGCGACCGGCACGCTCATCCTGTTGTAGCAACTGTGCGAAGCGTCGACGAAAAGCTGGGCTTCATCGATCAGGTACCGCGCTGAATCAACAGTACGCGGCTCCTCCGACGCCTTGTGGGCCGCAAAAAGATATTGGGCGAATTTCCCTCCCGCGAAGGGATCGAAGAACTTGTGAGTATCGTAAAACCGCGTGGTGAATTCCGAGATGATCCGGTCTGGATCGTCTGAAACGTCGGCGACTTCCAGCTTGACGAGCGCTTTCGCGGCATGAACCATGGCCATGTAAGCAATCTTGGCCGACTGCTGGATATTCCCTTTTTCCAAAAGCAGTTGCGCCTCAAATACTTCTCTCTCCGCCGCGGCGAGATCGAACTCGATCGCCGACACTACTTCTCCAGCGCATTCGCCCACCCCGAGGTCGCTCAGGTTGTACTCCCTCGGATCGCCCCAATCGCTGAAGAAGGAATGATCGGCCGGATCGGCTGGCGGGCGCACCAGATCTTCAAGAAGGCCCTTCAGCTCGGCTTTCCCGATGCGTTTGCAGTAATCCTTGAAGCTCTCGCCGTTCTCGCGATTGGCCACGTATCGCTCGGTAAGACGGGCGACCACTTCAGGGATATTCTTCGACGGGATGGCCACCACCGGAAGTCCATAGGAGGCTCCGTTGTGATCCCACTGCCCGCCGAGAACCACCTGGAAATGAGGCACGGCGTACCCGCCCATCTTGCGGCTGACGCCGTAGAAACCGAGGTCAGCCACGTGATGCTGTCCGCAACTGTTAAAGCACCCGCTGATCTTGATGTGAAGGTTCTGCACCGCTTCGTCCATTTCGAAACTCTTTTCGGCCAGCCGCTTCCGCAGCTCCGCCGCAAGCCCCCGCGAAGAAGAAATGCCAAGTTTGCACGTGTCAGTACCCGGGCAAGAAGTGATATCGACGATCGTGCCAGCCCCGGGTTCTCCCAAGCCTACCGATCGCAAGGCGTCGTAAAGATCGAGTAAATCACTCTGACTGACCCAGCGGATGGCGAAGTTCTGCTCCACCGTGGTGCGAATAGTCTCCTTCGTGAATCGCCGGACGATATCCGCCAGGCCGCGAAGCTGGTTGGAAGTGATGTCACCGAGCGGAAGGGTGACTGTGACCGTCACATAGCCTGTCTGCTTCTGCGGACGAGTGTTGGTCTTGCGCCATCGCTCGAAATCTTCGGACGCGGTTGCGACGGGCTCCCCGGGCGGGCGCAGTGGTTCCTCTTCAAATTGCTCTGCAGTCTCGATGTAATCGGTCCATCGCGGATCGGTGGGGAGTTTCTTCCGTTCCTCCAGCACCAGTTCCTTGAATTTCGTAATTCCGAGATCCTGAACCAGGAACTTGATCCGAGCGCGGTTGCGGTTCTTCTTCTCGCCGTACTTAGCGAAGACCCTGGCGATCGCCTGTGTGAGTGGCAGCAGCTCTTCGGGAGGGACGAAAGAGTCGAATGGCTTCGCCTGATATGGGACCGTGCCCAGCCCGCCGCCCACATACATCTCAAACCCGCGTACCTCCTTGCCGTTTTCGACGCGCGTCACCGCAATCAAGCCCAGGTCGTGCATGTTGGCGATGGCGCAAGCGTGTTGCGCGCAGCCGCTGAAGGAAGGCTTGAACTTTCGTCCGAAATTCTGGGTATCAGGATGGCCCAGCAAAAAGCGCGCGAGGGCGTGGGAGTACGGTGTGACGTCAAACACCTCGTCCGGGCAGACACCGGCATAAGGACAGGCCGTAACATTGCGGACTGAGTTACCGCAAGCTTCCCGCGTAGTGATGCGGGCAGCCGCCAGGCGCCGCATCAGCGTGGGAGTATCGTCAATATGAACATAATGGAGCTGCACGTCTTGGCGCGTGGTAACGTGGGCAATCCCGTCGGAGTATTCTTCGGCCAGCTCGGCGAGCGTCTCAAGCTGGCTGGCGTTCAGCCCCCCTCCGGGAATTTTGATGCGTTGCATTCCCGGCGCATCCCACAGCGTGTTCGGCCCTTTGGTCAACGCCCCTGAGGGATATTTGAGCTCCTGCACTTTCTTGCCATCGTGCCGCTCACCGTTGTCGTAACGCTGCCCATAGACTCCCCGCCGCAGCCGAGTTTCCGCGAAGAGCCGCTCGTCGAGTTTGCCCTGCCGCCGCAGATCAATCTCCATTTCGAAGTTATCGACTTCTTGGGCCAGAACCTCCGGCATTTTCCCGGACAGGTGTTCCTTCCAGCGTGAGTTAGAGGCTTTCATCTTGACTCCGAATACGAAAAATCCACCGGCGAAGCTTAGCCCGTCAGTTATTCTCCTGCATCGCGGCTCGGCACATCGCGTCCAACAAGTCCTGCGAATGGCCGTCGTGGTCGGCGTCCAGAGACCACATGAGGGTGCCGCCGCGGCCGCGCTTCCATACTGATCACCAGACAGTGTCCGAAAATTAAAAAGCCCACTTACCAGAACGCCTGTCTGGCCAGTGGGCTTGGACTCTGCTTAATCCTGCTTAAGGCTGCTTAACTAAGCTTTGAGATCCTCACGGCCAGAGGGCGCACTCGTGCGACAACAACAAGTGCAACAACATTGCATCTGGACCTGAAGGATCAAAATCAAAACTCCGTATTCAAAAAGCCGGTCGCGGCCCCAAATCTGCGTTCCAGCCGCTTCTTGAAGGATGCTCGGTTCGGCGGGAACGGTCCAATAAATTTTTCTTGTCGCAACTATTCAGATTTCCCGCACACTCGTTCGAAAGACTTCCCCCACCCAGTTTCTAAAGAATTACGGCACCCTCACACGCTGTTACCTCATCGATTATCCTTTGTCACAATCCTTGTCGGTAAGGTCTACGGAGCCGCCTGCCATCGTATTGATTCTGAAAGACATTCCCAGTTTGTTCGTCCATTCTGCCATGTCTGTCAGTTGTTCCGCTGGGTCGTGCCTCGATACATAGCGTCCAGCAAGTCCTGCGAGTGGCCATCGTAATCAGCATCGAGAGACCACATAAAGGTACCGCCAAGGCCCCGCTTCCACACTGAATACCACACCCGGTAGTAAGTGGAAAAATAGTCGTCGTAAGTGATGTACCCCGGGCTCCCATCGATTTTGAGCATATACGGCACCAGCGAGATCGGATCGTAAAAGGTTTCCCATCCCTGCTGGTTAATGCGTTGCTTGATAAAAGTTCCGTAATTCTCGGAGACCACTGTGCTCCCGCAGTTTGTGCACGAACCCCACAGCGCGCTGACGTTGGTGTAAGCGTAGCCGTAGAACGGCGTTCCCATGTTCAGCTTCGAAGCCGGCAGATTCAACTGGTTCAGAAAGATGTCAGCCGCTTCTTCCACGCTGCCACCGGGCTCGCATTCATAGGGCTCAGGATTGTTCGAATCGGGAAAAATCGCCGAATTAAGCTGCGCGTCATCCGTCCAGGGTCCCGCGCAGTCGTACATCATGATGTTGAAGTAATCCAGCACCGGCTCGACACCGGAGAAGTCGTATCCCAGTCCACCCCAAGGAGGAACGTCCGCGGAAAGCACATAAGTGGGGCTCGGGAAGGCCGCGCGCAACGCCGTGAACAAGTTGAAGAAGGTCTGCCGGTCCGCGATCGTACCCGGGTACTCCCAATCGACATCGACGCCGTCGTAGCCATTTTGATTGATAAATGCTTGCAAGTTTCCCACCAGGGTATTTATGAGAGCGGGGTTGACAACGAGTGCGGGAAAGCTTCCACCGAGTAGCAGCAGCACCTTCACGCCTGCTGCGTGGGCGCTCTGGATCAGTTCCGGCTCGAGAAATCCGGTTGGCACCACCAGCATACCAGTCGTGTTGAAGCTGACCCCAGCGTGATTAATGTGCGTCAGCTCGTTAAACGGAATTTGCGCCGAGCTATAAGGCGGAGTCTGCGTCCGGCTCCAATAGCCGTAGTCGCCTACCAGCCGCTTGGGCAGCCGCGAGCCTTGCGACAGTTCCTGTCCGAACAGGAAGGCTGCTCCGAAATCCCATGCCAAGCCGAGCAACATTATCATCGTGACGAAGCCTGCCGGGAATAGCTGACGACGCTTCATTGTTAAGACCTCCCAGGGCTGGAAGTTCCGCCCTCGCTCCCGAGACAAATTCTCAAGTCTTCTATTATCAATAACCTTCCGGCTTCGTTCGTCGCCGGAGAAGCGGTCAGGAGCCAGCAACCAGGAGTCGGGAGCCTCGGGCCGAGCCAGCGTCCCTTGCGCTGCCAACATATTCCTCTAGATCCTTTTGTATCAGTAAGATTCCGGCTTCGTTCGTCGTCATCCGTTCTCTGGATGCCAACCATCCACGAGCCGCCCATGAGCGGACCGTGAGCGAGCGTGAATTCCGAGTTAAATTCTCAAGCCGTTTCGTATCAATCATATTCCGGCTTCATTCGTCACCATCCGGCTTCGTTCGCCCGCCATCCGGGGCCCGGGGCCCAGCCCGCCCCATCAATCGATGGCCCACCCCGGCGCCTGCGAATTCGCGGGTCAAATCCAAACCCCAAGATTTCCATCGAGAGCAGCCTCGCTCCTATCTAGCATAGGACATAGAGCCTGTCAAGCGGTTTCTGCACTGCTGCACTGCTGCGTCCGTCGTGATCGTAGCGGCCATAACTAGGCTACATCTCGGGGAACATTCAGAATAGCCCGGGACCCGATCGGTGATTCAGTACGACATCGCGTCGGCAGTTAAACAGGAGGCGATTTGTCAACAACAATCGGGAGCACCGCCCGTCAGTGGACACTATGACGGTTCCTCGCGGCTTAGTCGGGCGACCCAATTCATCAATCGCATCCTGCGGGCCCTGTTTGTTTTGTTTGCTGCGCGCGCTTGCACCTCGCCTTGGGATGCCGTAATATGCGCTCATGACCGATAAACAGGCCGTGCTCGACGCTCTGCAAAGGCTCCCCGAGACCGCCTCCCTCGAGGAAATCACGGAAGAGCTGCGCATCATGGCCGCGGTTCGCCGCGGACGCGCAGACATCGCCGCGGGCCGCACAAGAACTCAGGAGGAAGCAGAACGCCTGCTCGAA
>DATJYK010000180.1:0-32168 GCA_035578005.1 Terriglobia bacterium
GTAATGCGGCGAGTGCGTTCGTCCAAATGCGGCCAAACCGAACGGAACTTCCGCTTCAATTCGGATAGGATGCTCATGCCTACGGAGCATAACGCATTGGTTCATAAGATGGTATCTTTATTTATTTACGCAGCCTTAGTGCAAGCCCGCGCGCGCGAGCATCGCGAGGAACTGACTGCGTGTACGCATGTCGATCGACTCCGCCACCAGCTTGCCGCTGCGATCGTAAACGAAGCTCTTGGGAATTCCCTCAATCACGAAGAGGCGATTCACCGTGCCGCCCGGATCAAGCAGGATCGGATAAGTGAAGCTCCGCTGCGCAATGAAAGGCTTCACCTTGGCGGCATCCTCTTCGGAGATGGCGAGGGTCACGAGGCCGCGATCTTTGAATTGATTGTACACCGCCTCGAGATCGGGCATTTCCTTGCGGCAGGGCGGGCACCAGGTGGCCCAGAAATTCACCAGCACCACTTTTCCGTGCAGCGCGCTCAGCGTCCACGGCTTGCCTTCGAGGTCTGTCAGCGTGAAATCGGCGCGCTGGCGGCGTTCGTCATCCGCTTCAAGCCTCGACATCGCGGCTGCAAATTCTCGATCGTCCAACGAAACCTCCACGTGCTCGTAGCGCACCAGCGAAGCGAGTTCGACATAGGGCGCCGGGACTTGCCTTGCTTGCGCCACAGGTGGACTCCCGCGGAGGGCGTCCGCCAACGTGGTGGCAACTTCCCGGAGGGTATCGTGGCCGAAGTCGCCTTCGGTTGAAAGGCCCGACAGACCGAAAGCAAGATACAACTTATTGGGGACCGCCGGTAAGGCGCGAATCTGCAGGGCAAGCTGTCGTGTGGTCTGCGCGCGGACGTCATCCGGCAGCGAACGCAGTTTTTTGAGCTGCTCGAAGATAGGCTTTTCGGCGTCGCTCCACGGGGGCTGCCCCTCCTGGGCGGCAAGGTGGGGTGCACCCCACGGAACCAAAGCGATCAGCAAACCGGCGGCGGCGAAAAGGCCGCCGATCTTAGCTGAGGGCCGCATCAATTCGAGCCCTGGCCGTCGCCTTGGGCGCGGATGTAGCGGTCGACGGTGAGGGCCAGCTTATCCACAGTCGCGGTGAGTTTGCCGATCTGTATGTCGTGATCGAGGATATTGCCCTCCAGCCGCACCAGGGTATCCACCACCCAAGCGTGCTTTTCGTCGCTTTTGGCTTGGGCCCGGACCAGAAGTTCCATCGTTTGTGCCATAGCTTCGATGCGTTCGTCGATGGTCATCTCACGCTCCAAAAAAGAATATAGCAAGGATCGAGCCCATCCGGGGAAATCTCCACAGCCTACGTGTCGGAATGAGACGCCCCGCAGTCGGTATGGCACGGTTGGGAATTGCCACGTTGCACCAGCTAGGGCAGCGCAAATGCCACCACGGAGTCATCGAGTTTCAGCCGGTCGCCGGCCTTGCCGTGACCGCCGGCGGCTACCACCACGTATTGGCGCCCGCCCGGACGCGCACGGTAGGTGATGGGAGTCGCCATGGCCGAGGCGGTGAGGTCGGCGTGCCATAGCTCCTTGCCGGTTGCCGTGTCAAAGGCGCGGAAAGTGCTATCGAGCGTGGCGCCGATGAAAGTGAGGCCACTGGCGGTGGTGATGGGCCCGCCGAGCGTGGGCGTACCCCAAGCGATGGGCAGTGGAAGCGGCGCGAGCTCGCGCATGGTGCCGAGCGGTACTTGCCAGCGAATGCGTCCTGTGTCTGCGTCGACCGCGGCAAGCGTTCCCCAGGGAGGTGCGTTGCAGGGCAGTTGCCAGGACGACAGCAAGGCGCGGCGCCGCATCACGTAGGGTGTGCCCTTCATGGGCGCATATTCCCATCCGTTCTCCATGCCCCCTGCGCGCTGCCTTAGCGCAGTGACCTGCTCTCTCGGAATAAGCTGGACAATGAAGGGAATGTTGCTCTGATTCCCAACGATGAGGCCGCGCGAACGATCGAAGGCCAAGCCGCCCCAATTGGTGCCGCCGATGTTCCCGGGGTATTCGAGCGTGCCCTGCAGGCTGGGCGGCGTGAAAGGGCCCTCGCGCCGCAAGCTGGCGATGAGGTCGCGGCACTTGCCGCGGTCCCAAGGCGAGAGACCCCAGGCATCCTTGGGGTCGAGATGGTCGGGCACCAGGCGCGGCGGGGCTGTGGGAACAGGCTGCGTGGGCGAGAGCCACTCGCCAGGGACGCCATCTTGGGGCACCGGCTTCTCCTCCACAGGAAACTCGGGCTGCCCTGTGTCGCGGTTGAGGATGAAAACGTAGCCCATCTTGCTAGGCTGAGCCAGCGCCGCGATACTCTGGCCGTCGCGATTGATGTTGATGAGGGACGGGCCGCTCGGCAGGTCATAATCCCAAAGGTCGTGGTGAACCGCCTGGAAAGCCCACGCCACTTTTCCCGTCGAAGCTCGCAGAGCCACCAAGGAGTCAGCATTGCGGTCGTCGCCCTTACGCGCGCCGCCGAAGAAATCGGGACTGGGGCTGGTGGTGGGCAGGAAAACCAAGTCGTGCTCGGGGTCGGAGGAGACGGGACCCCACACGTTGGCCGCTCCGGTGCGATCGGCGCCATTCTGCCACGTGGCGCGCGCCGGATCAGAGGGATCGCGCGGTACCGGGTCCCACGCCCACACCAGCGCTCCGGTGCGTGCGTTGTAGGCGCGCACCACGCCGGCCGGCATATCGACGCGATCGTTGTCATTGATGGCCGATCCCACCACCACGACGTTACCCACCACGGCCGGCGGTGAGGTGAAGTGGTACTCGCCCTTGACCTCGGTCTTGATGCCGGTAGTAAGCGACACCTGGCCCTGGTCTCCGAAGGCCGCGCAGGGTTGGCCGGTGGCGCCGTCGACGGCCACCAGGCGGCCGTCGAGTACGGCTTCAAAGATGGTGCGGTGGCAGGCCTGGCCCGTCGGGCTCGCCGGATCGACCCAGGTGGCCAGACCGCGGCAGGTGAAGTAGTCTCCGTAGTAACCGATGCGGTCAAGCTTGGGATCAAAGGCCCACTTTTCGCGGCCCGTCTCGGGATCGAGAGCGATGATGCGATTGAAGGAGCTCGCCACGTAAAGGGTGTCATCCACCATCAGCGGCGTCGCCTCAAACGTGCTCCTGGCCCACACCTTCTGCCCGTTCCAGGTGCCGCCGCCGCGAGCCACGTCGCCGGTGTGGAAGGTCCAAGCAAGTTTCAGATCCTTGACGTTCTGCGGACTAACTTCAGCGAGGGGAGAGTATCGCGAGCTGCCGGGATCATTGCCGTAGGTGGGCCATTCCGCGATGGGAGCCGTGGCGTCGCGTTGGATCGCGCGCCGTCCGCAGGCCAACACAGTCGCTGCAAGTGCGATTACGCCGCAGATTCTCGTGAGGTTCATGGCAGGACGGGGCCGTAGCTCAAACCGCTCATTTCACAGCTCTGAGGATATCATGAGAGCAAGAAGAAGGAGGAGTTTCACCTATGAAGGAAGCAACTCAGCAAGCAGCAGCCGGTCCAGCCCATTCGTCGGCAGCCGGAGACCTACACCGCGCGGGCGCATGCAGCTCAAAGCGCCACCTCAGGAATGCGGCCGTTCAGCATCAAACGCCGCGCCCCGAAACCCCCGGACGTTCAAATCGACATTTTCTATCGGGGAGTGACGCGGGACGAGTAGCTCGCGAGAAGCTTTATTCGCGCGCGAGGCTAAAGCGGCTTGGGTCTAGAGTGCGGGGGAATGCAGCGCACGCGCTCGGCCCTGCCGCCAACAGACGAAAACGACGGGGATCAAGACCAAGAGCAATGTCCAAAACGTCGCGTGTTCGGGCATGGCGGTGGCTTTCGCAATGGCGAGGGCACCGGAGGCAGCGACACTTCCGGAGGAACCGTACGAAACGGTACTGGAACTCGTGAAGGTGTACGTTTTCATGCCAGTGATGGCAGTGGTGTCAAGACTAAACGTCCAGAACTGGCCGAAGGAATCCGCGAAAACTGCCACATCGAGGGTGGATCCTACCGTAATCGAAGATAACGTCGCCCCAGTTGCTGGGCCGGATGTGACGCTCACTTCGCTAGCCTGAATGCCAGCGCAAGTGGTCGGCATACCGGAACACGTGAGGCTGAAGTTGGTTAGGGCGGACTTGCTTGTGGCATTGACCGAGAAGTTGTAAATGGCGCTCGCGCCAGCAGAAGCTGCGAGAAAAAACAGAGCGCCGAGAACTGCTAAGCACTTTTTCATTTGACCCTCTCTTTCCTTCTCCGGGGCCCAAATACCAATAAACCCAGGTATCATGGCTGACGTGGCAATGCCTGTCAAGTCGCTACGTTCATATTACATCCGTCGGTAACACATCGGTACAAAGGCCACCAACCGGCAGAGCACAGAGTTCTGGGTCTCTGTGTGAAGACGCCCGAAAACAAGAAGGCCCGGACCAGACGGCCCGGGCCTTCTCTTGCGAAATGGTCGTTGCAATCACCAAACGTCATGCAGCTACTGAATGATGACTGTGAGGTTGGTCGTGTGTGTGATGCCGCCGCCGACGCCCGTGATGACGAACGTGTGGGTTCCGACTGGGGCCCCCGCCGGCAGCTTGAATTTATAGCTCGAAGTACCAGCGCCAGGTGCGGCTATCGGATTAGGACTGAACTTTCCGAGGTTCGGCTTTACCGATAAGGTTATCGCTGAGTTGAACGAACCCGACACCGTTGTGGTAACGGTAGTGGTGCCGATGCTACCGCGAGCCACGGTAATCGAGCCGGGAGACACGCTGAGCGTGAAGTCGGCAGTCCCTGCCGGGGCCAGCGCGTCGATCAAGCCACTGCCGTTGGGACTACCCCAACCGGTTGCCAGATCGTAACCAGTGACCGCCGGAAAGCCATTGCTACCGCTGGTGATATCGTGGAACAGGGTGCCATAGGTCGACCCCAAAGCCAGCGGATAAACGGCGGGGTTGACGAAGCCCGGCGCGGGATCACCGTTGGTCGCCGCCTGCTGATTGGCCAGCGCCATGTAGCCAGCCCACATGGGCGCGGCAAAGCTCGTCCCACCGTAAAGGTTGGCCGTACAAGTGGTTTGGTCGGCACACACATAAAAGGTGAAATCCGAGTTTGCCGAAACGTCCGGGCCATTGCGGTAGCTCGTCGATCCCTTGTTGGCCGTGGTGATCACGCCTGTGAGTTGCTGCCACGAGGGGATCGTAATTTTGTCCGGCGAAATGCCGCCGCCACCATCGCTCCAGGTGGTTTCCGCGGACCAGGCGCCACCCGCGCTGGCAGTTGTAAGGGATGTACCGCCCACGCAAATGACGTTCGCGTCCTCGTTCGGGAAGACAAACTGCCCGCTTGCCCACTTGCCGCTGTCACCCGCGGCTTGAAAGAAACTCTGGCCCTGAACTGCCATCTTCTCGAAGTAGGGGTCGTCATCAGTGGGGTCCGCCGGTTTCCAACTCCACGATGAGCTCAGATTCAGGGGCAAGGGAACATCCGAAGACATCGCGCCTAACAGGGCGATCGGTGTAGAGCCAACGTACACGAAGAGTGTATCTACGCCCGGGGCCATGCCGAGAGCCTGCGTGATGTCAAGGGTCTGTTCCGTATCGTCACAACCTTGCCTTGCAATGCAGTTTATTGAAGTTCCATCGGTGGAAATGCCAGTGACCGTGGCGGTTCTCGTTTGACCCGCGTTCGTGTAATAGGTGTTCACGTCGGCGATGTCAAATCCCGCGAATTCCAACAGACCGATATCCTGGCCCGCTCCCGTCAGAGTCGTGCCACCATAATAGGCCGCCCTCATATCGCTGCCGCAAAAGGAGGCCGAAGGGCAGGAGCCCGTGGTGGCCAGCGGCTGGACGCCCGCAGGTCTGCGCACCAAGTTAGGCTGTGGGATCGAGAAGTTGTCCAAACCATCGATGGCCCACAGTTGGAACGGCAGGTCGACAGTGGGCTCCCGGTCAGGAGCGTAGAAAGTACGGTTCTCGGTGGGGTGCTGGTAGACTCCCATGCTGACATGGAAGGCTGACTCGACTGCCGCAGCCGAACCCGTAGCCTGCACGCTCATGGAGTCGCGGGAGCCGCCGACGACGGTGAGGCCGTTGGCCTTTGCGAAGCGAACCACAGCGTCATAATCCTGTTGCGTTGGGCCGAACATATCGGTAAACTCTTGCACGGTAAGGTATTGACGGTAATTCGCGCTCAGAGGGTCGTACACCTGTTTTAGAAGGGTTTGCAGGCCTGCCCGGTCACGCAAGGGCAGCACCATATCAATATGCATCGACTGGGTCGCAGGAAGACGACCGAGCAACTTTGCTTGGCCGGTGGTTACTACCTCACGAACATGGTGAGTCAATAGGGGCTGTGGCTGGGCCTGGCAAACCACGTTGGCGCCCGCCGCAATCGCGACGGCTGCAAGTACGGGTAAAGTCAACTTTCTAATCACGTTTCTCCCTTCAATTTAGGGGGAAGCCATTTCCCCTTTCACAGACGGTAAGGGCCCCCCTGGATTCAAGATCGAGCCTGGGAATGCTATCACAAAGCAGTGCAAGAAGTTTGTAAAATTTCTGTCACGAGCGGGTGCAAACGGGGGTTATAGCATTTCTGGTAATGCTTCGGATCTATATGCCAGCTCTGATGTTAAGGCCCTTGACGAGGATTGTCCGGTGGGGTCGGGGCAGGTTGGGGTGTTGCCGGAGGAGGAGCGGTGTTACCAGGCTCAGATCCCGTGCTGCCGGGCGATCCCGGCTGGTTCGTGCTGCCGGAGGACCCAAAGCCAAAGGAGGAACCTTGGCCTTGCTGGCCTGATCCCGCCTGGCCCGGCTGCCCAGGCGACTGCACGGGCGTCGTACTGGCTCCGCTGCCGAGGGGGTTGTAGCCGACGCCGATAAATTCCCATTCGCTGTAACGGTGATGTTTGTTGTAAGTACGGAGCGAAGCCTGATCACTGCAGCTCGCGACTCCGACAACCGCGGCGCCCACCGGCGTCCCACTCGAACCCATAGAACCGAACGACGAAGACGACGGCGAAGACGATGAGAAACCGGAGGACCCGGAAGAGCCCAGCGTTCCGGAGGAGCCAGGCGATCCAAACGAAGAAGAGGAAGAGGATGTGAAGGAAGAAAAAGACGATGAGGAAGACGGAGACGACGATTGGGTTGAAGCTCCGGAAGTAGAAGGGGACGCAGATGAGTTGCCCTGCTGGATGCCGCCGATGCAGTCGGGCGACATCTTCGGCTTACCGTTGGAGTCAAGGGGACGCCCCGGTTCCTCGGCGTGAAGGGCCGCGGGTGACAAGGAATTAATGGAATCCCCCGCGCCAGCCGTAGTCGATCCCGGCGTTGTTGATCCTGGCGTTGCCGTGCCCGAAAGGTCCGTGCCGGTTGGCGGCAGCCCCGAGGTTCCTGTGGTATCCCAGCTTCCGCCTGCTTGGCCAGCCTCACCAGACGCTGACGACCCGGCGCCGGAAGCCGGCCAACCGAAGTCACTTTGCGACGACGATGACGAGGAGCCGGCCGCGCCCCCGCCACTTCCTCCACCCAGGCTGAAACTTGACCCACTGTTGAGACTGCTCGATCCGCTGGGACCGCCCGAGCTACCGAATCCGGATGACCCGCTCTGTCCGGAACCAAACCCGCTTGTGGATCCGTTTTGAGGATTCGTACCCGTTGTTCCATTTTGGCCATTTTGGCCGTTCTGGCCCAACGGTGAGGGGCCGAGCGCGGGGCCTGAAGTCCATGAATCAAGTAAGGCGCCTGCGCCGCTCGCATGGATAAACCGCCATTTGCCACCAGGCGTCATGGGGTCGGGCCAGGGCTTGCGGAGAAAACTCATATTGTCGGTATGCAGCAGCTCTTTGATGGAGTTTGGATACCGGTTGAACTTCTTCTGAAAAAGGTAAATGGCTTGCGCGTACTGATTGCCTCGAAAAAGCAACTCCTCTTCGCGCTCGCGGCGGGCCTCCTGATAGGTGCTGGGGAGCACCGCCAGCAAGGCGATGGTCATCACGGTGACGGCGATGAGCATCACCATCAGTGCGTAGCCGCCGGGTGCACGATCCAGCCCCTGACGCTGCGCGCTACTGCGGCTGCGGGTACGGAAGCTGAACAACCTGGTGATAAGTTTCATCCTGCACTTCCACAAACGAGTCAGTGATCTTCAATACCTTGAATCTCTGCCCGAACTCCTCCCCTTCCCGCACGACATAGACGCTGGAGCTTTCCTGCCCGTCATCAAGATAGGCCCGCTTCTTGCCGTTAGCGTCCTGCTGGTAGCCAATAGCTTTATAAGGCACCGGAGGTGGCGGCGGTGGCGGGGGTGGAGGCGGTGGCGGTTGGTTTTTCTTGTCCTCGATCGCCTTGATCTGCTCCGGGGTGGGCCCATATTCAAAGGGGTTGCGCTCGAAATCAGGCAAGGCGCGGCTGTTCAAGTGATTGAGAACATCGAGCTGCAACAACGTGCCGCTGGAACCATTCACGGGAAGAGGCCTGGTGGACGGCTCGGCCGCCCGCCGGGGAGCTTGGGCGGCGTTCGCCACGCGCGGTGCTGAGGGCGGTGGAGTGTCCGCCGGCGCCGCCCCGACCCCGGTGATTTCGATCACCAACCTGCCCACGGCCGCAACCGACACGACCGCCAGAGCGATTGTAACCAGGCGCCGCGTGTTGGGGCTTTTGATCGTCATCGGCACTTAAGGATTCACGTAAAGATCCGCGAGCAGACGCAAGGCCAAGCCGCCCGTCTCACCCGGCTGAAAGATGGTGCCCCGCACAATCACCAAGTCAGACGAAGTCTCAAGAGAGTGAGTGAAGCGCTGCAGGCCTTCAAAGGGGCCTTGAACGGTCACCGAGACACCCAGTTGCTCAAGAGGCTCCGAAGGGCGGCCTTCAGGACGGTAGGCCACCCGCGTAAGCTCCACGCCTGCGTCTTGCGTGAACTTATGGACAAGGCCGGCGGCGCGAGAGTAAGCCTTTTGGCGCCGCGGCACGTGGTCCTGCAAGAACTGGTCGAGCTCGTGCCGGGTCTGGGGGAGCGCGCCCAGCTCCTTCTGAAACTGGGCAATACGCGCCTGGGTCTGCTTCACTTGCACCCGCGTCACTGAAAACGTTTGCTGCTCATCGCGGACGGCGATAGCGAGCGGATGGGAGACGCCTAAGTACAATACGAGGTCGACCGCGGCCAGACCCAGCGCAGCGGCCTCGAGGATGCGAATCAGTGTCTTGCGCCTCAGCCTAGTCATGTTCACTTCGGTTTCACGGTCGACGGCGCAGCGTTGCGCGGCGCCGCGGCTCTGCCCGGTGTGTTGGCGCCACCGGCGGGCATAGGCCCGACGCCTGCCGTTTGGGGTGCCGGAACTCGCGGGGATGTTGTAGCTTGGGGCGCCGCGGGTGCCCCGCCTGCGCCCTTCGCCTCCCCAGAGGGCTCCTTGGCAGGCCCCTTGTCCTTCGTGTCAGTAGACTCCGCCTTTGTGTCCTCAGCAGTCTCGGATCGGCCTCCCACGTAGCGCGCTGTACAGGTGATGCTGACCGGCACGCCGTTTCCTTTCTGTTCGAAGCCTTGACTGAGCAAGGAAACGTCTTTGAAGTCCGGTGAATCCTCGAGATTCGTGAGGAAAGTCTCCACCGGCTCTTCGCCGGTTCCTTCGACGCCGAGGTGGACCACCGGATCGCCGGAGCTATCCGGCAAACTCAGGGCGGCGAGACGCACTTGAGGGGGTAGCAACACCGTCACTTTTTCCGTCAGCCCGGTGACAGAAAGCCGCCGCTGCTCGATAACCGAGTTCACAAATTTCACCTCGCGCAGCAGGGCCCGGTTTTCGGGTTGCTCCAGCTTGCTTTTCACGGACGCTTCTTGCGCCACCAGCTCGTTCTGGCGAGACTGCTCCCGCTCCACGGACTGCCGCACGGCCGTGTACTGCTTCCAGTTCCCTTGAATCGACAACCCTAGCCGGAACAGCAAAACGCCCGAGACCGCCAGCAGAGGCACTGACCAGGCGACCACGTGGCGCTGGCGGAAGCTCTGCGCGAGTGACAGGTTGAGGGATACTTTCATGTTCGGTTGCCGGTTCCCACGCCCGGAAGCTGGCGGCTGAAGGCTGAGAGCTGCAGATCAGTTACGGCCGTTCAGCACCTCGTTAGCAATCAGCCCCGCCAGCGGCGCTCCGTAACGCCGGTATACGATACGGTCATCGCTGGTGAGAAGACTTCCGGTTTCAGGTGTGGGCTGAAGCAATTCAACATCGCGGCCGAGCGTCCGGCCGAGATCATCCGCCCAACTCTCCGTCGCAGGCGGGCGGGCACAGAGCCAAGTGCGAGCGAGGCGGAGCTGTAGCCGGTCCTCGGTGGAGGCCACCACTCGAGCGGCCTCGGCTGCCGTTTGAATAAAAATCTGCTCGGGCGCGAGGCCCGCAAGGTCGCGCGTTCGCCAGAAGCGGAGCCGCTGCCGATCCACCACGGCCAGCGTAGCCGCGTTGGCGCAAACATGGACGAGGAGCTGGCCTCCGGCTTCTTCTCGAGGAAGCAGGGCGAGAAGCGCCATCGTCGAGGGGAGAATGAGAGCGCTGGAGCGATTAATGCTTTCAAAGATCTCTTCGAACTCTGCTGCCACGGAAGATCGCATGGCCACCGCGGCCACCTCAATCTCCCCCTCCTTGCCAACCTCCACACTTTTCGCAGTTTGGTAGCTGATTCGTGCCTCTTCGGGCCCAAAGGGCAAGTTCTCACGCATTCGCCAGCCGATCAGGGTCGCAGCCTCCCGGCGGTTGGCGGGCAAAACCTCGAACGGAAAGACCCCCACACGTGCGACGCCATCGGGCACTAACACACCCACACGGGCTTTGCCGTTGCCCGCCGCAATGGCGAGACGGTCTAAGGTCTTACCCAGCAAAGACTTGTTCAAGATCGCGGGGCCGCTTGGCGAAGGCGCCAGCGCGTCGAGCTCGAGCGGTGCCAGTACCATACGCCCCAACTGGCCTTGGCCATCTCCGTTTCCTTTGCCTGCAAGGCGAGCCGCCATCACGAAATCCGGCTGAAGCTCAAACAATACGCCGGGCAGAGTGAAGTCTGCAGTACGCGTCCAGGTGGCGCGTTTCCAGAGGGCCTTCAGTTGGTCTTTCCAGTCCATAAATACAGAGGTCAGGAGTCAGAAGCAAGAAGTCAGAAGCCAGAATCCAGAATCCCAGGGCCCTCGATGGCTCCCGTTCCGGTTCCCTTCAGCGCAAGCTTTTCGACATTCCCGACATAATGTACCAAGTCCTTGCTTGTCATAAACATTCCGGCTTCGTTCGGCCCGAAAACCAGAAGTCACGAGTCAGAAGCAAGAAGTCAGAAGCCAGGAGTCAGAATCCCAAAGCCGAAGTCGGCTCCCGCTCCGATTCCCTTCAGTGCGAGCTTTCCGACACTTTCCGACATAATTTAGCAAGTCCTTGCTTATCATAAACATTCCGGCTTCGCTCGACCGCGATTCTCCTATGTTCTCTTCTTACTTCTTACTTCTTACTTCTTACTTCCCGCTTCTGAATCCTGCCGTCACCCTGCCGTCTCAACGAAAGTCACTTTATTGACCTCACGCAATGTGGTTACGCCCTCCCGAACCCTTTCGAGCGCAGATTCGCGCAGGGTCACCATGCCCTCGCGGCGCGCCACACGCCGCAGTTCCGAAGTGGGCCGCTTTTCCAGAATGAGCTCACGGACCGAATCGGTCAGCGCCAGGATCTCGCCAATGGCCGTGCGCCCGCGGAAGCCGCTAAAGTTGCATTGCGGACAGCCGGAGCCCTCGTAAAAGACGACATCCCGCCAAGCCGCCGGGTCCAACCCAGCCTCCTCCGTTTGCTCGAGGCTCATCTCGACCGGACGTTTGCAGACTTCGCAGATGAGTCTCACCAGGCGTTGCGCCAGGATGCAATTCAACGCTGAAACAAAGTGATAAGGCTCCACGCCCATGTTGAGGAACCGGCTGAGCACGTCCAGCACGTTATTGGCGTGCACGGTGGTGAACACCAGGTGTCCGGTCAGCGCCGACTGAATGGCGATCTGCGCCGTCTCATTGTCGCGAATCTCGCCCACCATAATCTTGTCCGGGTCATGGCGCAGAATCGACCGCAGGCCGCGCGCGAAGGTCAGCCCTTTTTTCTCGTTCACCGGGATCTGCGTAATGCCGCGGATCTGGTATTCCACCGGATCCTCGATGGTGATGATCTTGTCTTCGTCACTCTTGATTTCGGAGAGTGCCGCATAAAGCGTTGTGGTCTTTCCGCTGCCGGTGGGGCCGGTTACCAGCACCATGCCGTACGGCTCCCGGATAAAGCGGCGCAGGCGCTTAAGTTCGCGCTCGGAATGGCCCAGGACGTCCAGGCGCAATTGGCGGAATTTGTCGCTGAGCGACTCCTTGTCAAGAATACGAAGCACCGCATCCTCGCCGTTGATGGACGGCATGATGGAGACGCGGAAGTCAATGGAACGGCCCTTATAGCGCACGCGAAAGCGCCCGTCCTGCGGCACGCGGCGCTCGGCGATGTCCAGTTCGGCCATCACCTTAATGCGCGTAATCAGGTTGGACTGGAACTCCTGGGCGAGAGGCCGCATGGCCTCCGCCAGCACCCCGTCGATGCGGTTTTTCACCACCACGGCGTTATCATGGCTCTCAATGTGAATATCGCTGGCCCGGCGCTCAAGTCCGGCGAAAAGAATCGAATCCACCAGGCGGATCATGGGACTCGATTCCCGATCCTCGACCAGGGACTCCAAAGAAAGACCCTCGTCCGCGTCTTCTTCGCCACCCCGGATCACGTCGATGCGAAAGTCTACCGTGGCCTCGTCGAGTACGCGCCGGGAAGGTTCGGTGTTCTTGAGCGCCTCGCGTACCTGGCTGACTGCCGCCACCTGAAATCGAAGCCGGCGCCCAAGCCGCGTTTCGAGCTCGTCCAGCCGCTCGAGATTGGTGGGGTCGCCAACCGCCACCGTGAGGTAGCCATCATCGGTGGTGAGGGGTAGAAACTCGTAGCGAACCATCAGATCGAGGGGAATTGAACTGAGCAAGTCCTTGTCGAGCATGAATTGGCGCAGGTCCGCGAAGGGAAACCGGTAGCGCTCCGCGAGCTGGCGGGCCTGCTCCAGTTCCTGATCGAGGCTCAACGGTGCAACCGCTATTGAAGGGGTATCACCCATCGTCTCTCTTCCTCTGTTTCTCCTGCCAGCCCACTACTCAGAAGCTGTGAAAAAATGCAATTCGCGGGTTGCAGCGGCGGTCTCTGACCGCCGAATCGATTGATTCCAAAAGCCGGCGGTCAGAGACCGCCGCTACAACCCGATTCTTTCATATCCTCTCACCCGCAGGGCGCGCTCTTATTTTGCGACGATCCCTTCCTGAAGCCTGTCCCCAGCCTTGTCGAGTACGTTTCCCACTTTGTCGAGTCCTTCATTGAACTTGTCCAGGCCGTTTCTGATGCTCTTCAAACGCGGGCTGCGGCACCGTTTGACCCCAATGAGACAGTCGTTGGTGCGCTCAGCGCTGTCGTCCAAGCGTTGAGTGACGTCGCCAACACGGCTCCCAAATTCGTCGATGCGCCTGCCCAAGTCGCTAACGGGCTTGCTCGCGGAAGCCATGCCCGGCGCCGCTGTGGCAAAGATGGCGATGGCCGCCACGGAAGCGGCGATCATTCGGCGGTAACAGCGTGCCCTGCTCATTGTTCTGTCCCACCGTACCAATCGCGGCCTCCCACTGACTCCTAGCCCCTAATCTAAGCCTGGCCACTGGCCATCACGGCCAGCATCATCCGGGCGGCTTCTAAAGTGCGCTGGAATGGGTTGAGAATGAGCCCAAACTCTTCGAGCGTAATGACTCCGAGAAGGGCATCGTCGCCCCCATGGCCGAGAATCACAGGCGTATGGAGCGAGCCGTGAGGTGGCAGCGTGATGAGGCATTCGGAAATGTTGCGCTCGATCGCTGTTCCGTCGGCAAGTACGAACCGCATGGACTTGATCGGTTCGAGCCCGAGAGCCTTCCAAGTGTCGAGTGGCAGTAACGTGTACTTGGCGCCACTATCCACCAGGAACTGTAGCGTGGCGGACTGGCCGTCGTTGCTGACCGTCGCGCTGATGTAAACCAGGCCCATTTTCCTCTAATCCTCTTGATTTCGCTCGACGCCTGAAACCAATCACTAACCACTGACCACTGACCACTGCTTTTAGTGCACTTGTCCCGCCAGCGAAAACAGGGGCAGATAGAACGCCACCAGCACGAACGCCACCACGATGGCGATGAGCGCGATCATGATGGGGTCAACGAGCGAGATGAGCGTCGAAAGATCAACGTTGACGTCTTCCTCGAAGAACTCCGCCATGCTCTCCAGCATGCCTGATAGCGCGCCCGTGCCCTCGCCGATTTCCATCATGTCCAAAGCGGCGTTCGGAAAGTAACCGGTCGCCCGCAGACTAGAGGTGAGCGATCGGCCGGTGGTGACTTCCTTCTGGGCCGCTCCGATAGCCTGCACGAGCAAGGGACTCGTAACCGATTGCCGGGCGGTTTCAAGAGCCGCCACTACCGGCAACCCGCCCTGCAGCAGCGTTCCGAAAGTGCGCGCAAATTCAGCCACGGAGAATTTCAACAGGAGCTTTCCCACCACCGGCTGCCGGTACTTGAACCGGTCCCAGGCAAGCTTGACCTCCTGAGATCTCCATAACTGGCGGCACCCCAGAACAACCAACACCCCCACCCCCAGAAACACCAGCACGTAATGCCTGAAGGCGTTCGAGAAGTTGATCACGAATAGTGTTAAAGGGGGCAGTTGCACGTCCAAATCCGAGTACAGAGCGGCGAAGCGCGGCACCACAAACGCCACCACAAAGCTGATGAGAACGGCCAGAAAAACCATCAAGAAGGCGGGATAGATGAGCGCGGCCAGGAATTTCTTGCGGAAACCCCGGCTGATCTTCTGGTAGGCCACGTACTGAGCCAGCACCTTATCCATGCTGCCGCTGCGCTCACCAGCCCGCAGCGTGGCACAATAAATCTTGGGGAACTTTCCGGAGGCCTCGAAGGCTTCCGAGATCAATACGCCGGAACGGACACGGTCTCTCACGTCCTCGAGAGCATCGCGCAGAGCCTGACTGCCGGTTTGGCGGGCAAGGAGTTCCAGCGACTTGTGAAGGGGAAGGCCGGATTTTGAAAGGGTCAGAAACTGCTGGTTGAAAATCACGAAGTCATCGGGCTTGATCTTCTTGCGGCGCTTGGCCCTCAGCCGGGCATCCAGCGCGCCTTTGGCACGAAGCGAAAAGATGTAAAAGCCCTGGGCCGTCAAGCGTTGCCGCAGCTCTGACTCCGAGGCCGCCTGCTCGATCTGGCTGACCACGCGTCCCGTGGGGGTTCCTATTTTGCACGCGAATTCCATTGGAGAAAAGACAGCCGATAGTCCAGAGCTGACAGTCAACAGCCGCACGCTGTTCAAATCTTGACCGCAAGCGCATCAACCAAGAGCCCTGCCTTCAGCGTCAGAGCGAGATTTCTCGCTCCGCTCGAAATGACAGGGTTCCGAAACGCTTTTCCGCAGCCTGCCGTGATAAAAGACCGCTGACTGCCTGCCGACTACTGCCCACTGGTACTGCCGATTGCCGACTACCTACCAGGTGTTGTAATCCGTTCCATCGAGGGCCTTGCCATCCGATCCGCTGTGGACGTCAACCACGCCGGTGGCAGTCTGGTCCGGGGGTACCGGAACCTGCTCAATATCCGCTTGCCAGGTATCTGCCGATCCCGTGAAGGGATCAACCGGAATCGCGTGCAGGTATCCGGCCTCAACAATCTCCTGTAGGGATTCGGGCGGCCGCTGCTTATCAACGGTAAACTCGTCGATGACAGACCGCATGGAGTGAAGATCGCTCCTCAGCACCGCCTCCCGGGCGCGCTGGACGGCCATGTGGTAGGCCGGAGCCGCAATGGCGACCAGGATCAGGATCAGAGCCATCACGGTGGCTAGTTCTAATAGCGTGAACCCGTCATCACCGCAAGCCCGTTCCAGTTGCGAGTGCCTGATGGTTCTCATCAGCTTACGCACCGGCATCTCTTCAAGCACGATCTCTTTCATGTTGCTACTCGCCGACAACTACCAATCGGAATACTGAGTGCCGTCGAGCGCAATTCCGTTACTCGCGGAATGAATGTCAAAGACGTTCTCTCCGCCCCAGGACTTCGAATCCGGGTCATCTTGCATGGAGCGCATTCCCCAGTCCGCTTTGCCCGTCATCGGATCAACCGGAATACGGCGCAGAAACTTGTACTTGGCGGTCGCAGTTCCTTTAAGCACGACGCCGTTCACCAAAGTGTCGAGGTCCTTTGGATAGCCAAACGTGTTGGCGTCCACCGGGATGTTTCCAAGGTCTGACTGCATCTTGTACCGGTCGATGGCCGTCCGAATCTCACGCAGGTCCTGCCGCAGCTCGACTTCGCGTTCTCTTTGGGCATGAACTCGCGCGATGGGAAGCGCCACGCCTGCCAGAAGCGCCATGATCGCCATCGTGGCCACCAGTTCCATTAAGGTGAAGCCGTCGCCAAGGGTACTCCCGCGCGCCGAAACGCGCGTCCGACGCCAGCCTGTGAAGCTCGGCAGGTCGTAACTAATCCGCGTCCTCACTATCGAGGACCTCCCAACCCCGGAGGCGGCAGTGGCGCTCCGCCCGCTTCACCGGAGACGGTGGAGGCCGTTTCCGGCACGATCTCGGGCAGACGCACCACGTGCGGGTTCAGCATGATCAGGATCTCATTGTCCGTCGTGGTCTTGCTAGTTGAAGAAAACAGGTATTTGAGTCCCGGAATATCTCCGAGGCCAGGTAGCCCAGCCACCGCGTTCGTCACGTCTTTCTCCGTGAGGCCGCCGAGAACGCTTACCTCGCCTTCCTGAAGTTCAATGTCATGCTCGATATTCCGCTGCGTGAAAGTGGGCTGCTGAACACCGGCGATCGTCACCGGCGCGCCCTCGGCCGAGATTTCCACTTTGGCGTGCATTGCGATCTCGCCGGTCTCGGTGAGGTGCGGCGTTATCTCCATGTTGACTCCGACATCCTGGTATTGAAACTGCGTGCTGGCCAAAAGACTCGTTCCCGCACTCCCCGAAACACCCGTTAGTGAAGGCAGAAAACTCCCGGTAGCGTAGGGAATGCGGCTGCCGATCTTCAGTTTCGCGATCATCCCATCCGTCGCCCGAAGGGTGGGGCTTTGTAGAATGTGGGTGGTGCTGTCGCTGAGCACAGCATTGGCTTCGAGGGCAGGCAGCGTAATCGCAAAGTTGTCCCAGCTAAGCGGCTGGCCAAGCCCCAGGATACCGTTGATGGGGGTCGTACCCGTGGTAGAGCCGGTGGTATTAGGGTTTGGCCCTAGCAGAATTGAGAGACCTGAAGCGCCGGTGGTCGGAGTGATGGGAACGATTCCCAACTGGGTCATTCGACTTCGGTCCATCTCAATGATGCTGACGTCCACCACGATCTCAGCCTTTCCGAGATCGAGGCTCCTGATGATCTGCTCGGCGGCGGCCACCTTCTCCGGCGTGTCGCGGATAATGATCGAATTTGAGTTAGGATTGTCGATGATGCGTGTCAACTGCAGCACCTGGCGGAGCGCCGTTGTAATCTGAGTGCGGTCGGCCGCGGCCAGCGGATTGGAGAGATGGAACACCCTTACCACGTCCTGCTCGTACTCACGTCGGGCGGTGGGCGTATCGGGCACTACCAGAATGGTGTTATGGCTGATGGGCGTCCAAAAAGCGTGGGACTCGTAAGCGGCCGCCTTGAGAGCGTCTTCGATCTTCACATTCGTGAGATCGAGCGACACCTTTCGAGGCTGCTGCTGAAAATCGTAGCTGAACACCACGTTGAGGTCAGCAAGCTTGCCGAGCGCTTCAAACACGCGAGGAGCGTCGGCGGATAGCCGAAAGTGTGTGATCGGCTCCTGCGAAAACGGCTTCAGGATCGTCTCACCAGGGGCCGTGGCCGCCTCAGGCGGCTTCAGAGCCTCCTGAAGCGCTTTTGCGCGCTCCTTCTTGGTCGCCTCCTGCTTGGCCAGGACCTTTGCCAGTTCCTGCCTGGCAGTTTCATTCGTCGGATCAATTTTGTAAGCGCTCGTGTACTCGCCGGCTGCCTCGTCCAACTGACCCTGCGATTCCAATTCCCGTCCGCGGGCAAGATGATGCTGGCTGGCCTTGGCCCGCGCCAACTTCTCGCTGATCTTGTACTTGGAATTGTCCGGGGAGTGCTCCACGGCCTTTCCATAGTCGATCACGGCTTGATCGTAGTCGTGCCGGAGCTCGGCCTTCTCCCCTTGGTGGTAGTACGAAGAATAAGGAGAACAGCCCGGTGTTGCCAGCACCCACACCGCACCGGCGCACGCCAGAAGCGCGCCACCCCACTTCACCCTCGACCTCGGTACCAAACTGACACCTCTCCCGTGATTATCGCCCATCGGGAACAAAGGGCGCAAGGTTCAGGCATGCGGTCCGGAACCTCAGAAAAGAAGTCCACGGCTATGGGCTATTGCCTGTCCGCTGTGCTGGCAGCTTCGGGACTGAGCGACCCTTGGTTAGACGTATGAACCTCGCGAGGGTTTGCATCACCGAACCCCATTGACCGGGTGAATAAATGACGACTGTGCAGGGAACAGAGGAGCCCATTTACTGCGTTGGTGGATCGGGATCTTGCTGCTCAGGCTGCGGAGGCTCCGGCTCCGGCTGCTGGGGCTCGGGCTGCGGGGGCTCAACCTGCTGCGGCTCCGGCTGAGCCGATTGTGTGTCTGGCGAAGCAGCATCGCCTGAGTGGAGAAGTTCGTTTGCCAGAGCGCTCACCGAAGGGTCAGGGTCCGAGGCGGCCTGCTGCAGAAGAGGTCGCGCGTCAAGGCGCTGCGACGCCGCTTGCACCACGTTCATCCGCGCGTTAGCGTCACCACTGTCCAACTGCTGACGCAAGAGGTTTAGGGATTCGGCCGACGTTTCTCGACCCAGCGCTTGGATGGAATAATCACGCAGCACGGTATCGCGGTCGTCGAGTGCGGCGCTCAAGACGCTCATGACCGACGCCCGGTCAAGTTGCCCATCCTGGTCCATCAGTTGTAGGGCACGGAGCCGCGCCACGCCGTCGCCGTTATCCAGTACGTCTTTGAGCGCGTCAAAAGCCGCCTTCGGACCCTGCCGGGAGATTTCCCGGAACGCTGCATCCTGCTCAGCCGGATTCTTACTCATCAACTGTGATCGCCATAAAGTGCGCTGGGCCGGGCTCGCGGACGACGATGGTGCCGGGCGCCGGTCGTCTCCCATGTCGATGTCCGCGCCTGAGGTGGGACTCAGCAGCACCACGCGCGCCCGGCGAACGTCCTGCACCGACGCCAAGTTCCCAATCAGAACGTAGAAGGAGCCTGCCAGAAGGTTCTGAACACCCTGAGAAACCGGAGCGTCAGAAAAATGGACTGACACGGGCTGGCCAGCCTCTTGCAGTCCGTGAACCTGTAGCCCGGTCCGCTGGCTGATCGCCTGAAGAACTTGAGAAAGGGGGACTTTTTCGGCACTGACGCTCAGCAGGCCCTTGGAATAATCCACTTTCATCGGCTCCGGCACCGCCACCGGAGGCAGCGCCTGAGCCGGTTGTGAAGCAACCGGCTGCATACGAACTTGTGCGGGCGCCGCCTGGGCTGGGGCCGGCTGCGCGGACTGCTCTGGAGCCTGGGCTTGGCGCTCGGCTCGCAGTCGCATCAGCCGCTGCATCATGAAGTCGGGTGACGCTTGCCTTGGCTGCGGCGGGGTGGTTGGCGGTGGGGGTGGCTCCTCCTGCGCCCGAAGCGAGGTCAGAAGGGGGCTAAACGCGAAACTTGAAACCAGAATCGCCGCCGGCAGAAAATGCGCGCCCCAAACGCGCCGGCGTTCGCGCCGCAGACAATCCAAAGCTCCATCCCTCGGCGTCAATTCCGAAAGCCGGTCCGAGCGCTTGGCCGATCTCAGAAGCATGACGGAGCCACCTGTGTTCATTGTGCCACGCCGCCGCTGGAGAACTCAAGTGCGCCAGTCATGCGACTGTCGCGCGCCCTGCTCGCCCGGTTGCGGCCGGTGTCCTTACCGCGACGGGCACCGTCGTCCCGCGGTGAGCCTCTACCATAGGCGCGAGGAGCGCCGTGGCGCTCCTGCCAAGCGGGCAGAGGACTCACCCTATACTAGCCTACATCCTTGGACGCACTTGACAAGGCGAAGAGAGCATGATAAGAGTTGGGGGCGTTTTGACGCGAATGCAGATTGGGACGCGAGAGGCGACATGGGGTGAGTCAGCCCTAAGGCAAAGGCCCCATCCTAATCCAGGTGCTCAGGCGCTGAAACTCTGTTTGCCGGAGGGCTGATTTGGGTGCTCTTTTTGCATGAAATAATGGGTGCCCCCCCGGGGGGTATGCCCTAAATGCAAAAACGAACCCGAGAAGTGCTTTAGAATGAACAAAAGCGCCAAAAAACGAACCTAAAACGAACCCAAGCTTGATTCTTGATGAGGAGAATAAGTCATTTGTTTTCAGTGAGGCCAAAAAATACCAAAATTTCTGTACGAAGCCAACTCAACCGAGGGATCTGACCAATATCAATGAGACTCTTACTGCTGTGCCTCCTCGTTTCGGCTGCAACGCCCGCCTTGGTGGTGGCCCTGACAACCTCCGAGAGCCCCGCTCAAACGGCCCCTTCCCAGGCCGCCGCGCAATCGAAATCGAGCGGTGAGGTCATCTGGGCGCTGGTCTCTCGGGAGCCCGTGGACTCGCGCATCCAGGCTGAAGTCGAAGAATTAGCAAGTCAACACGGAGCTAGCGTCACTGTCTTTCCCTCTCTTGTCCACGCCCGCAAACGGCTGCCGGCGCTGATCATCGAGTTGGCGAAGGAGGATGACCCAACCGCTTTCCGGCGTAGCTTTAAGCACCTCACCATCAAGCCCAGCGAGGAAGAGCTTCACCAAGGGCTCGTTCTCAGCGCGACCTACCGCCATCGGGCCGGCGAGCCGGGACCGCACGAGATCACCATCAAGGCGCTACGCCCCCAGGGCTTTCATAACGCCCTCATCCGGCTGCCCCAGCTTCTTCATGGAGTGCCCGGCTCTGGGAATGAGCTGTATCCGAAGCCGAAAGACGTGTGGGTTACCAAGGCGGGAGGAAGGACCTTCGCCGTGGTCTCCGACTTCCCTTCCTTCGCGGTGCGCGGCATCGTCGAAGGTTTTTATGGCACACCCTGGAGCCACCTGGACCGTCTTGATCTGCTGCGCTTTGAGGGCGCTCATGCCATGAATGCCTACTACTACGCTCCCAAGGATGACCCTTACCACCGCGAGCACTGGCGCGACCCTTACCCGGCGGATCGGATGGCCCAGCTTGGCGAGCTGGTGCAGGCGGCTCACGCCAATTTTGTTGATTTCTGTTTCGCCGTCAGCCCGGGTCTTTCGATGGTTTATTCAAGTGAGGAAGACTTCGGCAAGCTCACCGGGAAACTCGATGACGTGGGTAAGCTCGGCGTCTCGTGCTTTGCGCTCTTTCTCGACGACGTGCCTGAGGAACTGCAGAACCCGGCTGACATCGCCCGCTTCAAATCGCTGGCGGATGCGCACACTTATATCATCAACAAGCTTTACCACCATTTGGTGCCGCTCTCGCCGCAAAATCATCTGGTGGTGACGCCCACGATTTACACCAACGCCTTCGGGCATCTTGACTACCTGCGCGAACTGGGAGCGGGTGTTGATCCCCACGTAGACCTGATGTGGACCGGCGTCAAAGTAGTTCCGCCCGAGATCACGGTAGCGCAGGCGCACGAATGGGGCAGGATGCAGCACCGGCCGCCCCTCATCTGGGACAACTACCCGGTGAATGACTACCAGCGCTGGCGGCCCTTTCTGGGCCCGCTGGTGGGCCGCGATCCCCACCTGAACACGGCGGTGCGAGGTCTCGTGTCGAATCCTATGAACGAGGCCCATGCTTCGATGATTCCGCTGGCCACGATCGCCAGTTATCTGTGGAATCCCCAGGCTTACAGCGCCCCGGAGGCGCAGAAGCACGCTTTGGTGGCCCAGTACGGCCCCGAGGCTCCACACTTGCTGGCGCCGCTGCTTGAGACGTATGGCAACTATGGGTGGCAAGACAATGTCTTCAAGCCGCTCTGGACCGCGTCGCGATTGCCGATTGATCTTTCTCCGATGAAGGGCCCTCTCAGCGCCATGGAAACCGCCCTGCGAGACATCAATTCCCGCGCGGGCTTCGACAAATTAACCGCGGAGCTGGCACCCTTTGTCCAAAATACGCAGCAGCGCGTCGATGCTCTCGCCGCGGACCCGGCGTTCAAACACTTACCCGATGGCAAGCTGCAGTGGAACGAAGAATATGACGCCCTAACGGCCTCCGCGCTCCCCACACCTCCCACGCTTGACGGTGACTTCGCGAAGTGGGTTTCCGGCAAAACTTATACCCTGCAGCCGATGCCCTCGCTTCGCAACGGCGCAGTTGCCCAAAGTACGCCAGCCGCCGCCGGAAACCTTGCCGGACGCTTCGCCCTGGGCTGGGACCCGCAATATCTCTACGTCGGAGTCGATATCACGGATCCCGAAATCTACCAGCCTCCTGAAGCAACGAACCCGGCCGCCAACGGCGGCGCGAGCCCGGCGGCGAATATCGCGGCCGGCGACATGGTGGCTTTGACCATCGAGACCGTTTACCGCAAAAATTATTACGCTACGACGGCCGGCGCCGACGCCTTCACGCTGCTGCTCAGTCCGGGAAATTTCAGCGGGATAGCGCCACAGTTTCACATCAACAAGTCGAGTCTCCCCGAGCGATTGGCAAACTATCAGCAGCAGATCAAAGCCGCCTGGAAGAAGACGGACCAGGGTTATTCGGGTGACATCGCCATCCCGGCTTCGTTCTTCGAGGGCGGCTTTGCCGATGGTTATGAAATCGGACTCAGTGTGGTGGCTCAGAAAGTGACGCCTGCGGCCAACGAAGGAGACGAACCCCAGAAAGTGAGGTTCAGCTCCAAGCGCGACAAGGTGATGCCGGTGAGCTTCAACAACCCCGCTACGTACCAGCGCCTGGTGCTGATCGGGCGCGCGCAATGAATGAAGGCCGACAGATAGCCTTCCGGCAACCTGAATGCCCGACCCGATGCGGGTTGGGCCAATCGAACCCAGGTCCTCTGTGATCTCTGTGCCGAAGAGCCTTTCAACACGGAGTTCACGGAGACTCTGAGGCCTCGGACAAAACCAGATGAACGAGCGTCGTTTCACGGTTCACGATTCATCGTTCAGCGTTCGGCATTGCCTGTTGGCCGCCTGCTTCGTTCTCGGCACCACCGCACCTGCGTCCTCTTGGGGCGCTGTCGGTCTGAGTCCCCCTGCTGATCTCCCTTCGGCCGAAGCACTCATCAAGGCCGGGCACTGGAAACGCGCGCGGGCGCAGGTTGAACCGCTCTACAAAGCCAATCCGAATGACGCGGAATTGAGCTACCTGATGTCACAGATCGACGGCGCTTTCGGCGACCTTGCAGGCGCTCGAGATCTCGCCGAGAAATCCGTGGCCCTCAAAAGCGGCGAATCGCGCTATCACCGCCAGCTTGCCGACGTGGACGGCGAAACGGCGCAAACGGCATCGCTCTTTGCAAAGGGCGGTTGGGCGAAGAAGTTCAAGGCAGAAGCGGACACCGCCGCGGCTCTCGATCCCAGGAACCTCGATGCGCGCTTCGATCTGCTGGAGTACTATTTGCAAGCGCCGCGCCTGATGGGTGGCGGCAAAGACAAAGCAGTGGCCATGGCGGAAGAGATCGCTAGAATTGACTCAGCGCAGGGTTACCTTGCCCAGGCGCGGCTGGCGCAGGATCGCAAGGACGCCGTGGCTCAGGAATCCTGGCTGTTGAAAGCCGCGGCAGCCAACTCCAACGACCATGACATTCTAATGGCCGTCGCGAATTTTTACCTGAAACCGCCTCAGCCCAACTTCCCGCAGGCAGAGAAGTATGCCCGGAGGGCCGTCGCGGCCGATCCCGGCCGGGCCGATGGCTACGCTCTACTCGCCACATCCCTAGCCTCCCAGTCGCGCTGGCGTGACCTGGACACCGTGCTGGCGCAGACCGATGCCAAGGTATCCGATGACCGCGCGCCTTACTACCGGGCCGGTGTGGCGATCCTGAGCAGCGCTAAACCGGGAGAGGAGGACCTGAGGCGCGCTGAGGGCTATTTCCGCAAATATTTAGACGCCGAGCCTGAAGGAGGTGAGCCGCCGCTGGCCGCAGCTCATTGGCGCCTGGGGGAAGTGTTGGAGAAAGAGGGACGCAAAGCCGAAGCGAAATCAGAACTGGAGACCGCCTTGCGCCTGAAACCTGACCTGGAAGGTGCAAAGAAGGACTTAAAGGAGCTGGAGTGATGCGTCTCCTGGAGCAGAGCAGCCCGTTCCGTCTACTGGCCTTTCTCCACTGCCGGTATCACGTACTGGATGACGTAAGTATCGTAGTCCTTCCGCGCTCCGTCGGTTACGGCCGCAGTATGCAACGGGCTGTCGCCGTCCGAGGTAAGGTACAGGTCGCCCTTTTGCCCGAAAGGTCCCGGGTCAGTCTTCACCAGCTTCTCCTGGTCGTTCTCGCCGAAGTCGTAAATTTGCTCGGGCTTGTAAGCGGCAAGCTGGTCAGGCGTCATTTTGCCGACGCTACGCACATAAATGGCGAGGCGCCCAAAAGCACGGCTCTTATCGTAGTCGATCCGCAGAACGTGGCGATATTGATCGCCGCCCGCGTCGGTGTAACTGTCCGCCAGCAGGTAGATGTCATCAAGCTTTCCGTTGTGGGCATTATCCAGAAGCTGAAACAAGCGGGCAGTGGCGTCGTTCTCATCCGCCTTGTTTTTGCCTGCCAAAAGCTTGCTTGGAGCTGCCAGCACGAAAGCGAGCAGCAGACAGAGCGCGCCGCTCACGTAGAGTCGATTCGTAGAGGTCGGCATGAAACCCTCCGGCGTCATGGAGTTCATCCCACCCAGCGCGCGGGATATGAGTGAAATTGTAATGCCAGTCCCTCATTAAACGCAAGACGATTTGAAAAGTAAAAGTAAAAGTGAACTGGCAGCTTGAGCGATGAAAAGACTTTATCAATAGAGTAAGTAATGACTGCGCATCGTACGGAAAGCCTGAAGCTGGTTCTGCTCCCACTCATAGGCGAGCCGGCGTGGGTCGCGTCCCTCGCGGATGCCCTCCAGGACGGAGCGAGACCCCACCAGGCCCAGCGTCTTCTCAAGCTGGAAGTCCTTCGGGAAGAGCTTGAACAACGCCGATGCCAGCTCAGCCCCGAGCTCGGGCGAGTCCAGAGCGTCTCTGTCGATCAAGTCGATTTGAATCCCGTGGCACATTTGCCCGCGGAAATTGCTGGAAGTGGGCGTGAAGTCCGCCGGAACAAATCGAACCCCTTGAATACGGCGTCCATTCAAGTAGTCAGCCAGCTTTTTCGAGTCCATCCAGGGAGCGCCTACCACTTCAAAGGGCGTGTCCGTGCCACGCCCGACACTGACGTTCGCTCCCTCGATCATCCCGACGCCCGGATAGAGGGTGGCTTCGGTGAGATTTCGCAGATTCGGCGACGGATTGACCCAATCCACGCCGGTCTCATCAAACCAGTCCAACCGGCGCCAGTCGGTCATTTTGATCACCGTGAGCTTTACACCCAGATGCTCTTCCTGGTTGAACATTTCCGCGAGTTCGCCCACCGTCATGCCGTGCCGCACCGGCATAGGGAAATACGCGACGAACGACCGCAGGTCAGCATCCAGCAGCGGGCCTTCCACGTTGAATCCGCCGAGCGGATTGGGCCTATCCAGCACAAAGTAGGAGAGATTCTTTCGGCCCGCGGCTTCCAGCGTGTAGCCGAGCGTGGTGATGAAGGTGTAGAAGCGCACGCCGGCGTCTTGAATGTCATACACCAGCGCGTCAATGCCCGAAAGCATCTGGTCCGTGGGGCGCTCGGTGTCGCCGTAAAGGCTGTATACCGGCAGCCCGGTACCGGGATCGTGAGTGGAGGCTACCTTTTCGTCCGCCGTTCCAAACAGGCCGTGCTCCGGGGTGAATATGGCTACCAGCTTCACTCCCGGAGCGCCGGCCAGCAAGTCGATGGTGCGATGTCCGGCAGCGTCCCGTCCGCTGTGGTTGGTGATAAGCCCCACCCGCAAACCCTGAAGCGGCGCGAAATTCTGGGCTTCAAGTGCGTCTACCCCTGTGGTGACCTTACCCGTTGCAGGTGCAGGCCTGCGATAGCTGTTCAGGAGCTCGTTGTAGGACGTCAGCGTGGGACGGTCCGCCATCTCCTGCGCGGTCGGCACGCGCCCGAAGGCTGCCGCGGCGATATTGGCAATTTCGGTCCGGAGGGGAACCACGTTCCCTTTGCCCTCGGGATGTACGGCGTTGGTGAGCAAAATGACGTAGGTCTTGGAAAAGGGATCGATCCACAGGTCCGTGCCCGTAAAGCCCGTGTGGCCATACGAACCCACAGGGAAAAGATCGCCACGATTGGAACTAAATGGCGAATCGATGTCCCATCCGAGGCCGCGCACCGCCATCTTCCCGGGCAGGGTCTGAGGCGTGGTCATCTTCTCCACACTCAAGGGGCTCAAGATGCGAGTGCCGCGATAAGTTCCGCCGTCAAGCAGCGTCTGGGCAAGGATGGCAAGATCGTCGGCGGTGGAGAACAGACCGGCGTGACCGGCCACTCCTCCCATGTCGCGGGCCGTAGGGTCGTGCACAACGCCCCAAAGCATCGGGCCGCTGGTCCCGTTCTCGTACTCGGTGGGCGCGATGCGGATCCGCCAGGAAGGTGGCGGCAGGAACCGCGTCCACTTCATTCGCAGCGGTTTGAAGATGTGCTGGGCCGTATACTCATCGAGAGCCTGGGCCGAAAGGCGCCGCACCAGCTCCCCCAAGGTCTCGTAGTTGACGTCGCTATAAATGAAGCGGGTGCCGGGTGGAACGATAGGGCTGGTTTGCTCAATCATTCTCATGGCTGTCTGGTAGCCGGACCAGGCGGGCTGAAGTTCAAGGTCAGGTGGGAGCCCGGAATAGTGCGTCATCAGCTCGCGGACGGTGATTTCATCCTTGCCGTTGGCGCCGAACTCGGGCCAATAGTTGGCCACGGGATCCTCGAGCCGCAACTTCCCTGCTTCGAGGAGCTGCATCACAGCGGTGGTGGTTGCCACCACTTTGGTGAGCGACGCCAGATCAAAAATCGTGTCTGCCCGCATCGGCAGACGCCGCGGCACCAGCGCCCGGTTTCCGAAGGCGCGGCGATAGACGATGCGCCCTCCGTGGCCGATAATCACCACGGCGCCCGGCATCTTGTGTTCTTCGATCGCGTGTTGGATTGCAGGCGCGATGGCGGCCAGCTTGCCGGGGGCCACTTTTCCCGGGCCCGTCGCGCCGGCCGTGGTTTCAGATTTTCGGACGCTCGCCTGCTGCGCCGGAACAAAACCGGCGACGGCGAGCGCGACCGCACCCGCAGCGAATGCGGACCACAAGATGCCAAGTTTCATGTGAAGCCTTTTCAAGCCGGCCCGGGTACGCGGACGTTTACGGGAATCTCCGGTCGTTCTCGCAGAGTTCAAGCGGGAGGCGTGAGCTTTTTCCTTAAACTCTTATGGCTTCAGGATGATTTGCTATATACTCGCGCCTTTGAGTTATTCAACCCCTTGCGGAACAGGAGCCATTTGATAGCACCTCATCAGACCGCGAGGAATCTCTGCGTACAAATTGTCAAGTCTATCCGAACTGGAGCTTGTAGCGCGCGATGAAAATTACCTTCGTAGATTGGCTCGTGGTCGCCGCCTATTTTGTGGTGAATCTTCTCATCGGCCTTTACTACCGCAGGAAGGCCAGCACGAACACCGGCGAGTTCTTCGTGTCGGGACGCGAAGTAAGCTGGTGGCTGGCCGGAACCTCCATGGTAGCCGCCACCTTCGCCGCAGACACCCCGCTCGTGGTCACGGGCTACGTGGCCACTCAGGGAATCGCCGGAAACTGGATCTGGTGGAGCTTTCTCTTCAGCGGCATGATGACGGTGTTTTTCTTTGCTCGCATGTGGCGGCGGGCCGAGATCATCACCGACGTCGAGCTGGTGGAACTGCGCTATGCCGGAAAGCCGGCAGCCTTCCTGCGCGGCTTTCGCGCCCTCTATTTCGGGGTCCTGATGAATTGCCTCATCGTGGGCTGGGTGAACCTGGCCATGGAAAAGATCCTCGGCACCGCGCTCGGTGTCTCGGAGCTTACGGCCATCGGAATCATTTTCGCCATCATCGCCCTCACCAGCTTTTATACCTTCATCTCGGGCCTGTGGGGCGTCCTCTGGACCGATCTGATTCAGTTCGTTCTGAAAATGGCGATGGTGACGGTCCTGGCCTATTATGCGGTGGAGGCCGTGGGCGGTATGCACGCCTTGATGTCAAAACTGGCGGCGGTGGACGTTGCCCGGCGCGCTGCCGGCGGCGGTGCGGGTTCAATCCTCGACTTCGTGCCGGATGTGAATTCACCCTGGATGCCGATACTCCTTTTCTGCTTGTATCTCGGAGTGCAATGGTGGGCCAACTGGTACCCGGGCGCTGAACCGGGAGGCGGCGGCTATGTGGCCCAGCGTATGTTCAGCGCTAAAGACGAAAAGAATTCGCTGGGCGCCACGCTCTGGTTCAACATCGCTCATTACGGTCTTCGTCCTTGGCCCTGGATTCTGACCGCGCTGGCTTCAGTAATTCTTTATCCGAATCTGAAAGACAAAGAAGTGGGTTACATCAAGGTTTGGGTGGACTATTTGCCCCACGCCTGGAGCGGCCTCATGTTGGCGGCGTTCGCGGCTGCTTATATGTCCACTATCGCCACGCAACTGAACTGGGGATCGTCATACCTCGTGAACGACTTTTACCGCCGCTTCCTGGTTGCGGGCAAGCCCGAGAAGCATTACGTCAATGCGTCCAAGCTGGCCACCGCATTTTTGGCCGTGCTCGGCGCAGTGGTTTCGCTCTTTATGACGTCGGTCGCGGGCGCCTGGCAACTGCTGCTTGGCGTCGGCGCAGGCACGGGCGCCGTCTACCTGTTGCGCTGGTATTGGTGGCGGATCAACGCCTGGTCTGAAGTTTCGGCCATGAGCGCCGCCCTACTCACGACCTTGGGGCTGAACATCAAGATCGGCGGTCACCCGATCATCAACTTTTCGGGAAGCCCTCCGGACGTTTACGCCAAGACCATCTTCTTCACTGTGGCGGTGACCAGTGCGGTGTGGGTCGCGGTCACGTTTCTGACCAAGCCCGAACCGCAGGCAAAATTGCTGGAATTCTACCGCCGCGTCCGACCTGGCCAGTCAGGCTGGAAGCCTGTCGCCCATCTGGCGCCCGAAATTCCCGACGCGCGCGACGGTTGGTACAACTTGATGGACTGGGTGCTGGGCTGCGTGCTGGTCTACATGGTGTTGTTTGGAAGCGGCAAGATCATCTTTGGCCACGTGGGACTCGGTCTTCTGTTTTTCGCCATCGGCGCTGTTTCCGGCTACCTGATCTACTGGGATCTGTCGCGGCGCGGCTGGGAGACTCTATCACACTGAAGCCGTCGTGTCCAAGCAGGCCGGGAAATAGCTTAGGCTAGACGTATAAGCTTATACCCCTCGCGGTCTCATGCCTGATCGAAAGAAGCCGGGAAGGGCCGCCTCGCAACAGCCGGCCCGAATCACGGAGCAACGAAATCCGGGCTCCGCCGGGCTCGACACCAAGTCCACGCTTGAGATTCTTCGCATCATCAATCGCGAGGACCGGCTCGTTGCGGGTGCGGTTTCGAGGGTGATTCCCGAAATCGCGCGCGCGGTCGATCTCGCTGTGGAAGCGCTCACGCGTGGCGGACGCCTGGTCTACCTCGGTGCAGGCACGAGCGGCCGTCTCGGCGTGCTGGACGCAGCCGAGTGCATTCCCACCTTCGGTACTGAGCAAGTGGTGGCGGTGATGGCGGGAGCGCCCCGCTCGATGTTCCGTCCGTCCGAGGTTTCCGAGGATGATCCGCAGCTTGGTGAACGCGACCTTCGCAAGATCAAACTCAGTCGCAAGGACGTTCTGGTAGGCATCTCGGCGAGCGGACGCACGCCTTACGTGCTCGGCGGATTGCGCTACGCAAGGCTCTTGGGTGCAGCCACAGCACTTCTGACCGCGAATCCAGCAGCTGAAGGGCGTCGCGTCGCAAATGTCCTAATCGCACCTGTGGTCGGACCTGAAGTAATCGCCGGTTCGACGCGCATGAAAGCCGGCACAGCGCAAAAGCTCGTGCTCAACATGCTTTCGACTGCCACGATGGTGCGTCTTGGGCGTGTGTTCTCGAATCTCATGATTGGTGTGCAGTTGACGAACTCGAAGCTGCGCAAGCGCGCTTTGGGCATCCTGATGGACAGCACCGGTGCTGGTGCGGGGCGAGCCCGCAAAGCACTTGGTGACGCAGGCAACAGCTTGCCGGTAGCACTGCTCATGCTTGCCAAGGGGATGCCAAGTTCAGAGGCCGTCGCGCTGTTGCAGACCCATTCCGGCCCTGCTGAGGTCTTACGGCACGCTCTGCAATCTGATTACGTTGGTCGAGCGCGGGCACGGCTGGTACGGAAAGAAGCGCCCTCGAGACTCTAATGGACCAGTTCCGCATCGAAGGTAGTCATCGGCTGGAAGGCCGAGTGGTGATCGGCGGCGCCAAAAACGCGGCGTTGCCCGCGATGGCAGCCGCTCTGCTCACCGACAAGCGCATCGAACTGCACAACGTTCCCCGCGTGCGCGACATTCTGACCATGCGCAGCCTGCTGGACGAGCTTGGGGCCGACTCATCCTTAAAGCACGAGCGTGAAGGAAACCGCCTCACCATTCAGGCGCGCAGGCTGCCCGATCCGGTTGCACCTTACGAACTGGTGAAGCAGATGCGCGCCTCGGTGTTGGTGCTGGGACCGCTGCTAGCTCGCCTCGGGCATGCGCGCGTTTCCCTTCCGGGCGGCTGCGCCATCGGCGCTCGGCCCATCAATCTGCACTTGAAGGGCCTGGAGAAACTCGGCGCCACAGTGACGATTGAACACGGCTACGTCGAAGCCCGCACTGACCGGCTACGAGGTAATCTCGTCCACTTCGACACCATCACGGTGACGGGCACAGAAAACCTGATGATGGCCGCAACCCTTGCTGAAGGCACGACCGTGCTCGAAAACGCCGCAATCGAGCCTGAGGTCCAAGATCTTGCCGCGCTTCTGGTTGCCATGGGCGCTCAAATCGAGGGTGCAGGCAGCCCGACCGTCCGAATCCGCGGCGTTAGCCGGCTCGGAGGCGCCAAACACATGGTCATTCCCGACCGCATTGAGGCCGGAACCTTCATGGTGGCTGCCGCGATCACAGGCGGCCATCTTGTCCTCGATCGGATCGAACCCAGCCACTTGACGGCTGTGGTTGCGAAGCTGGAAGAAGCCGGCGTGCAAATCAAACCTGTGCCCTCAAAGAGGCAAGGGAATGGATTCCGGTCGATCGAGGTAAAGGGAACACCACCCTTTCGCGCGGCGGACGTGGCAACCCAGGAATACCCGGGATTTCCAACAGATATGCAGGCGCAGTACATGGTACTGGCCACGCAGGGATCGGGCCCATCCGTAATCACCGAAACCATCTTCGAAAACCGGTATTTGCACGCACTTGAACTGGCTCGCATGGGCGCAGACATTACAGTTGACGGCCGCCGAGCCATAGTGCGCGGTCCCACTCGGCTCAGCGGCGCCAACGTGCAAGCTTCAGACCTTCGAGCCAGCGCCTCGCTGGTGCTGGCCGGACTCGCGGCGGACGGTGATAGCGTTGTCGATCGCGTCTATCACATTGACAGAGGGTACGAGCGCATCGAGGAAAAGCTGACTAGAGTCGGTGCAAGGATTCTGCGTATTTCGGAAGGTTGACTCGAACGACGGTCAAGCTACACTTGAGGCTAAACCGGAATGCGAGCAAGGCAGCACGCGCTTCCGGCGTGCTGCCCCGCGTTCAATCACAACCGTGCACAAACCCTCAGTGCGGTGTCACGGTGACAGCCGGGCAAGTGTACGGCGATATCGGAGTGTACGGGCTCGGAATCACGCCCGGACCGTTAACCTCTTCAGAGTAAGAGTTCAGAGCGCAGCCTGCGTTGTTGGCATTGTTGGCAGCATCGGTCGCCGCCGAGGTCGCGGC
>DATJYK010000181.1:0-73560 GCA_035578005.1 Terriglobia bacterium
CATCTGTTTCGATTCCGTCCGACTCGCGGCCAAGCGCTCCAGCTCCCGCCGCTCGTCAGGACTACAACTAATTGTGGGCGCGGTTCTCGACATGCGCCCGTTTATACCATATATCGTTTATCAGTGCAACTAAGCACTAGACACGTCGAGTGCCAACATGGTTCAAGGGGATTTCGGAATGACGAACATTGCCCCTGTCTACTCGTACGCGGCCCCGGCCGGTAATTCCGGCTCAACGGCCATGACCTGTTCGCTGGGGAGCAACGGGGGCGGCGCCACGTGCCCGCAAGCGTGGTTCGATTTGAGCACAAACCTGATGAAGTTCAACACAGCGGGCTCTACACCGAACTGGGTAGCCACGCCGGCCATCTTTCTGGGCGTCGTAGACGAAACAGGCACCCCGACAGTGGACGCGGTCTTGTCGGAGCCCTACCGCCTAAATCCCTACCGTCGATATGAACTGTTTGGGGACGGATCGAGCGGCGCTGAGAATCTCACCTCCGGGACTCCTACCACGGTGGACGGCTATCAGCAGTACTCGACGCTCACCGTGAATGGCAGTGGCACAGTGCTCCAGCACACCCAGTGGACGGCTTCCAACCCCACAACAGGCCTCATCCTGTACAGCCAAAACCCGGTGCTCGTTATCAACAGCGCTGCCATCAAGGCTGACGGCAAGGGGCACGCCGGAGTTGCAGGCAGCACTGGAGCAGGAGGCAACGGGAACATTGCTAGCTGCGGCGGGGCGGGCGGTGGGGGCGGTTGGGGCACCAACAACGGCGGCACCGGAGGCAATCGTCTTGCGTTCTTTAGCGTCGGGAATAGCGCATTTGGCGGGGGCTCGGCCGGAACATCGGGGACCCCGGCGGGCGGCGCAGGGTTGAGCGCGGGCACTACAGGCGCGCCTGACCCACGCTGGGAAACGTTCGTCAACTGCTTCGGGGGGAGTGGCGGTGCTGATGGCGGCAACACGACCAGTTCAGCAACCGGGGGCGCAAGCGGAGCCTCGGGCGGAGCCGTCTACCTTCGCGCACCCTCTGTCCTGTTGGACTCTACGAGCTTCATGACGGCCAACGGCAACCCCGGGCTTCAGGGCAATGTGACCAGCGGTGGCACGAATGACTGCAGCGGATCCGGTGGCGGTGGAGGTGGCGGGTCCGCGGTAGTCGCGGTAGGATTCTTCACCAATAAGGGCACGTTCACCGCTAGCGGCGGGGCAGGGGCAGGTGGGACGTCGGGCTGCGCAGTTAATGGCGGCGCGGGAGGCAACGGAGGCGCTGGACTGGCGTTCAGCGTCAAGCTTTGGTAGACCTTGCGGGGACGCACAGCGAGTCACCCGCTCAACAAAATAGGCGGCGCAAAAGGGGAGGTTTTCAATGAACAGCTTGAGGCGGGATGTGGCTGAGACTTCCAGGACGCGGAAGCTAGCCAGGGCGCTCATCACTTTTGGTGCGCTTCTTGCAGCGTCTGCAGCGGGCCCGTGGGGGTGCGCTCAGAATTACAGTGTCATTTACTCCTTCCAGTGCGGGACAGATGGCTCCGGGCCGTTTGGAAACCTGATCGCGGACAGCGCCGGCAATCTTTATGGCACAACCCTTTCCGGGGGCGCCCTCGGCTACGGCACCGTTTACAAAGTGACGCCAGGCGGTACCGAGACGGTACTACACAGCTTTGCGGGGCCGCCCAATGATGGGGAGAGTCCTTACGCGGGATTAGTCCTGGACAAGGCTGGTAACCTTTACGGCACTACGTTCGCCGGCGGGTCGAACTGTCTCCTTGCCGGCGCGCCAGGCTGCGGCACGGTCTTCGAGATACCAGCTGGTGGCACTGAAAGCCTGCTTTACAGTTTTGGGGCCAACGCGAGCGATGCCGAAGGCCCCCTGGCGGGGTTGTTGCGCGATGGTGCTGGCAACCTTTATGGCACGACTGCTTACGGGGGGGCTAAGGGCGGCGGCGCAGTCTTCAGGGTCTCTGCCAGCGGCAAGGAGACGGTACTCCACAGTTTCGCCGCGCTCGGATTTGGCGGCGGAGACGGATCCTACCCTGTGGCTGGCGTGGTCGCGGACGGCGCCGGCAACCTCTATGGCACGACCGGTGCCGGAGGCGCCAGTACGAACTGTCTGCACGGATGCGGCACTGTTTTCGAAATCGAGAAGACAGGGCAGGAGACCGTGCTCTATAGTTTCGCCGGGGCTCCTGCGGACGGTTCGTACCCGGACTCGAATCTGTTGCGCGACAGAGCGGGGAACCTGTACGGTGTGACCCAGTCTGGCGGTCAGGGCACGCTGTGCGGCCTCTCCGACGGGTGCGGAACCGTTTTTAGGCTGGCGCCGGGCGGTACAGAGACCGTGCTCTTCGGCTTCGACGGTGAGAATGACGGCGACCAGCCTGCCGGAAACATGGTGAAGGATGCCAGAAGCGACCTTTACGGTACAAGCCCCTTCGGTGGCTCCGCTGCGTGCCTGGACGGTTGCGGGATACTTTTCGAGCTCGGTACCACCGGCAGGGAGGGAGCACTCCACAAGTTCGCCGGGCCTCCCGCGGACGGGTCTTATCCCGGCGCCTTGCTTGTGAACGGCGGCGGGCTTTACGGTAGCACAGCCAACGGTGGCGCCGACAGTTGCGGAACAGTGTTCAAGATCACGCCTTAGAGGCGGTGGTTAGTGATTAATGGTGAGTGGTTAGCGCGTAGCGGATTGCAATCGGACTGCGCTGTTCGCTCCCTACTGCTCTATCTCGTGTTCACGTACCGAGGAAAGGACAGAGTCCGGCCGATAACAGGGTGGGACGCTGGAAAACGGGTTCAGGAGAGTTACTTTGAAAACCGCTAAAAATCGAAAGGTCAAATCTTCCGTTGTCATCCCCACCTTCGATTCCGAGGATCAGGAAGAAAAATGGCTTTGGCGGCACAGACGTCAATTAGAAGCTGAGACGGCCCGCCGAATCGAAGAAGGGACCGCATATCGCAAGCTTCCCAAACGTAAACGGATTGCCTGAATGTGGACCCGTCGATCCAGCCTTATCACCTCTACCGCCCTCGCACATGGCGTCGATCCCAACCTGGCCTTGGCCGTCGCGCAACCTGAAAGCGGCGGCAATCAGTACACCAGCTCCGGCAACCTGGCCTCATCGATCCCCTGGTGCGGAATCTGTGAATGGTATTTTTGTCCAACTTTACCTGGATGAAGATGAGGAGGGGAGTGTCTCAGTTTGACGTAGGGGCGGCCCTTGTGGCCGCCCAAATGACAGAATTGCTTCCAGATGGGCGGCCACAAGGGCCGCCCCTACGTCAAACTGGCCGCCCCTACGTCAAACTGAGCGTGGTTAGTGCTCAGCCTTAGGGCTTGCCGCCAAAGGGCTGAGCCAATCCCGTCTGAACCGCGCGCCACGCGTCTGGGAAGGCCCCGGCCGCCAGTGAAGCAGCGTGGTATTGGGCGAGCGCTTGCTTACGATTACCTTCAAGGTCATAAATGCGGCCCAGATAGATGTGCGACCATGCAGCAATGCGCGAACTGCGAGCCACTTCAAGGGTCTTCTTAAAGTAGTCTTCGGCGGTGTCCGGCTTCCTGGTATTGCTGGCTACAACCGCCATCCCAAACAGCGCCCGCTCGTTTCGAGCATCGGTGCTCAGTACGTTTGAGAACACGTTCTTCGCCTCGGCGTAATTCCCCTGATAGATGAGATTGTCGCCCTGGTCGAGAAGGGCATCGGCGGCCGTACGATGAACTACGGGATGGCTTGCGACCTTAACTTCCGCCGCCGGTGAGAATTTCACGTTCGCCAGCCGCTGGCGCTCTTTGGGAAGTTGGATGCCCAGGATCATCTGCCGGTAATAAGTGCTCATGGAGGCAGGTTGACCGGCGAAATCGCCAAGCGCCTCATAGAAGTACGGCACCAGGATGAGGCCTTCCCGGGTCATCTCGTCCACTTGTTTCTCGGGCTGCGGCGGCTTGTCCATGCGCAGCTCGACGGCGCGAATGAGGCATTCTGTGAGCAACAGCGAGAAGTCTTCCTTGAAGTCGGTTCCGAGAGCGGGCGCAGACCTCGCCAAAGCCGCCAGCACTTCTTTTTGATGAACCTCAAACGCGTACTTCAAGGCAAGCGGGTCAAGCAGGAAGTGCAGATACTGATGGCGAATATCGGCAATCGGTGGATCTGGCGACGAAGTGGCCACCACGTAATAATTCTCACCGTAAATTCGCGCCTGCACCTGACCCGGAGCGCTGAGCAAGCCAATATTGATGGTGTACGTGCGCCCGAGGTAGGCTCCACTCGGGAAGCGCAGGTAGGCGTCGGTGTTTGTGATCGATTGCCGGATGGGACCGCTCCAGTCGTTGATCACAGACTCACCAGCAGGCTGGAGACGTGTCCACAGCTCCTCAAGGTCGGCTTCTCTATAGAAGCGCTCGAGCAGAGGCACGATTTCCTTCACGGCGGCGCCGTCGGGCGGCAAGTCCGCGTCGGCGACCGTAGGCTTGAAGTCCGGTGGTGGACCGAGCAGCAGCGCGAGTGACAGATATTGGCCGAGATCGGCAGACGAGTCATTCAATTGATGATCGCGATAGAAGCGGGTGAGGGCAGGGAGAACCTCTGGCTGTCGCTTCGCGCACCACGCGCGGACCTCGTGCCGCAGGCCGGTGGCGGGCTCGGAGTCGAGGCCAGAATCGTACCCAGCGAGGTTGATGGCGGCCAGCATGGAAAAGACTGCTTCGTTGGGAACCACGGTGACGCCGCCTTGCGCGAAGGCGAGACGGGAACCCGCTCCCAACGCGGCCATCACGGCGAGCAGCAAGCAAGAAACGGTAATCCGTCGCAGGCTGGAGCCGTGTTCTCTCCCAGCCGCGCCAACGCGAAGTCCAGATTTCACCACGGCCGAGCCTTGTGTTACACGAAGCGTCGCCGATCTGTCACAGTTCTTGTTGAGAGTCATACTGTTTTGCCGACGCATTCTAACCTACCTGCATTTCTCGCCAGGATTCGAAAAGGGCGGGGCTTCAGAGTCTGTCCCTTAGGGCCCTTGGCCCGCGAACGCTCTCGGGTCAGCTTGCTAACGCAAGCTGAGCCCTGGAGTCTGTACATTTTGAGGCCCGAAGGGCCGCACGAACAAAGCCCTGAGCAACGCCCAGGGAAACCAGATGCCCCGCCAAACGGTGAGCCCTGAAAGCCCATTCGGATGAGCTGCCTTGGCCCGCCCTTTCAGGGCTCCACTGGTCACGTTCCTGGGTTTCCCTGGGCGTTGCCCAGGGCTTTGTTCGTGCGGCCCTTCGGGCCTCAAAATGTATTCCGAATATTCCCAATGAAGGTTCCGAACGGAAAGCAGTAAGGCGGCGTGTCAAGCGCGGGACCTTTCCGGAGTGCTTGAGGGGGAAAAGAACGAGACAGGTTTAACGTTTCCTTCGTGCGGAGATACGTTTGACGCGCGCACCGTGATGCGCCGAATAGCTAGAACTACCTGGGCGTCCGTAGGCCTGCCGCTGCGAGTCGCCGGGTGGAAGACACTGAAATACATCAGCCGGTCAAGTTGCGACTTCACCGCGGGCGAGTTGTTGCCGGAAACCACCTGGTAGTCCACGACCCGGCCCTCGGAATTCACATGGGTAACCATCCACAAGCCGCTGTCACCCGTATTAATCTCGACGGGAATAAGTGATTCGATGCGGGCCGGGGTTGCCAGAGACTCCTCGGGCCGCGCCGCCGGAGGCACAATCAGGCAGTGCAGCGTGAGACCCAGGCAAAGCAGCCCTGCCAGCACAGCGCCCGAGGCGGGCAGCAGCAGGGGTCGAAATGCGTTCTCAAACTTCAGCGTCAGGCTGGCGAGGATGTGGGCGTGGCGCGCCCGAGAAAGCGCCACATTCAAGCGGAGGTCGGCGAAGGCTGACATGCGGGGCCGCGGCAAGGAGCGCAGATCCGAATCCACAAGCTGACGCAGCTCCAGCTCGCGCCGGCAGGAGGCACAGTTCTGCAAGTGGTATCGAACGGAGAGCCGGGTGGCGCGCCCGCAGGTTTCGAGGTCAACGTACTCGGAAAACTGGCGCCGAATTTCGAGGCAGGATTCGAACATATCAGTGGCCAAGTATCGTGGCGAGCTTTCGCCGCAAAAGCTCCCGGCCGCGCATCAAGCGTGACTTCACGGTGCCTTCCGCGATCCCAAGAACGTCCGCGATTTCGTCGTAGGGCATCTCGTCGATCTCGCGGAGGACGAGCACGGCACGATAGGGGGGCGGCAAGGCCGCCAGGGCCGCTTTCACCAGCTTCTGGCGCTCCGCCAGTTCGAGGGCCTCGTAAGGGCTCTCGCCACACGGCTTCGTGCTGAGCGCCGTTACCGGCTCTGCGGATTCCTCATCGAGCGAAACGGGCTCATGAACGTGCCGGCGAAACCAGCCGCGGCGGTAATTCAACGCCTCGCGCACGGCGATGCGATACATCCAGGTTTTCAAACTGCTGTGGCCGTGGAATTGGCCGATGCCGCGAAAGACCTTGACAAACACGTTCTGCAACACGTCGGCGGCATCCGCGTCGTTTCCCAGAATATGTGCCACCAGGCTGTAGACCGGGTTTTTGTAAGCGCCGAGGACATAATCGAAGGCTTCTTCAGAACCCGCTTGCAGCTCCGCCACCAAGGCTGCTTCCTCAGTAGCTTGGGAACCTACACCGTCGAAGCCGGTTTGGAGCGCTCGAACCGCTTCCATCACAGCACCAAGATAACAGCTACCATCCGCCCCCGCAAGCTAGCGAGTTTGCCCGGAGCGATGATGGAATCTTCGGCTAGTTAGACACCGAGTCGCCGAACCATGTTCCACTTAAAGGCTTGCGGCAAACTCCTTAACAAGACGCTTGGGCGCCACCTCGCACCAGGCGGTAAGGAGCGCCCGGCGCACCGAGGCCTCTCTGGCGGCCTTCAGGTGGACGTTGGTGGCGCCGCGGCGTCCCCAACCGCCCTTCACCGGTGCAAATACGGCAGGTTCGGCCTCGACAAATGACGCCTGCTGCTGGGGAGTAAGTTTCACCATGGCCCAACCCTCGCCCGGATAACTTAAGGTCGCAAAAACTTTATTGCGCACCCGGAAATCCGGATGCCCCATGTGAGCGCTCTCAGAGGCTTCGGGTAGAGCAAGCGCCAAGCGGCGAAAATTGTCAGCGGTCATGGTTTTGTCTCCTTCACCGAAAAGGAGCGTCAGCACGGGTTGTGCGTTCCGCCTCGGCTGGCACCCAGTGGCCTCCATAAAGTATATTGTGAAGTTCGATACTGATTCAGCCGATATCGAGTATCGCGATGAAAAAGGTTCTTGTCGTCGAAGACGACCCGCAGGTACGCAGCGTGGTGTGCGCAATTCTGGCGGGGGCCAGTATTTCCGCTGAGTCGGCGAGCGACGGGGAGCACGCTTTAGAGCGGTTGCAGCGTGAACATTTCGATCTGGTGTTACTGGATGTCGGACTGCCACGACTCGACGGGCTCTCGGTGCTCGAACGCCTGCAGAAATTTGAGAACCCTCCCAAGACTATTATGATGACCGGGAACGACGCTCCCGAAACCGTGCTGCGCGCAGCGCAGGCCCAGGCCTGCCGTTACTTGACCAAGCCTGTCGACGCCCACTCGTTGATCGAGTTGGTGCATGAGGTGCTGGACCTAGGACCCACCGGCCCGCCTATCGAAGTGGTCTCCGCGCGCCCGAACTGGGTGGAATTGGTGATCCCTTGCACGATCGAGGCCGCGCAGCGCAGTGAAAGCTTTCTGGAGGCCATTCAGAAGGGCGTGTCGCCCGAAGTGGCGGAGGCCATCGGCAAGGCGGTGCACGAACTGGTTTTGAATGCCATCGAATGGGGAGGACACTTCGACCCGGCCCGTCGGGTGCGGATTAGCTGTGTGCGCACTCCGCGGTTGATCCTCTATCGAATCGCCGACCCCGGTCCGGGGTTTCAGTTTGATGCTCTCAGCCATGCAGCGCTCAACAACCCGCCTGATCAGCCCGCCGAACACCAAAGAGTCCGCGCCGACAAGGGTATGCGGCCGGGCGGCTTTGGCATCCTGATGGTGCGTGCCCTGGTGGACGATCTTGTTTACAACGAGGCCCAAAACGAAGTGATCCTGGTAAAATACCTGAGTTGACCGGCCTGCGACTTGTCCAAGTGCCGGTCAGTCTGGACTTCGTAGGCGCGGTGCTCGCCTTTTACTGCAGGTCACCTCGTAGCCCCCCTAGCCTCCAACCTGATAGAGTGTTTGTAAATGCCTGCCATTCGCGAGGGCGGAACGTCACAGTTAGATCGCGGAGCGCCTCCGGCGTGGATGCGCGCAGCGGCCTCCATCGCGCCACGCCTGCTGGGCTCGCTGGGAATCGTCGCGACCGTCACGCTCGTCTGCTTCCACGCGGTTCGCGTCAACGCCATCACGGCAGGATTTGCTTACTTGGTGGCGGTCTTGGCTGTCGCCACTTGGTGGGGGCTCATAGAGGCGACGGCGGCTTCGATCGCGGCAATGTTGTGCTTCAACTATTTCTTCCTTCCTCCGCTTCTGACCTTTACCATTGCAGACCCGCAGAACTGGGTGGCGCTACTTGCCTTCCTCGCTACTTCGATTATCGCGAGCCAGGTTTCGGAGCACGCCAAAGAACGCACTCGCGAGGCCCTGGCGAGGCAGCGGGACATGGAGCGCCTTTACGCTTTAAGCCGTTCCATTCTGTTGACTCACACTGAAGAGGATGTCGCCCGTCAGATTGCGCGGCAAATCGCGCAAGTGTTCGATTTTCGCGCCGGCGCTCTGTACGACCGTGCCACGGGAGCGACTTACAACACAGGTCCCGAGGATCTGACGGGTTTTGACGAGCGGCTGCGGGAAAGCGCCGTGAAGGGCACCCTCTTTCGCGACAGCCTGACGAACACCGTGGTTACGGCGATTCGACTGGGCGGAGAGCCTATCGGCGCTCTCGCGCTTCGTGGCCTTCTTCCCTCCGACACCGTCCTTCAGGCGTTAGCCAACCTGGCCGCTATCGGCCTCGAGAAGGCGCGGGCGCAGGAAGCTGCCAGCCACGCCCAGGCGGCCCAGCAGAGCCAGGAACTGAAGTCCACCCTTCTCGATGCCATGGCTCATGAGTTCAAGACGCCGCTGACCTCGATGAAGGCCGCCACCAGCGCCTTGCTCTCTGATGTGGTCTCAGCGCCGGCGAGCCGCCGGGAGCTCATCACGGTGGTGGACGAGGAGATCGACCATCTCAACCGGCTGGTGACCGAGGCCATCCGGATGGCGCGGATCGAGGCCGGAGACCTTCAGTTGACGCGTGCGCCTTGCGCCGTGGAGCCGATGCTGAAAGAGGTTCTAGGGTCTATGGAATCTGTCATCGCCGGTCGTTCTGTGAACCTGCAGGTGGCACCTGACCTGCCTTACGTCGACGTCGATGCGGAGCTCGTCGAGTTGGTCATCCGCCAGCTCGTGGACAATGCCTTGAGGTACTCGCCGTCGGCGACTCCGCTGACGGTGCGGGCGGGACGAACCGCGGGCGGCGTGGTGGTCGGCATTCGGGACCACGGGCCAGGAATAGCGCCGGAAGACCGTGCGCGTGTGTTTGAGAAGTACTACCGCGGCTCAAGTTCGTCGAAGGCCCGCGGCACCGGTCTGGGACTCGCCATCGCTCGCGAGATCGCGCGGGCTCACGGGGGTGAAGTCTGGCTGGAAACGAGTTCGCCGCAAGGTTCGGAGTTTTGCCTGTCGTTGCCCGTTGCGCAGGCGGAGGATAGGGCATGAGCCTCGGGCGCATCCTGGTGGTTGATGACGAGCCGCAGATTCGCCGCGTGATGCGAACCACTCTGGTGGCGAACGGTTATGAGATGGCCGAGGCCCGGAGCGGAGAAGACGCCCTGGAGATGCTTCGCAACGAGCGTTATGACCTGGTGCTTCTGGACGTGAACATGCCGGGCTTGGGCGGCATCGCCACCTGCCGCACGATTCGCACCGAGCGGCCAGGACTAGACCTGGCCATCATTATGCTGACCGTGAGAAATGATGAGAAGGATAAGGTGGAAGCGCTCGACGCCGGCGCTGACGATTACGTTACCAAGCCCTACGGTACACCCGAGCTTCTCGCTCGTATCCGTGCCGCGTTGCGGCGTACCCCTCTGGTGCAGGAGGCGCGCCCGAAACGCCTCAAGCTTGATGGAGTCGAAATTGACTTCGAAACTCATCTGGTGACGACCCGCGGCAAACAGGCGCACCTCACCGTCAAGGAACTGGATCTGCTTTCCTACCTCGTAGCCCATCCCAACAAAGTGCTGACGCGCCGCGAGCTGCTGCAGTCCGTCTGGGGACCCGATTACGGGGATGAAAGTGAATATTTGCGTGTGTTTACCAACCGGCTGCGCAAGAAGATCGAGCCCAATCCCAGCAAGCCGCGCTACCTGCTGACGGAACCTTGGACCGGCTACCGTTTTCATCTGCCCGAGCAAGACTGACGGGGTATGGGAAACGCCGGTAGTGGCTCAATTTGAGGTGGGGGCGGCCCTTGTGGCCGCCCAAGTAACAGCACTGTCATTCCGAATAAGGCCAGAAGCCTCACATTGCAGACGGATTGTCGCACTGTTATGGCGTTTATAAATTATTTATTTGCTGTTTATGCCTCATTTAGGGTGCAGAATCTAAGCTTTGGGGGTGGATCTGTGGTGGAACAACCCGATAGTCGCTGGTATGAATTACGCGCATCCAGCCACGGCCGAACAGTGTCCGGACCACACGCATTCGGAATCCTCGCTGCAACTGACGGTCGTATTCACCACGGTGCCGGGCACGGCGGCGGCACTGGCGCGGGCCAGTCAACTGGCACGCGACTTGCGGCTCAATCTGACGCTACTGGTGCCCCAGGTTGTTCCCTATCAAGTCCCGCTAACAAGCCCACCGGTTGCCATTTCGCACACCCAGCAGATGGCACTGTCGCTGGTTTCGGAGTTCGCACTGAACGTCAATGACACGAGGGTTCAAATCTGCCTGTGCCGCGACCAACTCGAGTGTCTTAGCCGCTTGATAACCGCGCCCTCGATCGTTTTCCTGGGCGGCCAGAATTCCTCGTGGTGGAGGCGGGAGCGAAGGCTCGCAAGGGGCCTGCGAGCCCTGGGTCACGAGGTCATTTTCGTAGACCAAAAGGAGCGTCGTCATGCTCGATCTGTTTTACGTTGCCGCTGGAGTTCTATTCTTCGTGGCGTGCTGGGCTTTCGCCAAAGCCTGCGATCACCTGTAAGGTGAGGAGGTGACTCATGGATTACATCATTTCTGGCGTCGCTGCGTTCTTCCTATTCGTGTACCTGGTATACGCATTGCTGCGACCCGAACGGTTTTAAGGAGGCCACTGTGGCGATTAGCGGTGTTTGGTACATTGTGGCGTATTTTTTGGTTCTCTTGGTGCTGACGAAGCCTCTGGGCTTGTTCATGGCTCGCGTCTTCGAAGGCGAGCGGACGCTTCTTCATCCGCTGCTACGCCCGCTCGAGAGGTTGACCTACCGCGTGTGTGGGATACATGAAGACGCGGAGCAGCGCTGGACACAATATGCCGCGTCCGTTCTCGCCTTCAGCCTTGTCAGCTTTTTGTTTGTGTATGCCATTCAGCGGCTGCAGGGATTCCTACCGTTAAACCCGATGGGGTTCAGTACTCCGCATGCTCCGGCCAACGCCACGCCGATGACGCCGGACCTCGCCTTCAACACCGCCGTGAGCTTTATGACCAACACAAACTGGCAGGCTTATGGCGGCGAGGTGACTCTGAGCTACTTTGTCCAGATGGTGGCCCTGACCGTGCAGAATTTTGTCTCTGCTGCGGCCGGAATTGCGGTGGCGATCGCGCTGATTCGAGGGTTCGCGCGCAAACAGTCCAGCAGCATCGGCAACTTCTGGGTGGACCTGACACGCTGCACCGTTTACATCCTCCTGCCGCTCGCCCTGGTGTTCGCGATCTTTTTGTGCGCGCGCGGCGCCCCTCAGACCTTCCGAGCCTACCAGAAGGCGATCACCGTGGAGGGGCCCGCGCAAACTATCGCAGTGGGACCAGTGGCCTCCCAGGAATCCATCAAGATGCTGGGAACCAATGGGGGAGGGTTCTTCAACACCAACTCGGGTCATCCCTACGAGAATCCCACGCCGTTTACAAACTTCACAGAACTGCTGGCCATTCTCATCATCTCATCGGGCCTCACCTATACCTTCGGGAGAATGGTTCGTGATACGCGACAGGGGTGGGCGTTGTTCGCCGCCATGGCGTTCATGTTTCTGGCGGCGGTCTTTGTTTGCTATCCCGCCGAGCAGTCTGGAAACCCGATCCTGGCTCGATTAGGAGTCCAAACATCAGCCACTTCGAAGCAAGCGGGCGGGAATATGGAGGGTAAGGAGGTCCGCTTCGGTCTCGCCAGTTCCGCGCTCTGGGCCACCGCCACCACGGATGCCAGCAACGGCAGCGTCAACAGCATGCACGACAGTTATACCCCGCTCGGCGGCCTCATCCCGCTGTTCAATATTCAGACCGACGAGGTCATTTTCGGGGGGGTCGGTTCGGGCTTGTACGGCATGCTGCTGTATGCCATCGTCGGGGTCTTTATTGCCGGACTGATGGTCGGCCGAACACCCGAGTACTTGGGGAAAAAGATCGAGCAGAAAGAAGTCAAGATGGCGATGGTGGCCATTATCGTGACCGCCTTGTCCATCCTGGTGTTCACGGCCGCCAGTGTGGTAATTCCGCTCGCCAAGGGCGGCTACTGGAATCCGCCTGGCCCGCCCATAGCCAATTTTAATAACTCAGGCCCTCACGGGCTCAGCGAGGTCTTGTATGCGTTCTCTAGCGCTTCGGAGAACAATGGCAGCGCCTTTGCCGGGATCAACGCCACGACGCCTTGGTACGACTTCACCCAGGGCTTGGCCATGCTAATCGGACGCTTCGGGTTTATTCTCCCTGCCTTGGCCGTTGCCGGCAGCCTGGCTGCCAAGAAGAAGGTGCCCACGACTAGTGGCACCCTTCCAACTCATGGAGCGCTTTTTGTCGGCCTTTTGGTCGGGGTCGTGATCATTATCGGCGCTTTGACCTTCTTTCCGGCCTTATCCTTGGGTCCCATCGTGGAGCACTTCCTGATGCGCGAAGGGAAGCTTTTCTCTTCGTTAATCTCATTGCCGATTTGGAGTTGAACTTATGGCGACTGTTGTGTCACCACCACCTGCTGTCGAAGATGAAACCCATCTCTTGCCGAAAAGACTGGTGCGGGCGCGTCCGCTGTTTGACCCGCCCATCGTCAAGCGGGCGCTGCGGGAATCGTTTGTCAAGCTCAGCCCGGTCACCCTGATCAAGAATCCCGTCATGTTCGTGGTGGAGGTCGGAGCGGCTCTGACCACCATTTTCCTGCTTCGGGATGCCATCACCCGGACCCACGCCATCGGTTTCACCTTGCAGATCGGCATTTGGCTGTGGTTTACGGTTCTTTTTGCCAACTTCGCGGAAGCCATGGCCGAGGCGCGCGGCAAGGCCCAGGCGGATACGCTACGAAAGGCCAAGACCGAGACCCTGGCAAAGCGCTATGGCCAGGGAAACAAGACGGAACCGGTGCCGGCCTCCCGGCTACGCGCCGGCGATTCGGTGCTCTGCGAGGCAGGGGATATCATACCCGGCGACGGTGAAGTGACCGACGGCATTGCCACTGTCGACGAATCCGTCATCACCGGCGAGAGCGCGCCCGTGATTCGCGAATCCGGCGGCGATCGGAGCGCTGTGACCGGAGGAACTAAGGTTCTCTCCGACTGGATCAAGATCCAGATCACCTCAAATCCCGGCGAGACTTTTCTCGATCGCATGATCGCGCTGGTGGAAGGCGCGGAGCGCCAGAAGACGCCGAACGAAATCGCACTCAACATCCTGATCGCCGGCCTCACGCTGATTTTTCTGCTGGCCGTGGTGACGTTGCATCCGTTTGCTCTTTACAGCGTGCGTTCTGCCGGCGCGGGCGAGGTGCCGTCCGTGGCCGTGCTGGTGTCTCTGCTGGTGTGCCTGATCCCCACCACCATCGGCGGCCTGCTTTCCGCCATCGGCATTGCCGGCATGGACCGTGTGATGCAAGATAACGTGCTGGCCATGAGCGGCAAGGCCGTGGAAGCGTCCGGCGACGTTAACACCCTCTTGCTCGACAAGACCGGCACCATCACGCTCGGCAACCGCCAGGCGGTGGAATTCATTCCCGCCGAAGGTGTCAACACCGCTGAGCTGGCAGATGCGGCCCAACTCTCGAGCCTGGCCGACGAAACCCCCGAGGGCCGCTCGATTGTGGTTCTGGCTAAACAGCAGTTCAACCTGCGCGGCCGCGATGTCTCTGATTTGAACGCGCAATTCGTACCGTTCTCGGCTTACACACGCATGAGCGGCGTAGACTTTGACAGCCGCCATCTGCGCAAAGGTGCCACCGAAGCGATTGTTAAGTTTGTCCGAGAGCAAGGGGGCAGTGTCAGTTCGAACTTCACGGATGCTTCCGACCGCATCTCCCGCTCCGGAGGCACTCCGCTTGCCGTAGCGGATGGAAGCCGCCTGCTCGGCACCATTCATCTAAAGGACGTCGTCAAAGGCGGCATGAAGGAACGGCTGGCGCAACTTCGCGCTATGGGAATTCGTTCCATCATGATCACCGGCGACAATCCGTTAACGGCTGCGGCCATCGCCGCCGAAGCGGGCGTGGATGATTTTCTCGCCCAGGCCACTCCCGAGCAGAAACTGCAGTACATCAAGAAGGAGCAAACCGAAGGGCGCTTGGTCGCCATGACGGGCGACGGCACCAACGACGCTCCGGCGCTGGCTCAGGCCGACGTCGGCGTGGCCATGAACACCGGTACCATGGCCGCCAAAGAGGCCGGCAACATGGTGGATTTGGATAGCAATCCCACCAAGCTCATTGAGATCGTGGCCATCGGCAAACAACTCCTGATCACCCGCGGCGCGCTAACCACGTTCTCCATCGCCAATGATGTGGCCAAGTATTTCGCCATTATCCCAGCGATGTTCATGGCCACCTATCCCGCCCTCGCATACTTGAACATCATGCATCTGCATACGCCGCAGAGCGCGGTGCTGTCAGCCGTGATTTTCAACGCGCTCATCATCATCGCCCTGGTGCCGCTGGCGCTGCGGGGCGTGAAGTACCGGCCACAGGCCGCGGGCGCTTTACTTTGGCGCAACCTGATGATCTACGGCGTGGGTGGGATTATCGCGCCCTTTCCCGGGATTTGGGCTATCGATCAAATCCTGCATTGGCTGAGGCTGGCGTGAAGGTTGAAAAAGGCTAAGTTTGATGAACGTGTTGCGTGCGGCCCGTCATTCTGAGCGAAGCGAGGAATCCCAGGATCTCAGAATACCGAGATCCTTCGCTGTGCTCAGGATGGCAGGTACCGACTGTGACTGGCGATCCGCGAACGGAGAGACACCATGTTGAGACAACTCGGACCCGCACTTCGCTTCACCATCTTCTTCACTGTGCTCACCGGCTTCGTCTACCCCGGTGTGGTGACCGGATTGACGCAAATGTTTTTTCCGCACCGCGCGAACGGCAGCCTGATTGTGGTCAACGGCCAGGTGGTCGGCTCTTCGTTGATCGGTCAGAATTTCGCCAAGCCGGAATATTTTCAGCCTCGGCCGTCGGCTGCCGGCAATGGCTATGACGCCACCGCTTCCGCCGGTTCGAACTACGGCCCCACCAACCAAAAGCTGATCGACCGCGTGAAAGCGTCCATCGATCAATTCCGCAAAGACAACCCCGATTACACCGGCCCCATTCCCGCCGACCTCGTCACCGCGTCGGCCAGCGGCCTCGATCCTGACATCAGCCCTGCCTCCGCCCAGGCCCAGGTGCCGCGCGTGGCGAAAGCACGCGGCATCGCGCTGGAAAAAGTGCAACAGCTTGTTGCACAAAACACCCAAGGCCGCACCCTCGGATTTCTGGGCGAGCCGCGGGTGAACGTCCTCGAGCTGAATCTCGCCCTCGATCGGCAGTTTCCGCTGAAATCGTCGGCCTCCAATCGATAGCGTCCCTACGCAGGGGTCTTACAGCGCCAACCACTTACAGAACTTCACCCCCCCGGCGTCGCTGGCGGCGATGTAGCCTACCTCGAAACGCTACAGCGTGTTAAAACCCTAGCGATGAGAATCACTTGACAACTTTGAGATCTCGTGATACACAAGGTGAGGCGGCCGTGTTAAAGGCTTTTGTGGCTCAGAGTTCGTTGAAAAACTCGTCCAGCCTGTCATTCCGAGGAGCCGAAGGCGACGAGGAATCTCGCATTTCCTTTAGTTTCAGAGCGAGATTCCTCGCTCCGCTCGGAATGACAAGCTTCGGAAATGTTTTTTCAACGAACTGTTAGAAAGCACGGCGGCACCAAGGGCCCCTGAAAGGAGCCATGTGGGCTCACGAATCTCGATAGTGTTCTTCTTTTCTGGGATGTCCTGGGCGGCCCGCGCCGCGTTAGGCCCGTCCCCGCTCAGCCGAGGGTATGTCAGCCCTCCGACAAAAGCCGAATTTTTTTAAATTTTTTTTGGCCTATCCTGGAATGTTATTGATAATAAAGGACCGAAAATGAGAAATTTGAGACAAATGAGAATACCCTGGAATGTATATGAAAACAAACGAGTTAGACAGATTTATCCTGGAATGTTATTGAAAAATAAGGTAGTTAATCGATTTCGCCCCAACCCAGTCTAGGGCGAAGAGGGGTTGCCGGCTCGACCTGCCGGCATTAGGGGCGGGGCTTTTGAGTCTCTGTGAGAACTCGCGCATGCCGCCTGTCTGGGGTGGACCCCCGCGGGGGTGACGCCGCTGGATATGGAGCTTCTGCTCCAACGCAGTCATTCCCGCGAAGGCGGGAATCCACGAGTTTTCACACGGATTCTTTTGCCCACCCCGAATCGCTGCGTCGAGGCAGTTTGTTGCTAAGGGACTTGATTGACGGCTTTCGCTCACGACCGTTTTATATCCGCTGCGGCCGCCGCTGTGTTGCTGGCGGGCGTCTCTCTTGCTGCACAAGCTCCCAAAACCGCTTCGCCCGCTGTGACCCCTGGGTTAGTCGAAAGCGGTGGCTCGCTCTTTATCCAGCGCTGCGCATTCTGTCACGGTCGGGACGCGGGTGGCGGTGAAACAGGGCCGGACCTCACCCGCTCGAAGCTCGTTGCAGGTGACGTGGGCGGCGACAAAATCCTTCCGGTTGTGCGCTATGGGCGCCCGGAAAAAGGGATGCCGCGCTTCGACCTGCCCGACTCTGACCTCGCCGCGCTCGTGGCGTTCATCCACGATCAAGCCACCAAAGCAGCCTCGCAGAATGGTGGCCGCCGCGGCGTGGATGTTTCCGATCTTCAGACCGGTAACGCCGAAGCCGGCAAGCAGTACTTCTACGGGGCCGGAAAATGCGCATCCTGCCACTCGCCGACAGGCGATCTCTCTGGCATCGCCGAACGCTTCCAGGGATTGCAGCTCGAGCGGCGCATGTTGTATCCCGAACACGTTAAGGCCAGGATTGTGGTAACGCTCCCTTCCGGCGAAACCGTCTCCGGAGAGCTTGCTTACCGCGACGAGTTTACGGTTGCTCTGCGCGATAGTTCCGGCCATTATCGCTCCTGGGCCACCAACCAGGTCCGGTACACTATCGACGCGCCGGCCGAAGCGCACGCGGCTCTGCTGGGAAAATACACGGACGCCGATGTGCACAACCTGATGGCGTATCTCCAGACGCTGCGCTGATCGGAAAGACGCGAGATTTAATGACGAGACGTTGGTCGATTTTTGTTCCTCTTTTTGCCGCCGCAATGCTGGTGGCTTTGGTGGTGTCCCCACCGTCTCTCGCGCAAGGCGTAGATTCCGCGATGCTCCTGCACCCGCCCGCCGACAGTTGGCCCGGATATCACGGCGATTATTCGGGTCAGCGGCACAGTCCTTTGACACAAATCACTCCTCAAAACGTTGCGCGGATGGGCCTGGCCTGGGCATTTCAGACCGGCCAAAGCGGTCAACTGAAGTGTTCTCCCTTGCTCGTCGACGGCGTCCTTTACATCACGGTTCCCGACAACGTTTGGGCCGTGGATGCTCGCTCCGGCCACCAAATCTGGCATTACAGGTACCCTGCCAACAAGGGATTTCACATCGGTTCCCGCGGCGTTGCGATGTACGAGCACTGGTTGTATTTCATGACGCCCGACGCGCACCTGGTTTGTTTGAACGCCTACGACGGCACCGTGCGCTGGAACATCGTGATCGCGGACTCGCAGAAGGGTTACTGGACAACCATGACGCCGCTGATTGTCCGCAACCACGTGATCGCCGGCGTGTCTGGCGATTTCGACAATCTGGCGGGGTTTCTGAAATCGATCGATCCCGAGACGGGCGAGACGCAATGGAGGTGGGACAGCACTCCGCCGGTGGGAACACCTAACGCCACCTCAGGCGGCACCACCTGGATGACCGGCACCTTCGACCCGGCTCTCAACCTGATTTACTGGGGCACTGGAAATCCAACTCCGGTGCTGAATGGAGCGACACGTCCGGGCGACGACCTCTATACCTGCAGCATCGTGGCCCTCAACCCCGACACCGGTAAACTGGCCTGGGCCTTTCAGCCCTCGCCGCATGATACCCATGATTGGGACGCAGTAGAAACGCCGGTGCTGGTGGACGGAGACTTCAAGGGCAAGCCGCGCAAAATGCTGATGCAGGCTTCGCGGAACGGTTACTTCTTTGTTCTCGATCGCACCAACGGAGAGGACCTGCTGACTACAACCTTCGGGCCGGTGAACTGGAGCCTTGGGGTGGACCAGAAAGGCCGTCCGATCCCGAACCCTGACAAGGAACCCGCTCGCGATGGACGGCTGATTGCGCCCGACGAAGGCGGCCTGAACAACTATCGTTCGCCGAGTTTCGACGCCAAGACCGGGCTGTTTATTGTAGACGCGCGGCCCAGTTATGGTATTTACTTCGCCAAACCGGCGGATGGAACCTTTGGCTGGGCGGGCGCGGATTACGGCGTGTGGAGCACCAGCGTGCTCGAGGCCATTGACTACCAAACAGGCAAGATTCGCTGGACCCACGATCTTGGACCCGGCGATTCCGGCGCGGGAGCGCTAACCACAGACTCCGGATTGACCTTCACGGGCGACGCCGGCGGGAACGTTCTCGCGCTGCGAACTGCCGACGGCAAGACGCTGTGGCATGCGGGCACTGGTGGGGACATGCAAAGCTCCCCCATCACCTACGAACTCGACGGGCGTCAGTACATTGTTACGAGCGCCGAAGGTGTCCTCTTCGCCTGGGCCTTGCCGGAAGCGACGGCAGCCACGCTGGCACACGATCATCGGTCATCGCACGGCGTGAATTCCACCTCCGGGCGTCCCCGATAAGAGGAATCGGCGGGTGAAATGCTGTAAACATTGTCTACGAGATCTGCATCTGGCTGTGATCTGATCCTGCGCCGGCGTTGAGCCGGATCGCATCGTCAGCGGCCACCACTCACCAAATCACCATGGACTCTTCGAAGATTCGGGCCAGTTCATCCGGCCCCGCCGGGCGCGGTGAGAGTTTGGTGACGCGGTGTTGCGGCAGCGTGCCTTCGACGAGCGCCGGAATATCTGCCGATTGATACCCAAGGGCACGGAGGCCGTTGGGAACTTGCAGATCGCGCATCAGCCCGATGATCTGATCCGCGAGAATCTTCCCGGCGTCTTCCAGGCGCGCGCCTCTGACCTTGGCGCCGAGAATTTCGGCGGCTCGAAGGTGACGTTCAGGACACGCCTGCGATGTGAACCGATATACTGCCGGCGCATTCACGATCACCGAGATTCCGTGCGGTATCAGCGGATGCCCCACCGAGTACCCCGGTGCCTGATAATTCCGCACCAGGCCGGATACCGGGTAGGACATCCCGTGCGGCAAGTGCACACCCGCATTTCCGAATCCAATGCCGGCATACGCGGCGGCCAGCAACATGGAAGCCCGCGCCTCGTCATCCGCGGGATCTGACACCGCGCGCCGAAGGTAGCCTGCCACCAGCCGAAGGGCCTCGAGACTCCACACATCGCTAATCGGGTTGGAGCCCTGATAGGCTGGCCGCAGAAGCGGACGCTGCGGCATCGCGCGCTCGTGAAACGGCAGCGCGGTGTAGGACTCGATGGCGTGGCTCAGCACATCCAGCCCTGCAGATGCCGCCACCGGCGCAGGTAGCGTCCGCGTATTCTCGGGGTCAATGAGACCCAGCGTCGGTTTCAGGCGGCGATGGGCGATGCCCGTCTTGGCATGGTGGCGGACGAAGTCAAAGATGGCCACGCCCGTTGTTTCGCTTCCCGTGCCGCCCGTCGTGGGAATTGCGATCAAGGGCTTGAGCGGCCCGGGAACGGGTTGGCCTTTGCCAATGGGAGGATTGACGTAATCGAGGAAGTCCGCTGGATAGCAACTGTAAAGGTTAGCCGCTTTCGCCGTGTCTATGGTTGAACCGCCGCCCACCGCAACGAACGCGTCAAAGTTGGCGGCTTGGGCGGCTGCAGTCGCTTCGCGGAACGACTCGTCAGTGGGCTCAACGCGCACGCGATCGAAGATCGACGAGCGAATCTTGTGCTCTTCGAGAGATTCGAGCACGGTCGCAACCGGCGGCAGAGTGCGCAGGTTGGGATCGGTGAACACCAGGACGTGGCGCTTGCCAAGGTCCACTAACTCCGCGCCCACTTCGCGTGTCACGCCGACACCGACCCGGATAGAGGAAGTGGCCATCTCGAATGCGTATTCGTTCATCATCAAAGTCTCCCGGCTGAGGCGCACATATTTGGTCTTGAGACGTCACGGACTCTGCATTTCCAACGGCAGTCCAGTGTAGTTCTCGGCCAGGCAAGTCATAGCCGCGCGAGATGTAGTCACGTAGTCGAGCTCCGCGAGCTGGCGGCGATAATCGAATTCACTTCCGTCTGGTGCGATATGCAACATCGATGTCATCCAAAAGGAGAAGCGTTGAACCGCCCACACTCGACGCAGGCACTGATCTGAGTAACGGTCCAGCAGGTCCTTGCGTCCTTCGCGGTAGTAGGCGGCAAGCGCTCGCGCCAGCACGCACACGTCGGCCACAGCAAGATTCAGGCCTTTGGCACCTGTCGGTGGGACGATGTGGGCAGCGTCGCCGGCGAGAAACAGGCGGCCGCAGCGCATCGGCTCCACCACCAGGCTGTGCATACCGCTGATGCCTTTTTGAAGGATGGCGCCGCGATTCGGGCCCCATGCGTCGGCCGTTTCGAAGCGCGCTGCTAGCTCATGCCAGATGCGCTCATCGGGCCAGTTCTCGATATTCTCGTCCGGCGCGCACTGCACGTACAGACGTGTGATCGATGGCGACCGCATGCTGAACAGTGCGAAGCCTCGCTCGTGCAGAGCGTAAACAAGTTCCTCGCAGCTCGGCGCAGCGTCAGCGAGAATGCCGAGCCAAGCGAAGGGATACTGGCGCTCGTATACGCGCATAGCGCCGTCGTGAGCGGCAAGAATCGACGGGCGGCAAACACCATGCCCGCCGTCGCACCCCGCGATGAAGTCGCACCTGATTTCGCTGTCGTCCTGTTCCGTCTGAAATGCAATGCGAGGCGCCGAGTCGAAATCAGCGACGCGCACGTCTCGCACGCTGAAGTAGAGAGGCCGATCAGTAGCCTGGCGAGCCGCGATCAGGTCAGTAACGAGTTCGTTCTGGCCGTACACCGTGATGGATCGCCCTGGCGTCAGCTTGTCAAAGTCGATTCGATGCCGGCGGCGACGAAAGCACAGTTGGATGGCGCCATGCCGCATGCCCTGCCTCTGCAGCCGCTCGCCCAGCCCGACGCTAACGAGGAGATCGACCGTGCCTTGTTCGAGCACACCGGCTCGGACTCGCCCGATAACGTACTCGCGGCTTCGGTCCTCAAGGATGATGGAATCAATCCCGCGAAGGTGGAGCAAGTGGCCCAGCAGCAGGCCGGCGGGTCCGGCGCCCACAATTCCGACTTGGGTCCGCAGGCGCTTCATACACCCAGTTTGATGCGCGACGATTCGGGCGGCCATCCTGCTGGCCGCACCGTTGGTATTCGTGCGCGTCACTTCAACTCGCGACACAATGTACCACGCCAGTCCCGAGATGCTCTACACTTGACTTTCGATTGTGGCGGCAGGGTTGCGGCCCGCAGAGAAGTTACGGCGATGAGGGAGAGCAGATGAAGATTTATCCGCGTCCCGAGGCAGGCGATCAACCGTCGCTGCTGCATACGACCTACGTGTCCACCCGGCGGCGCGCTCCCACGCAACCGCTCATTCTCATACCGCACACGCTGTCAGAGCTCACTGGTCCGCTCTATGGGCACAGTCCAATCGCCGCGACAGACAACGATCTGACGCGCCAGCACGCTGGCGAGCCCCTTGGCGAGCGAATCATCGTGGCTGGCAGAGTAATGGACGAGGACGGACGTCCCATCGCCAATACCTTAATCGAGCTTTGGCAGGCCAACGCCGCCGGGCGCTACCATCATGTGAGCGACAACCATGCTGCGCCGCTCGACCCGAACTTCACCGGCGCGGGTCGCACAACAACGGACGGAGAAGGCAACTACCGCTTCACCACGATTAAGCCGGGCGCATATCCCTGGCGCAATCACACCAATGCCTGGCGACCGGCACACATCCACTTCTCACTGTTCGGGCCGTGCTTGATCACGCGCCTGGTGACGCAGATGTACTTCCCGAACGATCCCCTGATGCCTTTCGATCCGATCTCACAGTCGATTCCCAATGAACGCGCGCGGCAGCGGCTCGTCTCGAAGTTCGACCTGAGCCTGACTGAACCAGAGTGGGCGCTTGGCTATCGCTTTGATTTCGTCCTGCGCGGGCGGGATGCCACGCCTTTTGAGGAGAAGCCGTGAGCCACGCGCCTGAACACCTCTCCAGTCTGCCCTCACAGACGGTTGGCCCATTTTTTCACCTCGGACTTACGGCAAACGCAGCGGTGGGCTGTCTGGCAGCGCAGGAAGCTAGTGGAGAGCGCATCCGGTTGCGGTTTAGATTACTCGACGGCGACGGCGCGCCGGTGCCCGACGGCATGATCGAGTTGTGGCAGGCAGACGCGTCGGGACGCTATAACCACTCGGAGGGTACTCGGGAGTCCGATCCTGCATTCTCTGGCTTCGGCAGGCTGGCCACAGATGCCGAAGGCGTCTGCACGTTCGAGACAGTCCAGCCTGGGCGCGTCCCCAACGGGAGCAGAGGCTTCCAGGCCCCACACATCAACGTGTCCGTCTTTGCGCGGGGTCTGCTGGCCCGCCTCTGTACCCGGGTATATTTTGACGGCGATCCTGCCCTCCCTGGGGATGCTGTTCTGGCGCTAGTACCCGCCGAACGACGTCACACGCTGCTGGCTAAACGTGGTACGGTGCCGGGCGACTGGACCTTTGACATTCACCTGCAGGGCCCGCAGGAAACAGTGTTCTTCGACATATAGCTGCAATGGCGTCTTCACGATTGCTCGCCAGCCTCGCAACCACCAAAGAACTAGCGGATCTGTTCTCTGATCAGTCGGTACTCGCTGCACTTCTTCGGTTTGAGTCCGCTCTTTCTCGTGCGCAGGCACAGCTCGGCATCGTACCCGCATCTGCCGCTGATGCGATTTCGCGTGCCGGCGTGGCGAACGATTTCAACGCGGAGGCGATAGCCCGTGACGCACGACTCTGCGCGACGATCGTAATACCGCTGGTGAAAGCTCTGACTGCGCGCGTGGCAGCGCACGACCCGATTGCCGCCCGCTTCGTGCACTGGGGCGCAACCAGCCAGGATGCCGTTGATACGGCGATGAGTCTGCTGCTGTCGCGCGCCAAGCCTATTCTTGCCCGTGATCACGCGCACATGGCGCAGTCGCTTCGCGCGCTGTCGGAGGCGCATGCGAAGACAGTGATGTTGGGGCGCACGTTGCTGCAGCCTGCACCGCCGATCACCTTCGGCTACAAGGTGGCGGGATGGTATGGAGGTGTCCAGCGAAGCTGGCGGCGACTGGACACATCGTTCAGCGACGCAGTGACGCTGCAGTTTGGCGGCGCCGCGGGCACCCTCGCCGCCTATGGGCAGCAAGGAATAGCGCTCGCTGCCGCACTGGGGAAGGAACTGAATCTCCCAGTGGCCAACGCCCCCTGGCACGCGCACCGCGATCGAATGGCGGCGCTGATCGCGGACTGCGGCATTTACACCGGCGCTCTTGGGAAGATTGCCCGCGACGTTTCGCTGCTGATGCAGCACGAAGTTGGTGAAGTGGCGGAAGCTGGCGGCAGATCATCGGCTATGCCGCACAAACGGAACCCGGCAGGCAGCGTGGTAGCGCTAGCAGCAGCGACCCGCATGCCTGGACTGGTAGCGGCCTTCCTGGCGGGAATGGTCCAGGAGCACGAACGCGCTGCCGGAGGATGGCAGGCCGAATGGCCAATCGTGTCCGATGTGATCGAGACCACCGGAAGCGCGCTCGCCGCCATCGCCGGCGCGATCGACGGGCTGACGGTTTACCCTGACCGCATGCGGGCGAATCTCGGGGCCGCTCGCGGCGTGATTTTCGCCGAGAAGGTGCGCATGCTGATACAGGCGGCGATCGGACGTGAAACCGCTGAGAATCTGCTCGCGGACGCGGCCCGACAGGCGCTGAAAACCTCGCGGTCATTCCTCGAGATGTTACGCACTCGACCGGAGGTCGCCTCGCTGCTGACGGCGGAACAATTGGACAACATCGACTGCGCAGAGGATTACCTCGGCGCTGCGGAAGAGTTTCGCAAAAACCTGCTGGAGGGTTAGGGCAGCAGGCTGGAACGCTGTCATTTCGAGCGCGGCGAGAAATCTCGCTCTGAGAATCAACACGCTGCGAGATTCCTCGTCGCCTTTGGCTCCTCGGAATGACAGGTTTGACGGTTTTTTCGTACGTGACATTGGTGGTGATGAATGTCCTTAATTCATGCTGGCGGCTTGCGCCAGTACTACCGAATCGACGGGAATGACGATAGTCCCGCGTTGATCTTCCTGCATTCGCTGGGTTGCGATCACACGCAATGGGACGCGCAGGCGGCCGATTTGCAGTCGCGCTTTCGCGTGCTTCACTACGATCTGCGGGGTCACGGCGCCACGGATGCGCCTGCCGGCGATTACACCATCGAGACGCTGGCGCGAGACGCGCTCGCCCTCGCCGATAGCCTCGGCGTTGAGCGCTTCGCGCTCTGCGGGCTTTCGCTCGGCGGCATCATCGCACAGTGGCTCGCTGCGAGTGTGCCGGAGCGAGTTACCCACGTCGTCCTGGCGAATACGTCGTCACGTTATCCAGATCCGAGTCCCATGGAAACTCGCAGGAGAACTGTGCTGGAGCGAGGGATGGCAGCGGTCGAGGATACCGTAATGCAGCGGTTCTTCACGGCAGAGAGCCTGCTTGCCAATCCTCCTGCAGTGGCAGGAATCCGCCGGGTTCTGCGCACCACGAATCCGGTTGGGTATGCGGGCTGTTGCGCGGCAATTCGAGACATGGATCAAACCTCGATGCTGGCCTCGATCCGGGCACCTGCGCTTATCGTGATTGGCGATCGGGACGTGTCCACGCCATGGGAGGGTCATGGAGATGTCTTGGCCCGCGGAATTCCCCACGCGCGCGTAGAGCGTCTTCCCACCGCGCATCTTTCCAATGTGGAGCGGCCACGATCGTTCACCGCGGCCCTCGTGCGGTTCCTGATTGCCAGGCCTGATGACGCGCTCGCCGCCGGCTTCGAGAAGCGACGCGCCATCCTTGGCAACGAGCACGTGGACCGCGCGCGGGCGGCCACAACCGATTTCACGCGCGACTTCCAGGAGCTCATCACGCGGTATGCCTGGGGCACAGTCTGGCAACGTCCCGGCCTGGATGACCGGACGCGAAGGTTGCTGGTGCTGGCTACGGCCGCAGCTTTGGGGCGATGGGAGGAGTTCCGGCTGCACGTGCGCACAGGCCTCGCGGCCGGTCTCGAGCCTTGTGACATCCAAGAAACGCTTCTGCAGGCGGCCGTGTACGCCGGCGTTCCGGTTGCCAACACCGCGTTTCAGATTGCATCGGAGGAGATCGCAGGTTCCTGAGCATACCGAGCATGCAGAGCACGGGCTGGAAGCCCGTGCTCGGCGGGACTAAAGTCCCGCCCTTTCCGAATCCTCGGAACAGAAATGCGGGCTAGGGCGCTTGTGGCCGCCAAAAATGACTGAACTGCGTCGAAATGGGCGGGCACAAGGCCCGCCCAGGCACGGGCTGGAAGCCCGTGCCACGTGGCATGGCCATCTTGGCCATGCTGTTGAATGTCCAAACATCGGAGCATGCAGAGAACGAGACCGCCATTCCGCGCCGACCATGTCGGCAGTCTGCTGAGACCTGCGGAACTCAAGCAGGCGCGCGCCCGCCATGAGAGTGGCGAGATCAGCGCGGAAGAGTTGCGGGCCGTCGAAGACCGCAGCATCCAAGCCGTCATCGCCAAGCAGGCAGAGATCGGCTTGCGCAGCGCCACGGATGGCGAGTTCCGGCGTGCGATGTGGCACTTTGACTTTCTCGAGCGGCTTGAGGGTTGCGAGCCTTTCACTCCCGCCAGTGGAATCGCGTTCAAAGGAACCGTGACGAAACCGAAGGGCGTGAGGGTGGTAGGTAAAGTGGGCTTCAGCGGCCACCCCATGATTGAGCACTTCGGGTTTCTGGCCGCGTACACTCGGGGCGCCACGCCCAAGATGACCCTTCCTTCGCCGAGCGTCCTTCATTTTCGCGGCGGACGGAAAGCTATCAGTGAAGCGGTGTATCCCGACTTGAACGATTTCTATCGCGATCTCGGACGGGCTTACAACGCGGCCGTGCAGGCCTTCGCCGCTGCCGGCTGCCGCTATTTGCAGCTCGACGAGACGAACCTCGCTTACTTGTGCGATCCGGAACAGCGCCAGGCCGTGCGCGACCGCGGCGAGGATCCAGAGCAACTCCCCGCTGTCTACGCGCAATTGATCAACGCGGCCATTGCGGGCCGCCCCGCTGACATGACGATCACGATGCATCTCTGCCGCGGCAATTTCCGCTCGAGCTGGATTGCCCAGGGCGGATACGAGCCTGTCGCGGAGATTCTCTTCAACCAGATTGGCGTGGACGGCTACTTCATGGAGTATGACACCGACCGCGCCGGCGGATTCGAGCCCTTGCGCTTGGTACCCAAGGGAAAGGTCGTAGTACTGGGACTGGTTACCTCGAAGAGCGGCCAACTCGAATCGAAGGATGACATCAAGCGCCGGATCGAGCAAGCGGCGCGCTACATCGATGCCGATCAGCTATGCCTCAGCCCGCAGTGCGGTTTCGCCAGCACGGAAGAGGGCAATCTCCTGAGCGAGGCGGAACAGTGGGCAAAGCTCTCGCATATCGTTGAGATCGCCCGTGAGGTTTGGGGAGAGGAATCACTCGTCACAAGTCAGATATCTTGATAGGGAGACACCCATGACTTACTGCGGACGACTAAGCACAACGGGTGCACTGTTACTTACCGTAGTTACCGTAGCTTTAGCCAGCACAGCAAAGGCGGCAGACCAAGTGAAGATCGAAAGCGGCATTGTAGAAGGCACAGTCAACTCGGATTCCTCGGTTCGAATCTTCAGGGGGATTCCATTTGCCGCGCCACCCGTCGGAGACCTGCGCTGGCGCCCGCCTCAGCCCGTGCAGCCCTGGACCGGAGTGCGTAAGGCCGTCGACTTCGGCCCTCGCTGCGTTCAAGGCAGGGTATTCGGCGACATTGTATTTCGGGATTCCGGGATGAGTGAAGATTGCCTTTCCCTCACCATCTGGACGCCTGCCCGTTCTGCGTCTGACGGGCTTCCGGTATACGTCTGGTTTTACGGCGGCGGCTTCGCTGCCGGCGCGGGTGACGAGGCCCGATACGATGGAGAAAGCTTTGCGAAGCACGGCATCGTGGTTGTCAACGTGAACTACCGGTTGGGCATCTTTAGCTTCTTCGCTCACCCGGAGCTCACGAAGGAATCGCGGCACCACGCCTCAGGAAACTATGGACTGCTCGATCAAGTTGCGGGACTCGAATGGGTGCGCCGCAACATCGCCGCGTTTGGCGGAGATCCCCAAAAGGTGACCATCGGTGGTGAATCGGCCGGGTCGCTCTCCGTGTGCGGACTGATGGCCTCACCGCTTTCCCGCGATCTGTTTCAACAAGCGATCGGTGAAAGCGGAGCTTTCTTCGGGCTGGTCGGCGGACACGGAATGCCGTCACTGGCCGAGGCTGAGAAGGAAGGCTTAGAGTTCGCGGCGACGGCGGGCAAAGATCTGGCCGGGCTGCGCAGCATGTCCGCTGACGATCTGCTCAAGGAGGCCTCGAAGAAGGACAACGGATTCGGATTCTGGCCCATCGTGGACGGCTATTTTCTTCCTGCCGACGTTGCCACGATTTACGCGGAAGGAAAGCAAAGCCAGGTGCCGCTGTTGGCCGGCTGGAACGCGGACGAGATTCGAATGAGCGTCCTCATGGCGAAGGAGAAGCCTAACGCCAAGACGTTCACCGAGCAATTGCACAAGGACTTCGGCGACAAAGCCGACGCCGCTCTGAAGGTTTATGGCGCGTCCACGGACGAAGAGGCGCTCCAGTCAGCGGGCGACCTGGCCAGTGACCGGTTCATTGTCTACGGCACCTGGAAATGGATCGAAGAACAGACCGCTACAGGAAAGCCGGTGTACCGCTACCAGTTCGACCGCACCGTGCCGATCCCTGACGCGGAGAAGGGTACAGGCCTGAAGACTTTTGGCGCCGCCCACGCTTCGGAATTGGAATACGTGTTCACCATGCTCGATTCGAAGAAAGCGGACTGGCAGCCTGACGACTATCAAGTGGCGAAGACCATGAACGCATACTGGGCGAACTTCATCAAGACCGGCGACCCTAACGGCTCCGGCCTCGCGAAGTGGCCGCAATTCGGCAAAACACACGAGGTGATGCACCTCAACGTTGAGTGCCAAGCCAAGCCCGAACAGCATCGCGACCGCTACGAGTTCCTCGGCTCCCTTTCCGCCCCTGTTAATGCTCGATGAGCTTAGCGCGCAACAGCAAGTAGCCTCAAGCCATGAACATTCTCCTTTTCGGCGCGACAGGCATGGTCGGCCAAGGCGTGCTGCGTGAGTGCCTCGCCGACCCGGAGGTGCAATCGGCACAGGCCGTGGGCCGGAGCGCCACCGGGGCACTGCATCCAAAGCTGCGGGAGATTGTGCACCAGGACCTCTTCCACTATGAGACGCTCGAAGGCCAACTCACGGGATTTGATGCCTGCTTCTTCTGTCTCGGCATCTCATCCACAGGCATGAAGGAAGAGGACTACGAGCGCGTGACCTTCGGGATCACGATGGCGGCGGCAGAGGTCTTGTCCCGGCTCAATCGGCAGATGACTTTTGTCTACGTCTCGGGTGCCGGGACGGACAGCAGCGAAAGGGGACGCACGATGTGGGCGCGCGTCAAAGGAAAGACGGAGAACGCTCTGCTCCGATTGCCCTTCGCGGCGGCGTACATGTTCCGCCCTGGAATCATCCAGCCTCTCGATGGGATCCGGTCAAAGACGCCCGTCTATCAAGTGTTCTATACGCTCGCCAGACCGCTGCTGCCATTGCTGCGTGCCGCGTTTCCGAATCAGGTTCTGACCACCCGGCAGATTGGGCAAGCCATGCTGTCCGTCGCACGCCACGGCTTTCCAAAACGCATCTTGGAGAGCGGAGACATCCGCGCGGCTGCTCATCTGTCACCTACGCGAGCAAAGTAGATGCTAACCTGAGGCGAGGAGGTGCGCACTCGTGGCGCAACCCGAGGGCAGCGCTAAAGCTCAGAAGAAAACTCTCGGCTGGATTGAGTCGCTGGCGGGCGTACTGTTTGGAAAGCCGCTGGCCACCAGCGAGGAGAGAGCCGAGAGGATCGGATGGGCCGCAGGCGTTCCCATTTTTGGCCTGGACGCCCTCAGTTCGGCCGCTTACGGTCCCGAAGCGGCGCTTACTCTGCTGATTGCGCTGGGCGCGGCGGGCATCGCCTACATCCTCCCCATCAGCCTCAGCATTGTCGTCCTGCTTTTCATCGTCTACTTCTCCTATCGACAGACCATCGCGGCCTATCCGGGAGGCGGCGGATCATACACCGTCTCGCGCGAGAACCTGGGACCATACGCTGGCTTGCTCGCAGGCGCGGCGCTGATGGTTGACTATACCTTGACCGCAGCCGTGGGGATCTCGGCCGGTGTAGGCGCTCTCGTCTCGGCGGTGCCGTCGCTGCAGCGCCACACGCTGGGCATCTGCCTCGCAATCCTGGTGCTGTTGACGATTGTCAACCTGCGCGGCGCCCGCGAGGTGGGCGCGGTGTTCATGATTCCCACGTATCTGTTCATAGGAACGCTGATGGGCACCATCGTCCTGGGCGTTTTCAAGTGCCTGATCGCGGGCGGGCATCCCGCGGCCGTGGTGACTCCGTCTCCTCTAGGCAGCCCGACCACGGCATTAGGCGCCTGGCTGCTGCTGCAATCGTTTTCCAGTGGCTGCACAGCCATGACCGGCGTCGAGGCAGTAAGCAACGGCGTGAAGGCGTTTCGCGAGCCGGCTGTGCAATCCGCGCAACGCGCGCTGACGGCCATCATCGGGATCCTAGCTTTGATGCTGGCAGGAATCGCCTACTTGGTGCGAGCCTACCACATTGGAGCGACGGATCCCGGACAGCCCGGATACCAAAGCGTGCTTTCCATGCTGGTGGCCGCAGTGGCGGGCAAGAATGCGTTCTACTACGTCGCTATGGCTTCTATTTTGGCTGTGCTGGCGCTCTCCGCCAATACAGCCTTCGCCGACTTCCCGCGTCTTTGCCGCGCCATTGCTGAGGATTGCTACCTGCCTTCGTCCTTCGCCACGCGCGGAAGAAGATTGATCTACTCGCAAGGCATTTGGGTGCTCGCGATACTCTGCGCCGCGCTCCTTATTTTGTTCGGCGGTGTCACGGACCGGCTCATCCCGCTTTACGCCATCGGCGCGTTCTTGGCCTTCACCCTGTCTCAGGCCGGCATGGTGATGCATTGGAAGCGAACCGGCGGTGCGGAGGCGCGGCGCAGCATGTTGGTGAACGGACTCGGAGCGGTAGCTACCGCCGTCACTGTGGCGGTGGTTTCAGTCACGAAGTTCGCGGCTGGCGCTTGGGTGACGGTGCTCTTGATTCCCGCAATCATCATGGTGATGCTGGGAATTCGCCGCCACTATGACCGCATGCAGGCGGAAACGGCCGATCCGGCGCCTTTAGACCTCGCCGGTCAGAAACCGCCTCTGGTGGTGGTTCCTGTTGTCCGCTGGAGCAAGATCTCCAAGAGGGCGCTCAGCTTCGCTCTGAACATATCGCCAGACGTCATTGCCTTGCACATTGATTGTGTGGAAGGCGCGGAAAGCCTCAAAGCAAAATGGCCGGCTCTGGTAAAGGCGCCCGTAGAGAAGGCCGGCTTGCCTCCGCCGAAACTTATAATCCTCAGGTCGCCATACCGGTTTGTGCTCGGTCCGATCCTGGAATATATTCTGCGCCTGGAAAAAGATCACCCGGACCGCCAAGTGGCAGTGCTGATTCCGGAACTCGTGGAGGACCACTGGTACAACTACCTGCTGCACAACCAGCGCGCGCAGTGGCTGAAAGCGCTTTTACTGCTGAAGGGCAACGAGCGGATTGTAACCGTTAATGTCCCGTGGTATTTGGCGGACTGATGCTGTCGGCCTTTAGCCCTGCCCACTCCGTAAACTGGAAGCCGCGCCTGTGGCACGGGCATCTTGCCCGTGAGGTTTCCAAACATGGCCTGGAAGGCTATGCCACGGCGACCGGATAAACGTGGTCATCCAAGCTTGTTTTGAGGTAAAGTGTCGGATTACTTGAAAGGCGGGCGTCGCGCCTTTAGAGGAAACGAGGTGGAAATATAATGCTGTCGCAACGATCAATGCTTACGATCGCCCTGGCGCTGGCCGCGAGTGCTGCATCCGCAAGGCCTGCTAAAGGAGCTACTCCAGGAGTTACTATGAGCACATTTGGGAAAATGCCGGATGGAGAGACCGTCAATATTTATACGCTTACCAATCGCAGTGGAATGCAAGTGGCGATTACCAATTACGGCGGCCGCATCGTGTCCCTGATCGTGCCGGACCGCAGCGGTCACATGGATGACGTCGTGCTCGGGTTCGACAACCTTGACCAGTACCTAGCGACGAACCCTTTCTTCGGCGCGCTGGTGGGCCGCTACGCCAATCGAATCGGAGGCGCCAAGTTCACGCTGGATGGCAAGGAATATCATCTCGCGGCCAACGACGGCCCGAACAGCCTGCACGGCGGCCTGAAGGGTTTTGACAAACAGGTGTGGAAGGCGCACGAAGTGCCTGGGAACCACCCTTCGCTAGAGCTGACTTATCTGAGCAAGGCGGGCGAAGAAAATTACCCCGGCGATCTTTCCGTGAAAGTTGTCTACACCGTAATGGGTGACAACTCGCTTCGTATCGACTACAGCGCCACCACAGACAAGGACACCGTGCTGAACCTCACCAACCACTCCTACTTCAATCTCGCCGGCCAGGGAAATGGCGACATTCTCAAGCAGGAGATGATGATCAACGCGGACTCGTTCACCCCCATCGACGCCACCTTGATTCCCACGGGCGAGATTCGCAAGGTGGAAGGCACTCCGCTCGACTTCCGCAAGTCGACGCCGATCGGCGAGCGCATCGATGCGGATGACGAGCAGATGAAGTTCGGCAAGGGTTACGACTTCAACTATGTCTTGAACCGCACCGGTCCCGGCCTCACGCTAGCGGCGCGCGCAATAGACCCTGGATCGGGCCGGGTGCTGGAAGTGCTCACCACTCAGCCAGGAATTCAGTTTTACAGCGGCAACTTTCTTGACGGCACCATTCACGGCCGCGATGGCAAGGTCTACGGAAAGCGGTCGGCGTTCTGCCTGGAGACGCAGCACTTCCCGGACTCCCCCAACAAGCCCAGCTTCCCCTCAACGGAGCTGAAGCCGGGACAGACCTATCACGAGGTCACGGTGTTCAAGTTTTCGATCATCCACTGAGCGAGGACGCAGCGTCGGACGCCCCGACTTCAGTTTGGTTCCAGCGTGGCGTGGACCCCCGCCTCCGCGGGGGTGACGTTTCAGGATGTAGGAGCTCTTCTTCGAAGACCGGTCATTCCCGCGGAGGCGGGAATCCACCGCCGTCATTCCCGCCACAAAACGCCCTCACTCCCGCGGAGGCGGGAATCCACCGCCGTCATTCCCGTCAATAAAACGCCGTCATTCCTGCGGAGGCGGGAATCCACCGCTGTATCCGGCGCAACACTGTAGCGGCGGTCTCTGACCGCCGTGTTTTATGAACCGACAGATTAGACCGGCGCAAATGCCGGCGGTCAGAGACCGCCGCTACAAACGCAATCCTCTTTAGAGGCCCACGACCTCGTGAACGGCAACTTGCTCGCGAACGGGTTCTTCTTTGACTCCATTGTGCTCGCCGTTCGGAATGGGCATATGGCACTGGCCCTCGAAAAAGCCTCCGGGCTCAATCACCAGCACCGGAGTGGTGATGTTGCCCAGCACAACTCCGCGAGCCCTGATCTCCAGCTTTTCGGACGCCTTCGCATTGCCCTTGAGCTTTCCGGAAATATTGATGGTGTGAGCCAGCAGGTCCGCGGCAACGTCTCCCGCGTCGTCTACCGTCACGGTTCCTTCTGATGTCACCTTTCCCTTGAACACGGAATTCAGGCAAACGTCGCCGGAAGAGGCCTTCAGAGAACCCTCGAATTCGGTTCCCGGACCCATGAGCGCAACCAGCCCTACGTCAGATCCGCCAGAAGACGCGCCATTGTGTCCTTTCAGCTTTCCGATGTTTAAGTCCATATCGGCTCCTTTACCCCCGCAAAATTTGTGGCCATCCCTTACCAATAGGCCGAGCACGGGGCAAGCCGAACCGAGTCAGAACCGGCACAAAAGCCACGACACAACTGCCCCGACCCGGTGGCCATCGAAGCTGCCACCTTCCCATCCGCGCTACCCCAGTGCTTCCCGAAATCGTTACACGAAGGCAGCGACAAAAGCAAGCGTTACTATTCGAAGGTTGTGGGTCAGTTTGAGGTGGCACGGGCGTCTCGCCCGTGGAAACTCACGGCCAAGATGGCAGTGCCACCTCAAACTGGCCCACTACCTATTCGAAGATACCGGCGTCGTTTGCCGGGCCAAACCCTTCGAGGCGGAGTCGCCCCAAACACAGTCATTCCCGCGCAGGCGGGAATCTATTGCCGAAGGCGTTCGAAAAAATGGATTCCCGCCTTCGCGGGAATGACTGCGTTCGGAAGCCCAAATGACTGGCGTTCGGAGTTCGAATGACTGGCGTTGGGGTTCGAATGACTGGCCTTGGGGTTCGAATGACTGGCCTTGGGACTTCCGATGACCGCGTCAAGTGACTGCGTTCGGGGCTTCGGGGTAAGCGGCGTCTATTTAAATAGTATTACCTTTCAGCCTGTCCGGCCAATAGTTCATAGATTCGGTTCAGGTCTTCGGCCGAGAAGTAGCTTATTTCGATCTTACCTCGTTCGCCGTCTCCGGTAATTTTCACTTTGGTCCCTAGCTTTCTTTCGAGATTCAGAACGGCCGCTCGTACGTTGGAGTCTTGCCTAGGTTGTGGCGCTTCTGCGAGCAAAGGACGAGTTTCCTGGCGCCCGCGTTCAGAGGTGATCCTTTCAGCTTCTCTCACCGACAGGCCGCGGGAGGCGATCTTTTCCGCGAGGCGCAGTTGCTCGGCTTCGTCTGGAACGCTCAGCAAGGCACGGGCGTGTCCGGCAGTAAGCTCCTTTTGTTCAATCATTTGTTGGATCTTGGCGGGCAACTTCAGCAGGCGTAAGCTGTTGGTTACGGTCACGCGGTTGATGCCGAGTCGGGCCGCAATCTCCTCCTGGCTTTCCCCGAAGCGGTCCTGCAGCACTTTGTAGGCGCGTGCAGCCTCGAGAGGTCCAAGATCGTCGCGAAGAATGTTCTCGGTGAGGGCCAGCTCAAGCATCTCCTTGTCCTCTAAGTCCTTTACCAACGCAGGGATAGTCTGCAATCCAGCGAGTTTTGCGGCACGCCAGCGCCGCTCGCCGGCCACCAGTTGGTAGCGCTCGCCCATGGGCCGCACAAGTACCGGCTGGATAATGCCCTTGGCCTTCACGGACTCGGAAAGCTCAGAGAGTTCCGCTTCGTCGAATAAGGTTCGGGGCTGGAACGGATTGGCGTCGATGAGCTCGACCGCGACTGTCGCCTCCGGCTCTGCGGTCGCGACGGCTGAAGGAGCCTCAGGCTCCCGGATCAGGGCGCTCAGGCCCCGTCCCAGTGCCTTGCGAGTCATGGCTGATAACCTCCTCGGCAAGCTGCGCATAGCTTTCCGCCCCTCGGCATGCCGGATCATAAAGAAAGATGGGCTTTCCGTGGCTTGGCGCCTCGGCAAGTCGTACATTGCGTGGAATAACGGTTTGGAACACTCGATTGCCGAAGAAATTCACCAAATCGTCGCGAACCTGATGGGAAAGATTAGTTCGATCATCGTACATAGTTAAGAGGATACCTTCGATGGCGAGCTTCGGGTTGTGACTGCGTCGCACCCTGGCAAAAGTGTCCAGCAGCCCGGAAACACCTTCGAGGGCAAAGTATTCGCATTGAACCGGAACCACCACAGAATCAGCAGCCACCAAGGCGTTCAGGGTCAACAGATCCAGGGCTGGCGGACAATCCAGAATGACGAACTGAAATGCCTCGCGTAACGGCCCGAGCTTTTTTTGGAGCACGTGCTCGCGCTGGTCCTGATCGGAGAGTTCGATGTTTGCGCCTACCAGGTTCTTTTCCGAGGGGATCAGGCTAAGATGCTCCATGCCCGCGGCCACGGTGAGGGAGGGCATATACGCATCCATCATTAACCCATGATATAAAGTCCGGCGCCCGGGATCTGGGGTGAATCCGAGGCCGGCAGTGGTGTTAGCTTGAGGGTCGCAGTCGATGATGACTGTGGGCAGCCCCTTAAGGGCTAGAGCGGCCCCGAGGTTGATGGCTGTGGTGGTCTTGCCAACACCGCCCTTCTGATTGGCAATCGCGATGGCTCTGGCCACTTTCTCTCCTGGAGTGACAATCTAGCACCGCAAGGGTCCGTAACACAAGTTCGGTTTTTTGCTTGGCAAGTTCGCCTTTGTTGTCTTTGATTCTTTTGGTGGTGTAGTCAGGTCGCACGTCATTCCCGCGTAGGCGGGAATCCACAAATACTAACCGCCAATGTTTCTCATATAGGGTGGATTCCCGCCTACGCGGGGACGTGGGAGAGTGCTGGAATCGTTTCACGTGGAACGGGCGAGTTGATCCATTTGACTCGTGGGCCCATTGATCCATCAAGTCAATTCCTGAGTGATTAAATAAGGCTAACTATATTATTTATCAATAACATTCCAGGATAACTTAGTTAACTTGTGTGTTTTCATAAACATTCCAGGGTATTCTCATTTGTCTCATTTTTCTCATTTCCGGTCCTTTGTTTTCAATAACATTCCAGGATAGGCAAAATAATTTTTAAAAAATTTTCCGCAGACCGGTCAGTTGGGGACTCGGGACTCGTGGTTCGTGGCTCAGGCTGAGCGCCTGCGACGTGAGGCCAAGGTCATTACAGCTCGCTCTGTTTTGTGGGCACGAGTCGCGAGTCGCGAGTCCCCAGTCCCGGGCCCCGATTTGTATTCCCGCTGGTCTATTGCTCATGACTCTCGGCCTCCGCAACGGCCTCCTCGCCGGTCCCAAGCTGGTGGACGCCACCGGACGTGATGGCGGCGTCGCTCTGCCTCGCAGAATCGGGCTGCTTCAAAGGATCGGACTGTCCGGCGACTTGGGGCTGCGGCTGGATGCCGTAGAGCTTCAGCAGACGTACAATCAGCGCCTGCTTGCGGTCGATGGCCTGCCTCATGCGCTCGCCTTGGCGATCCATCCATGCATCTTCGCGAGTGTTCCCTAGAAGAGCCATGCATTCCGTGCGGGTCATCATCTTCTCGTCCCTGGCCAAACCGTAGAAACGGCCGATCTCTTCCTGCTCCTCTTTCGCGAGATCCAACAGGTGTTGGTACTGGTCTTCGCTCAGAGGCTCCCCGCCGCCCAGCGCTGGATCCATCAATTGCTGGCAGAGAAGACAGATCGTCTCGGCACGATCAGTGTTTGGGGTAAGTTCCTTGCCGTAAAGGTACGTAAGCAGGGTCCTCAGGTCGAAATCGCGCTGTTCCAACTTGATGATCAAACTCTCCAAGCACTCGAACTGCTTTTGGAACTTGGCGGGCGAGTCCGGCAGGCTCTGGTAGCCTCCCTCCAGATACTGCTTCACGTTGCCTCGCAAATCGCGCTGCACCTCCGCCTCAAGGCGCATTTGGGCGATCTTGTTGCGTGCCCAACGATGCTCAAGCCCCGCGTCCCGAATGCGCTCCCAGGCCTCGAGTTCCAGGTACTGCCGGGCCAAGTCTTGAAAATTGCGGCTCAGCAGCGGAGGCAAGTATGAATAAGGGGCGATCAGCTCACGATACAGCTTTTCGGCCGCGCCCAGGTCCTGGTTCAGCACCCGCATTTCCGCGAGGCCGAGAAGCCGAATGGGATACCTGGCAGCCCTTTCGCTGACTTGACGCACTATCTCCTCCGGAATGGGACATCGCGCCTTGCGGCCGTTGGCCCGGCTGGCCGCCGCCGCGGCCTCGGAACGCTTGGGTGGCTTCCGAACTGACATAGAGTGATCTCCTTTCCGTGGCTGTCGGTGGTTAAAATCGCCGACATGCCGCCTATTCTTATTGATAGCAGGTCAAACTGAGAATGTGGGTAACGGCGGGATGTTCGGGACAGAATATTTAATTGCTTATTTTGTTTGGGTTAGGCTGTGAGTTACAGGCTTCGCCGTTGTCTTGGAGCTACGAGTGTGCAGAATGTGCTCACTTTGGCTCAGTCCGCTGGGGTGTCATCAAATCGGCCAGCACGTCCTCCAATTCGCGGACTCGGCCCCACATCTTGAGGGCGTCATCCTGAGGTCGCGCCCGCAGGCCGTCACTCGAGCAATGCTTGACAAAAATGTAAGCCACTCCTATACCGAAGCTCACCGCGTGAACCAAGGCGAAGCACGAATTCTTGACGCCCGGCCGGGACACGTCAGGGCCACGGACAAAGTACGCACCATCTGAAAGGACACGCAATCCGTGCTCCATCGAAAGGAGCGGGTTTGCGTGCTTGGCCATGCAGAGCGAGGTATAAACGCGCTGCAACTGATCTCTAACCATGCTGGCGCCGGGTTCCGCCATGTCCAGAGCGCCCACCGCCGGACCCCTCGACGTAGGGGCACATGGCCATGTGCCCCTACATGAGCCGGACCATCCGTGATCGAGTTCGCGTCCGATGCGATACCCCCGCACGCCGCTAAATGCAAATACCAATCGTCTTGGCACACTGATTCTGATTTCAGATGTAGGGGCGGCCCTCGGGCCGCCCAACTTGCGGAGCAAGGCAACGGAGGCTGCTAATTGGCCGGCCCAAGGGCCGGCCCTATGTCGGTTCCACGTGAAACATCTGCAAACCTAGCCAACCGGTTTCCCATGCCAAATCTCGCGATCTCTGCTCAGAGGAACGGAAATGGGCTCACACCACTTGACGAGGCGGTTGAACGCCGGGGTCTGCGCTGACAGGTTTTCTGCTTCGGAGCGAGTCAGCCATAGGCAAAGCTCGCCGTCGACGCGGAGGCACCGGACCATCGCAGGCAGCGTAGAGTCAAACGATCCGAGGGCCCTGGCCGTAACCAAGCCAAATTCTCCAGAATGGCTGCGGCAATATTCTTCGATCCGCTCTCCGCGCACTTCCACGGACTCGAAGCCACACTCTCGAATGACCTCTTTGAGAAACGCGCGCTTCTTGGCGACCGGTTCAAGCAGGACCACCTGAAGCTCGGGATTCGTGATCCTAAGTGCCAGACCTGGGAAGCCGGCGCCGCTGCCCACGTCGAGCAGCCGGCCTCGAAGCTCCTGCGCCTTCGACAGGTACATGCTCTCGGCGAAGTGGCGGACGATGATCTCTTCGGGTTTGGTGATGGTGGTGAGGTTGATTTTGGCGTTCCACTTGATCAGCAGGGCGGTCCATGTGGATATTTGATGTGTCTGATGGGCGTATAGGTCGAGGTCGAAGGGGAGTGAAAGGCGTCGAATTTGGTCGGTGCTTAAGAACATGAACTTAATCTTAAACCTTTGATCTAATTAAACTAATCATACATACTATAATTATAGATTAACCTAAAACGCTCAACAGAACACTGAAAATGGATTCCCGCCTACGCGGGAATGACGCGAATCGAGAGTGGCGGCCATGGATTCCCGCCCCACGCCTTCGCGGGGGCAGGCTCTGCGCGGGAATGACGCGAAAGCTAAAGTTGCCGCCAGCAACCGGAGGCATCTGCCTTTTTGGCCACACTGCGGTGGAACCCTTTCAGTCGCCGGTCCGCTGATACCTGATTCCCCGGCAATGACGTGAGATCAAAGGCAGCGTTTGGCTTCGGCGCTCCAGGCCTCAGTCGATGGCCTTCGAAGTTGGCCTGGCGCCTACAAAAACGCTGACTGCAACGAAATTGGATTCCCGCTCCCCGCCTTTGCGGGGACAAGCTTCGCGCGAATGACACACCAGCCTGCATGACTCCACTTTCCTTTCGGCGGTCGGTAGCATGTTGCGCCCTTCAACGGCCGATTGAGAGCCCTTTGGACGATCAACCGGCGACAATCTTGATTCAGGCAAACCCTTTCGAATTACCGTCATTCCCGCGTAGAGCCTGCCCCCGCGAAGGCGTGGGGCGGGAATCCATGATACCTTAAGCCAAATGAATCGCCAGTACTACGTTTACATTCTCGCCAGGAAGCCTCGTGGAACCCTCTACATCGGAGTAACCAACAACCTCGCGCACCGGGTGTGGCAGCACCAGCAAGGGTTGGTGGAGGGGTTTACCAAGCGCTACGGCGTCCATCGTTTGGTGCACTATGAGGTGTTCGAGCGGCCGGTGGAGGCTATCCAGAGAGAAGAACGCCTCAAGAAATGGAATCGCGCTTGGAAGATTAGCTTGATCGAGGCCACGAACCCCGGCTGGGAGGACTTGTATCCCTCGGTGATGCATAGGGATTGAAGTGGATTCCCGCCCCACGCCTTCGCGGGGGCAGGCTCTGCGCGGGGAATGACGTAAATTGATGGATTCCCGCCTACGCGGGAATGACGTGAATCGATGGATTCCCGCCTGCGCGGGGAATGACGCGAATCGATGGATTCCCGCCTACGCGGGAATGACGTGAATTGATGGATTCCCGCCTGCGCGGGAATGACGTGAATCGATGGATTCTCGCCAGCACCGGAATGACGTGAATCGATGGATTCCCGCCAGCACGGGAATGACGTGAATCGATGGATTCCCGCCTGCGCGGGGAATGACGTGAATTTGATGGATTCCCGCCTGCGGCGGAATGACGCGAATTGATGGATTCCCGCCCCACGCCTTCGCGGGGGCAGGCTCTACGCGGGAATGACGCGGATCGATGGATTCCGGCCTGCACGGGAATGACGCGAATTGATGGATTCCCGCCTACGCGGGAATGACGTGAATTGATGGATTCCCTCACCACGTCATTCCCGCGAAGGCGGGAATCCATTTTAATCCATCTTAGACCGGCATCTCGAATTAAGCCATTTAAATTGAGTATAATACTATTTATATAGGTTATAAGTTCTCTGGTTTCTACTCGTGCCGCAGCGCGATCATGGGATCAACTGCGGTGGCCCAGCGTGCCGGAATATAGGCCGCGAGTGCAGCCACCAAGGCGAGCAAGGTGGCCAAGGCGGCGAACACCTCTATATTAATGCTAACGACTCCGAACAGCAGGCTCGACAGACCGCGGGCCATGGCGACCGCGCAGGGTATCCCGATCACCAAGCCGATGAGACTGAGTTTGAGGGCACGCCCCAGCACCAATCTGAACATGTCAGACCGCTGGGCGCCGAGCGCCATGCGGACGCCGATTTCATGTGTCCGCTGGCGGACAGCGTAGGCCATGACGGCGAAGATACCGGCGGCCGCCAGGACCAGGGCTATGGCGCCGAACACCATCATAAAGCGGGCCGAGAACTCCACCCCACTTTCGTTGTCGGAAAGCACCTGGTCGAGGGTGCGGATGTCATAGGCGGGTTGGTCAGGGTCAACACTTCGCACGGCGGCGCGTGCGGCGGCCGCCAAGGCCACCGGATCCCCTGAGGTGCGCAGGGTCACCGTCAGAGATCCCACCGGCACTTGGGCGAAGGGCACGTAGCCGGTGGGGTTGGGCTCCTTGTCGAACGCGGACCCCCGGATGTCACCCACCACACCCACCACGGTGCACCATGGATCCTGCGAACCCTCGGTGCCGAATCTGATCCGTTTTCCGACCGGATCGCGATCGGGCCAAATGTGACGCGCCAGGCTCTGGCTAATCAGCGCCACGGGCGGCGCATCGGGCCCATCCTCCCGGGTGAAAAACCGGCCGCTCACAAGGGGTACGCGAAGAGTGCGGAAGAAGTCGGGCGTGATAATCTCCGAGATGGCGGTGCGCATCTCGCCCGGAGCTGCCGGAGGCTGGTCTTCGCCGCGATATTCCGTCGAGTTCCAGTTCCAGCTTCCGGGTACGGTGGTAGCGGCTGCCGCCGACTGCACGCCGGGCAGCGCCTGGAGGTTGGCGAGCACGCGGTCATAGAACTGGCGGACATTGGCCTTGTCGCTGTACTTGGATTCCGCCAGGGCCACATGAAAAGTGAGGACGTGGTTACGGTCGAAGCCCATGTCCCTCGCAGCCAGGGTCTGGAAGCCTTTCACCATAAGCCCGGCCCCCACCAGCAGCACCAAGGCAAGGGCGACCTCCGAGACTACCAGCAGGGCGCGAAGTCGGCTGCGCGCCGGCCCGGAACCACCGCCGCGCCCGCCCTCCTTCAACACATCGTTGACGTCGGCGCGCCCTGCCTGAAGAGCAGGAGCCAGCGCCGCCAGAATTCCGCTAAGCACACCGATGGCGAGGGTAAACGCCAGCACCCGCGAATCGATCTGCTGATGCTTCAGGCCGGGAACATGTTGAACGATGAACGCCGGGATGCTGCGCTGGCTGACTGCGAGACCCCAGGAGGAGAGCACCAGGCTGAAGAGCGCGCCGAGGCCGGCCACCATCACGCCTTCCACTAGCAACTGGCGGGCGATGCGCCATCGCCCGGCTCCAAGCGCGATGCGCAGGGCGATTTCTTTCTGCCGCGCAGTGGCCCGGGCAAGCTGAAGGTTGGTGACGTTGGCGCACGCCAGCAGGAGAACGAAAGCGGCCGCGCCCATCAGCGTGAGGAGAAACTGCTTGGAACCCTCGGTGACGTCATCCACCAAACCCATCACGCGCACACCATGACCCGCGTTGCTGGCAGGATACGTAGCGCCCAGCCGGGCCGCAATGGCGTTCAGATCGGCCTGCGCACGGGAAGCGGAAACTCCGGGCTTGAGCCGTCCGATGACCTGCAGATAATGGTCCGTGCGATTAGCCTGCTCCGCCACCGTCAGGTCAAGCGGCGCCCAGGCTTCAGCGCCCACGGGGTAATCGAACTCGGCCGGCATGATGCCAATCACGGTGAATTTGCCGCCGTTCAACAGCAGATTTCTGCCCACCACGTTGCGGTCGGCGCCGAGATGCCGCTGCCAGAACCGGTAGCTGAGCACCACTACGGACGCGCGGCCCGGCTCAAAATCACCGGCGGCGATCGCTCGACCCAATTGTGGTGCGATGCCCAGCAACGGGAAGAAATTGCGCGTGACCTGCACTCCCTCCACGCGCTCGGAGACACCGTCGCCGGTGAGGTTTACGTCCCAGCCGTGCGTAGCCGAGAGCAGCTCGAGGCTGGTGTTCTGTTCCGTCCAATCGCGGAAGTTGGCGGGAGCGGCACTGACGTGATTCAGGTCCTGCTTAGGTGCGGTCTCCCAGACGGCGACGGCGCGGCCCAGGTCCCTGAAGGCGAAAGGGTGCAGCAGCATGGCGTTGACGGAGGTGAAGATGACGGTGTTGGCCCCAATGCCGAGCGCCAGCGCAACCACCGCGACCGCCGTCATTACCGGGTTCTTGGTGAGAGCCCGTAGGCCGTAGCGAGCGTCCTGGAAGAGTGATCCCATAGCGTAACTCCTTGCTGATTACCCCAGACCGAGCTTAGGGCCGACTCTTGCGCCGGCCTTGGCCGGGGCAAGCCCCGGCCCTACGTCCTTCTCACGCCTGGCGCGGGGATGCGGAAGATCGTAACACGGTCGTTAGCTCCTCTGGTGAGTACGCAGGCGGCTGGCACGAGGTTCCCGAGCAGACGAGAGCGAGCGGCCGGCCATCGACCGGTAGATTGGGGAGAGTGTCGGCGAGCGCGGCCGGCAGTTGCCTCTTTAGCACGCTCTCCGGGGAAAAAGCCAGCACACGAACGCCCGCTACCGGGGCGTGGTAGGCGGCGCGCAGAAGCTGCTCACGTTGCGGGTCGCCGGCAACACCGATCACCACCACTTCGACCGGCGCCCGCAGATGATTGACGAGCGCGAGGGCGTAAGTGCCGGCGTAGAGCCCGTATTCGCGAGCTTTCGAAGCGAAGAGATCGAGCGCCTTCTCCGCCTGCTCGCGGAATTCGGGGCGATCGGCCAGCGTCGCCAGGCGATCGAGCACGGCCGCAGCTACCGAGTTACCTGCGGGCGTAGGTGAATCCTGGATGGCCTTCCGCATGACGTTGAGCGCCCCTTGGCGTCCGGCGGCATCGAGCGCAGTATCAAAAAGGCCGCCGTTTGATTCGTCCGAGAAGCGCCGCACAACGACGTGCCCGAGCTCCAGGGCGCGGTTGAAGTAGCGCTGTTCTCCGGTGATTTCGAAGGCGTCAAGGAGAGCGGTGGCCATCAGAACCTGATCGTCGAGCAGATCATAGTTGCTGGCGGCTAGGGAGCCGGAGCCTACTGATGTAGGCCCTCCCTCATTCGAGGCCTCTGCAAGCACGTGGGCCACGCCGCGGCTCGAATCCCACCCGTGTTCCAGAAACAGATCCAGGGCCATGAGCGCGCGATCTTTTGCGCCTGCCACGCCGAGCACCTTGTAGGCTTCCAAGAACGCGGAAGCCATCATCCCGTTCCAGCTCGCGTAGAGCGACGTATCGACAAACGGCGTGGGACGCAAGGCGCGCGCGGCCAGCATCTTGGCCTTAGCGCGAGAGAGGATGCCTTCTACCTCTTCGACCCCGAGTCCAATCCGCGCGGCGATGGCTTCCACCGGCTGATCGATAAAGAGGACATTCTTCGCGGGATTGTGATGCATCTCGCCTGTGGGCTCAACACCGTAACGGAGTGATGCGGCCCGCGCCTCCTGCTCGCTGAGCGCCGCCCTTACTTCATCGAGCGTCCAGGTGAAGTAGTCGCCGTCGTCATCGAGGCTGAAGTCCGCGTCCTGGCTCGCATAAAATCCGCCGCCGGGCCGCGAAAGCACGCCTTCCACAAAGCCCAGGATGCCGAGCGCGATCTCACGGAAAAATTCGTTCCCGATGAGCTTGTAAGCGTGAACGTAGTTCACCAGGAGGCCGGCGTTGTCATAAGACATTTTCTCAAAGTGCGGCACCCGCCAGTGTTCGTCCACCGAGTAGCGGTGGAAGCCGCCGCCGACTTGGTCATACACGCCGCCACGGCCCATGGCTTCGAGGGTGGACGTGACGATGTCAAGCGAGCGGCGCTCACCGCGCTCCAGGTAGCGGTCAAGCAGCAAGTCCAACGCGGCCGGATGCGGGAACTTTGGCGCGCGCCCAAAACCGCCGTGCGCCGAGTCATACATCGCCTCGATGTCGCGGGCAATGTCGTCCACTACGGAGATGTCCGCGCGTCCGGCCGCGCGCGCGGACGCTTCGAACGTCTCGGCACGCCCGATCGCCTCGCCGATCTGATCCGCGCTCGCGTGTATTTCCGCGCGATTGGAGCGATAGTTGCTCGCGATGGTCTCGAGCACACGCTTCATACCGGGCCGGCCGTAGCGGTCGTCAGGCGGAAAATAGGTACCGCCGTAAAACGGTTTGCCGTCGGGCGTGAGAAAGGCGGTGAGCGGCCATCCGCCTTGTCCGGTGAGCGCGCTGATGGCCATTTGATAGCGCGCGTCGATGTCCGGTCGCTCGTCCCGATCCACCTTGACCGGCACGTAATGCTGGTTGATGATGCGCGCGATTTCCTCGTTCTCATAGCTCTCGCGATCAATCACGTGGCACCAGTGGCACCACACCGCACCGATATCGAGAAAGATGGGCTTATCCTCGCTCCCGGCGCGCTCAAAGGCCGCATCACCCCACTCCAGCCATTGCACGGGCTGATGCGCGGCGCTGCGCAAATAGGGGCTGGCAGCGCGGGCTAGTGCATTAGAGTGATCGGGTGATCGTGCGATCGGGTGATCGGGTGATTGGCTGGCTGAGGGTGCCGGTGCACGACCCGCGGCGCTCGCCTCAGCGGTCCGAAGTTGCCCGCCCTGCGGATTGGCCTGATCTTCTGCCATAGGTACGACGGTCTGCGAAGCCTTGTAAGGACGGCGACTATTCGATACCGCTCACTGGAGGCGCTTGGGACCCGAAGGCGCGTCGGGCTCTCCAGACTCGTCATCCTCCAATGGTTTACGTCCCGCGAAGCCTTCATCGATGCCGTGCCAATAGCCAATGCGTTCCTCGCCGAGCTTCCAGCACAGGAATACCTCGCGGCCGTCGCGCATGCTGGGAAAGTCCACCAAACCCTCATCCAGATCCTTCACCACGCAGCCGGTCTCGTGAATCTGCCGGATGGCCTCCGTGATCTTCTCTTTCGCCTGCTCGCGCAAGGCACGCTTCTCACTCAGTTCGCGATGCGGAGGCAGCCAGCCGCCCAGCATCATGATTTTGGCTGCTGCCCGGGCGAGCTCATTATCGAGACCGTCCATGGTTTGCTTCAACTGGCGAGCTTCCGTGAGGCAGCCGGCGATCAGCGGCAGCAGTTCTTCAGCTTCGTTGCGATCGAAATATCTTTCGGACATCTGCTCCTATTCTAACCCGGCGTGGGAGGAACTTGCGAAAAAGTCGACAGTTGAGAGTCGATAGTTAACAGCGAAAAAAGCGGAGCTGAACAGCCTAGCCGCCCCGGGTGTGCATTTCCAGGTGCGGGTCGCGGCGCAAGGTCTCGACGGAAACCAGCGGTCCCCTGGCACGCACGGCCTTTCGTTCTTCCGCGCCTCGATCGCGCCGCGCCTGCCAGGCGTCCGCGATCAAGGCTGCCAGCTCCGCTGAAGTCGCACCGCGCCGCAGCGCCGCCTTCAGATCAACGCCCTGGCGAGCATAGAGACAAAGCAGAAACAAGCCGTCCGGCGTCAGGCGGGCCCGGTCGCAGTGCGCGCAGAAAGGTTCGGTGGTAGACGAAATGATGCCAAAGGTGGTGCCGTCTCCCAATATGAAGCGATCTGCAGGAGCCGCACGATTGCCGTTAACGATTCGCGGCTGGATGGCGCCGAAACGCGCCGACAGCGTCTCCAGGATTTCCTGGCGCGAAACCACCTGGCCCATCGACCACTGAGTGGCCCCGCCGACATCCATATACTCGATAAATCGCACCTCTGCCCCGGCGTCACGCCCGAAGTTGACCAAATCCGCCAGCTCATCGTCATTGAAGCCGCGCATCACCACCGTGTTGATCTTGAGACTCTCGAAACCGGCCTCGCGGGCAGCGCGAATGCCTTCCAGCACTTGAGGCAGGCCATCCCGGCGCGCAAACTGACGGAACCGCTCCGGGCGCAGGGTGTCAAGACTCACGGTAATGCGGTCGAGACCCGCGTCGCGCAAGTCTCGAGCTTGACTCGCCAGCAGAAGGCCGTTGGTGGTGAGGGCCAGATCGCGCAACCGTCCTTCCGAGGGCTCGTCAGTCCCGCCCGCTCCTGGTGATTGGATTGGCCGCTCGCCGGCAGTTTCACGCGGCCCGGCTTCCTTGAGCATGCGGATGAGGCTGGCGAGATCGCGCCGAAGGAGCGGCTCGCCGCCCGTGAGCCGTAAATGGTGCACACCGAGGTCTATGAAAACCCTAACCAGTCTTGCGGTCTCCTCAAAGGTCAGGATTTCCTGGCGCTCAAGCCAGACGTATTCCTCCTCCGGCATGCAATAACGGCAGCGGAGGTTGCAGCGATCCGTAACTGAGATCCGCAGACTGCGAAGGGGACGGCCGAAGGCGTCGCTGGGCCGAGCTGAGCTGTCTTGTTGGCTGTATTTTGTCACAATCTTCGTTGGCAAAGCTCTACGACCTCACTCGCTATCTTATTGATTATGCGTGTCGTTCCCAGTTCTCTTCGGTACTCTTACTGCTGCGGCCTCTACCTTGAAGCGTGCTCGCCCACGCCCAGCCACCAGGCGAGCTCGGGTTCGTTTCTTGGGTTCGTTTCCTGATTTTGCACGTTTTTTACCCCAAAAGTCGGGTTCGTTTGGGTTCGTTTTCGAACGCGGATTTTGCCCCTTTTTAGCTCTTATCCGTCTTTGAATCTGCGGGTTAAGTGCTTTGGGTTCGTTTTTTTGACTCGTCTGGCAAATGGGCCATCGAATCCCAATTAACATACGCTGCAACAATATGATGCAAGTTTGGGTTCGTGAGCACGCATGGTAGTACCCCGCGGGGGGTGCTCCTTCTCGCACCCCCAGGGGACTGGGGGTGGTTGCAGGCTCCGACTTCAAAAACTTGCTATATTTGCTCAGATCCTGCTCCGATCAGATGTCTAACGAAGTCTTGGACCTCAGACCAACGAGCCCACGCCCAACCACCGGGCGAAGCTCGGGTTCGTTTCTTGGGTTCGTTTTCTGATTTTGGACGTTTTTTTCCCCGAAAGTCGGGTTCGTTTGGGTTCGTTTTCGAACGCGAATTTTGCCCATCTTTGGCTCTTATCCATCGTTGAATCTGCGGGTTAAGTGTTTTGGGTTCGTTTTTCTGACCCGTCTGGCAAATAGGCCCTCGAATCCCATTAACATACGCTCTAACAATATGATACAAGTTTGAGTTCGTGAGCACGCATACGTAGTACCCCTGGGGGATGCTCCTTCTCGCACCCCCACGGGACTTTCACCGGACTAGGGGTGGTTGCAGGCTCCGACTTCAAACTTGCTATATTTGCTCAGATCCTGCTCCGCTTCCGGCGTCTAGTGGTTTAGCAGGGAGCAGGCCTGGGCGGTCTTCTCCGGGTCGGCCGCTTCGCCCCCCTCCTTAATTTCGCGAATGATGCCTTCGCGATCGATCACGAACGTCACCCGCTTGGCGACCCGAATGAGCGGATAGAGCACCCCGTATTCTTTGGTCACGGCCTTGCTCTCATCACTGAGCACCGGAAAGGTAATGTGGAGTTCGGCGGCGAAGGCTTGGTTGCGCTTCGCCGAGTCAACGCTAATGCCGATCACCTCCGCGCCAGCTTGCTGAAATTTAGCGATATCAGCCTGATACGCCAGGAGCTCCTTTCTTCAACCGGGAGTGAAGGCGCGGATGTAAAAAGCCAGCACCACGCTCTTCTTTCCCCGGAAGTCACTCAGGCGCACGGAATGCCCGTTCTGATCGTTCAGTGTAAAGTCCGGGGCCGGCTGCCCGACGGTCGGCGGACCGCTACCTGCAACACCCGTTGCTAGCGCCAGAGCAAGAATGGTGATGGGCATCACTCCTCCTTCGTCCTTTGCCTCTCGTCTGCCGCCCAAGCAGTCGAGAAGTCGAAAGTTCAAGGTCGAAAGTAAGCTGCAACGGGTTTCTGCCTCTCGACCTACACTTTCAACTGATGCGGCAGGCGGGACTCCCGCGCTGCCATGGGTCAAAGCAGTCTCGCTTCCGGCACTTCAGATTATACCGCCTTCGTCGCGCCGGCTGCGCTGCCGACGGCCGCCGTTTCCGGCCCGCGCAAGTTCGTCTAGAAGAACAGCAGACTATACATAAATGCCAGGTGAAGGCCATTGACGGCGAGCGCAGGCGACTTATAAAATTAACTGTCCGGTTAGTTAAATGTCTCACAGCGTGATGGCAGGCAGGCAGAGTGAGCAAGCGCACAGGATTGGGCGCCGTCGCCAAGACCGCAGTCTGCGCAGCAGGGCTGCCATCCTGGGGGCTGCTGAGCGGCTTTTTGCCGGTTCGGGTGTCGACGGCACCCGCACTGAGGCGATTGCCGCCGAGGCCGGTGTGAACAAGGCGCTGCTCTATTACTATTTCAAGAGCAAGGACGCCTTGTACGAAGCCGTGCTGGAAAACCACGCACACGAGTTCTACCAACGCGCCGTGGCCGTTCTGAACTCAAAGGCAAAGGCCAGCGACCTGGTGCTGGCCTATGTAGGCATGTCGTTTGATTTCATCGCCGCGCGCCCGCATTTCCCGGCGCTGATTCAGCGTCTCAGCATGTCAGGCGGGCGGCCTTTCGAGCGCTTGGCTCGCAAGTATTCAGCTCCACTCGCTGACCGGCTGACCGCGGTGATCGAGCGGGGCATTCACACTGGTGAGTTCCGGCGCGTGGATCCGGAGCACGCCGTGATCTCTCTGGCGGCTCTGACGAGGTTCTACTTCTCCGTGGCGCCCATCGTTCGCGCCGTGACGGGAAGCGACCCCTACGAGGCAGACAACGTCCGGCGCCGGAGGCATGAAGTCTTGGAGTTTGTCCGCTACGGCCTGTTTCGCAACCCGGAGGCACATTCGTCATGCGAAAGCTGCTGATCATCGTTCTCATTGCCGCCGCCGGCGCCGCCCTCTACTACGTTTACGCTCGTCCCGCGACCTCGCTGGCGCTGACCGGCATCGTCACCACGGACGACGTCGTGCTGAGTTCCCAAGTACAGGGGCAAATTGAGAAGCTCACCGTCAAGGAGGGCGATGCGGTTCACACGGGTGAGCTGCTGGCGACGATCCAACCCGAGGAGCTAGCCGCCGAGCGCGCCTTCTACACGCACTCGGAGCAAGGCCAGGCCGCCAATGTCAGTAGCGCCCGGTCGACCCTCGCTTATCAGGAACTGCAGACGCGGGACCAGATTCGGCAGGCCGAGGCGTCACTGGCCGCAGCGGTGGCCTCACAGAAGGAAGGGGCAGCCGATCTCGAAAATGATCGCCTGAATTACGAGCGCACTCACAAGCTGTTTTTACAGGGAATCGATCCGGCCTCTTCCGATGACCAGGCTCGAACCACCTATGAGGCCGCCCAGGCTCACTTGAACTCCCTTGCTCAGCAGGTGGAGGCGGCGCAGGCGGCCCTGGCGTTGGCGCGGTCGAATCTCGAACAGGTGAAGGTAAGGGAAGACGAACTGAACGCCAGCATTCACCAACTGGCGGCTGCGGGCGCCCAGAAGACGCAAGCGCAGGTGCGCCTCGACTATACCGAGATTCGCTCGCCGATTGACGGCTTCGTGGACACGCGCGCAGCGCTGCAGGGAGAGGTGGTGAACATCGCGCAGCCCATCGTCACGCTGATTAATCCTGACAATCTGTGGGTGCGCGCTGACGTGCCGGAAACCTACATTGACCTGGTGCGCCCAGGCCAGCAACTTCAGGTGCGCCTGCCTTCCGGCGCCGAGCGTACGGGCACGGTGTTCTACCGCGGTGCGGATGCCGACTTCGCGACTCAGCGCGACGTGAGCCGAAGTAAGCGCGACATCAAGACGTTCGAGATTCGTCTGCGGGTGGATAATCACGACCGCGCCTTGGCCGTGGGCATGAGCGCGTATGTGACCGTGCCCGTGGGAAAGATACAATGATTAGTGACGAGAGACAAGAAGTGAGAGAGCAGAGACGAGTGACGAGTGACGAGAGACGAGTGCTTGCTACCTGTCACTGGTCCCTCGCCCTTGTTTCTTGTCTCTCGTCTCTTGCCTCTCGTCTCTGCTTTTGAAATGGCTGCCATCGAAGTTGATCAAATCGAGAAGCGATTCGGCGATTTCACCGCCGTTGACCACATCAGCTTTCAGGTGGCGGAAGGGGAGATCTTCGGCTTGCTGGGTCCGAATGGCGCCGGCAAGTCTACCCTCATTCGGATGCTCACCACGTTGATTGAGCCAACCTCCGGCACGGCTCGCGTGAACGGCTTTGATGTTCGACAGGACCCCAACGAGGTACGCAAGTCGATCGGCGTAATCCCGCAGGCCACCACTTCAGATCTCGATCTCAGTCTGGAGGAGAACCTGACAATCTTTGCCAAGCTCTACGGCGTGCCCCGCGAGCGCCGCAAGCATGCGATTCATGACTTGCTGCAGGCCGTTGACCTGACCGAGTGGGCGGATAAGCCGGTGAAGTTCTTGTCAGGCGGCATGCGGCGTCGCCTGGAAATCGCGCGGGGATTGGTGCATGAGCCGAAGGTCTTTTTCCTCGATGAACCCACCACTGGGCTCGATCCGGTATCGCGGGTGGCGGTGTGGGAGATGCTCACACGCCTCAAGGGCCAGCGGGACCTGACGATCCTGATTACCACACATTACATGGACGAGGCTGACAAGCTCGCGGACCGCATCGCCATCGTGGATCATGGCAAGCTGGTAGCGCTTGATACGCCGTTCCGATTAAAAGCGTCGATCCCCGGCGAGAACATGCTGGAGGTGAGCTTCGCGGGAACGCCGCCCGATTGGCTCCAAACGCTGGAACAGTTGCCGGAGGTCGCCAGCGTCGCGTTGTATGATCACGTCTACCGCATCGCGTCACGGAACGGGCCGCGAACAACGGTGGAGCTGGTGGAGGCCGCCCGCCGGCAAGGCGTCTCAGTAACCGCCCTCTCCGTCCAGTCGGCCACACTGGACGACGTTTTCATGCACTTCACCGGACGCCAGCTTCGCGACGAGCTGCAGGCTCCCTCAGTTGCCGATTCGCCGTTTATGATGAGACGGGGCTGACGGTTGTCGGTAGTCGGTTATCGGTTGTCGGTTTTCGCTGATCGGTTCGAAGTGGTCGGCTGCCGGAGGGAGTTTCATGGGTTCGAAAACGTATCGCGATCTCGAGCTCTGGCAAACCGCGATGGATCTTGTCGTCGAGTGCTATCAAGCCGCCCGGCGCTTTCCGCGGTACGAAACGTTCGGGCTGTCGGGCCACTTCCGGAGAGCGGTTGTGTCGGTTCCTGCAAACATCGCTGAGGGTCACGGCCGCCAGCATCGCCCTGAGTTCATACCGCACCTCCACATCGCGTTGGGATCGCGCGCCGAAGTTGAGACCCACGTACAGATAGCACAAAGGCTCGGTTACTTGGAACCAACTCATGCTGAGAAAGTCTTACCGCGCACCGGCGAGGTGGGACGGCTGCTAAACGGCATGCTGAGATACTTACGAAGCAAACCGTCTTCGGCAACTGGAAGCCTACGACGGCCCGCTGACAACCGACCACCGACCACCGACAACCGGAAACCGCTATGAACCGAATCTGGGCCCTCATCGAACGCGATCTTCGCCGCTTCCGGCGCAGCCCGGTGCTCATCGTGCTTTCGCTGATCTTTCCTTTCGTGCAGCTCGTGGTGCTGGGTTACGCTTTCGGGGGCAAGCTCAAGCATCTGAAGATCGGCGTTGTGGATCAGGATGGTCAGGGCGCGGCGGTGAACCTGCGGGAGCTGCTGAGCGCGATCACCGTCAACGCCGAAACCGTGATACCTTTTGAGTATTCGGACTTGGGACACGCTCTCACGGACTTGCACAATGGAAAACTGAACGGCGTCCTGAATATCCCTCCTAACTTTTCCCGTGACATGTTGGAGCAGAAAGCCCCGCAAGTGGCGTTGGTGGAAGACAACACGGACCAGTTTGTGACGTCCACACTCGAGGGGACTCTCGGTGGGATGGTGGACGCCTATGACGCGAAGAATCCTCCTCCCCCCATCGCCACCCAGACCACGCTTTCGATTGTCGAAATCTATCCCTACGTGCCTTACATCCAGTATCTGCTGCCCGGCTCGATTGTGCTGTCGATTTTCATGATGGTCATGATCGGCGGCGGAATCATCTTCATCGACGACAAAGCGCGCGGCTTGCACGAAGGCTACTTGGTAACACCCATCAGCAAGTTTGAGCTGATCATGGGATTCAACCTGTCGGGTGCGATCAAAGCAGTTCTTGCCGGCTTCGTGCTGATGACCATCGGTTCGCTGATCGCAGGCATTCCTCAGCCCTTCGACCCGTTGCGCATGGTTCGAATGTTTATCATGATCGTGGCCACGTCGCTGGCCCTGGTGAGCATGATGTTCCTCCTCATGGTGCGGGTGAGTGATCCGCTGATTCCTCGCGCCATCTTCGGAGTTCTCAACACGCTGCTCTTTTTTCCCAGCGGCGCCGTCTATCCCATTCAAGCCTTTCCCGCCTGGATGCGCGCCATCTCAACCGTTGACCCCTTCAGTTTCGCGGTCCATGCCTTCAAGAGTCTGTTGCTCAAAAACACCGGCATGGTTGCGGTGTATGGCGACCTTGCATATTTGCTGGCATTCGCCGCCGTCGCCATGGCCGCAGCTACTGCGCTCTTTCGACGAACGCTATGACAAGCGTTTAAGCCGCACTCCAAGCCGCTTCGCGCATCTTTGGCCGCTAATGAATGATTCCACGAACGATTACTATTTGACGCGCAGGAAATCTCTGATTTTCTCGAAGTCCTCGCGCAGGATTCTCTCTTCGCGCGGGTTGCGGAGGATGTAGGCGGGATGCACCGTTGCGAGTGCCTTTGCGCCACCGAAGTCATAGAAGCGGCCACGTAGTTTCAGGATGCCGTCTTTCAAACCGAGCACGGTCTTGACGGCAGGCGCGCCCAGGCAGCACACAAGGCGCGGCCGGATAGCTTCGATTTGCCGGAAGAGAAAAGGCGAGCACGCGTCCACCTCGTCGCGCTCCGGCGTGCGGTTGCCAGGAGGACGGCACTTGACGACGTTACAGATGTAAACGTCCTCCCGACGAATGCTGACGAATTGCAACATGCGATTGAGCAACTGACCCGCGCGACCTACGAATGGCAAGCCCTGCTCATCTTCGTCGGCGCCGGGACCTTCACCGACAAAGACCAGTTCCGCATGAGGATCCCCTTGCCCGAAGACGATGTGCTTCCGTCCCGCCGCAAGCTTGCAACGCTGACAGTCGCCGAGATCGGTACGAATCTCCTCCAAGGTCTCTTGCTCTGGGCGACGGGGCGACTCAGACTCGAATAGATTGAGTGACCGCGCCGCCGTCGGTGGCCGGACAGGCGCGGCGGCCGGGGTGTCCTCGATCCGAGTCACAGTTGCAGCGGTGGTGATTGGGAAGACGCTGGTGCCGACAGTTTGAGTCAAGGCTTCGGGCTGCGCCTCTGGCGGCTCCTCCGTTGCGCGCGCAGGTAGCAAGTCAAACCTCTGGCCTTCTCGAGACTGAAGAAGAAACTCGTCGATGCCGAGGTCCTGGTAAAACTCCAGCCAAGCAGTGATCTCTTCTTTCAGGCGGTCGGGAATCATTGTGGGGCAGTGGTTAGTGGTGCGTTGACTCTTCACTCCCGCAATTGCATTCTCTTTGGGTCAGCAGTCCTTGAATACTTCACTCTCGTTCTGGGACTGGCACTGACCACTAAACACCAGCCACTACCTTTCGAAGCGCTACCACCTCATCCAAAATGCGGCCGGCCACGTCCAGCTTGGACATGCGCTCCAGCGGCAGAACATGCCCACCCGGGAAGACGAGCGTGACGATGTTGGTGTCCACGTCGAAGCCGGCCCCTTCCTGTGTCACATCGTTGGCCACAATCAAGTCGAGGTTCTTCGACACCACCTTGGCTCGCGCATTCTCCACGAGGTGGTCCGTCTCGGCGGCGAAGCCAACCACAAGCCGACCAGGCTGCCGGCGGCGGGCGACTTCACCCACGATATCCTCGGTGGGTTCAAGTTCCAGCGTACGCGAGCCCGCGTTACGCTTGATCTTGCCAGGTTCCACGGTAGAGGCTCGAAAATCTGCAACAGCCGCCGTCATGATGACAATCGTGGCTTCAGCAAGATGATCGTGGACTGCGTCGGCCATGTCTTGGGCGGTACGCACCCTGCGAAGAGTTACCCCCGAAGGCGGTTCGAGGTGGGTTGGCCCACTGATCAGGATGACCTCGGCGCCGCGGCGCCGCGCAGCCTCCGCAACGGCGTAGCCCATCTTCCCCGAAGAGCGATTACTGATGTAGCGAATCGCGTCGATAGGTTCTTCGGTGGGTCCCGCCGTGACCAATAGCGTCTCACCTTTAAAGTCGTCGGCCAGACCGAGAGTAGCAGCCACCGCTGCCACAATGGACTCGAGCGCGGCCAGGCGGCCAGCGCCCACCATCCCGCAGGCGAGGTAGCCTTCCTCGGGCTCGACGATCTTAACACCGCGCCCGCGCAGCACCGCCAGGTTCTCCTGAGTGGCGGCGTTCTCCCACATGTTCACGTTCATGGCGGGTGCAACCAGCAAGGGCACTCTGGTGGCCAGCACCAGCGTGGTGAGGAAATCATCGGCGAGGCCGTGCGCGATTTTGGCCAGCACGTCCGCCGTAGCGGGAGCGATCAGAAGGGCGTCAATCGACTGCGCCACCGCGATGTGCTCAATGGCGCTTTCCAGGTTGGCCTCGCCCGCGGCCTCACCGAAAGCTTCGGTGATCACCTTGCGTCCGGAAAGAGCGGCAAAGGTGAGCGGCGAGACGAACTGCCGCGCCGCCGCGGTCATCACCACTTGCACGTCAAGGCCGCGTTCCTGGAAAAGACGCACCAGTTCGCACGCCTTATACGCTGCGATCCCGCCCGAGACTCCGAGCGCTAGGCGCATGGTGCATGCTCTTTCGTTAACTTTCGCTCGGTTCCTTGCCATCCGAGCCGGCGTCTGGCTTGAGGTTCTCAAAGGGCACCAGGTTCGCCGAAACCTCAAGCTGGGCTACCCTGGTGGGCCGTGTAGTAGTGGTCTGGATCAGAGGGCGCGCTCCGGCCTGAAGCTGCCGCGCCCGCTTGGCAGCGAGCAGAATAAAACGATACTTGCTGTCAGCTTGAGACGAATCCATTCTTCGTTTTTCCTCCAAAAGTCTTGACGATCTCTCGCGCCCGGTCCTGCTGGATCACCCGCCGGGACCGCGCCGCCGTCACCACGGCTCTCAACGAGCGGTCCGCCGCGGCAATTTTGTCATTCACAATCAAAAAGTCGTACTCGCGCCAGTGGCGAATCTCACGTCGGGCGTTGGCCAGCCGCCGCTCGGTTTCCGCCGCGGGGGCCGCCGTACCTGATTCCCTGCGCCGCAACCGGCGCTCCAACTCCTCGAAAGACGGCGGCAACAAGAAGATGCTCACCGCCTCGGGCAACTGGCGCCGCACCTGGCGATGCCCTTGCACGTCAATATCAAGCAGGACGTCCTCCCCCGACGTCTGAGCCTGGCGAAGCGACTTCCACGACGTGCCATAGAGCTTACCGTGAACTTCAGCCCACTCCACAAACTCGCCGCGCCCGACCATTCGCTGAAACACCGGCCGTGAAACGAAAAAATACTCACGGCCGTTTCTTTCACCCGGACGCGGCGGGCGTGTGGTGTGGGAGACCGAGAAACGCAGCCCCGGCAGCGAACGAAGCAATCGCTTGATAAACGTTGTCTTGCCGGCTCCGGAGGGCGCCGAGATCACGATGACGCTCCCCGCTGGAGAGCCTGTTTTTAAGCGAGACAATATCGCAACTCGGTATCGCTACTCGTTCCCTACTCGATATTTTGAGCCTGCTCGCGGAGTTTTTCAACTTCAGTTTTAATGTCGATCGCCTGGCGACCGATCTCGCGCCCCGCCTCCGGCACGTCATTCGTCTTGGAGAGAATCGTATTGGCCTCGCGATTCATCTCCTGCAGCAGGAAGTCGAGCTTCTTACCCACCTCGGAACTCTCGCGGAGCAGCGCCGCAGCTTGCCCCAAATGACTTTCCAGCCGGGTCAGTTCTTCGGCGATATCGGAGCGGGAAACCAGATAAAGTACCTCTTGCGCCAGGCGTCCCTGGTCGATCATGGCTGCGGAAGCCTGGTAGCCTGGCTCGTTGCCGACAAGGTCCTGAAGGCGGGTTTCAAGCCGGCGGCGATAGAGATCCTGCGCGCTTCCCGCCAGGCCCGCCACGCCTTCGGAGAGCGTTTTCACGCGCTCCAGCCTCGATTGGATGTCACGCTCCAGGGCTTCACCTTCAGCCACTCGCATGGCCTCGTGCTCCGCGAGCGCCTGCTCCAAAAGGCGATCGAGAACGGTGCGCACACGTTCCCTCATCTCTTCGGGCAGCTCGCCGTCCGGGGACGCAACCATTCCAGGGATGCGCAGCAGCGCCACAGGATCGGGAGGAGCCAACACTCCGAACTGCGTTCGAATTCCATCGCACGCCGCCACGTAGCCCTCCAGCAACTGACGGTTCAGTTGGAGTTGTTGGGCCCCCAGGCGATCGAAGTTGACCGTTACTTCGACGTGCCCACGCGCCACGCGTTCCTTCACCATCCGCCGGACGGCGGGCTCGAACGCCTCCAGGGCCGCGGGCAGGCGGAGCTGCAAGTCCAGGAACCGATGGTTGGTGCTCTTGATGCTCAGCGTGAGGGAGAACGCGGGCTCTTCGGTGCGTCCGCTGCTGTAACCGGTCATGCTACGGATCATATTCTTACCGCCTCGTAAACCATTCCAACATTTCCTGGAAGTACCGGGCAATCAGAAGCTTTTCGTGCAGTGAGAGGTCACGGAGCAAGCTGTTACCGCGTGGCTGCGTTTTGCGAAAAGCAGATGAAAGTATACCACGGTGCCATCGGAAGACGGCGGACGGATTCGCAGACTGAGGGCTTGTGCGGCACCGGCGCCTCGCGACCTGGCGCAGGAGGCGCGCGGACCTCGCCCGGGGGCGAGCGGCGCGTCGTTGCAGCCTAGGCTAGCTCCGCGATCTGACCGTCGAGATGTTTGAGGGCGGCTTCCAGCATCTCACGGTGCCGGTCGTGCGTGGCAACGGCCAGGTCCCGCTGGACTTTCGTCCGAGCGAGTTCCAGGCTTTGCCGTTCCCGCTGCCGGGCAAGTTGCTCGGCCGTGGGACGCACGCCAGACGCCTTGGCCGGCGCCGCGGCGGCGGCTTCCATTTGCGACTCCACAGATTTGCTTTCCCAACCTCGCGCCATAGCTGTTGTCTGCCGTAGAATACCTGATCCAGGCCCGGCGCGGCCGGCCCGGAAGTCTGTCACCGGAACCGCAGGGAATGCGATCCCGCGCCCTTCTTTGCATTCCTTCCATGGATTGAGGTATGAAATCGAACCCCGCTCGATTGGGCCGCCCCGGCCGCATCCGCTGGCTCTTGGTGGTCGCCATCGCCATCGTGGGCGCCATCAGCTTTCTTGACCGCGTGAACATCTCCGTGGCCGGCGCCCTGATCGCGCGTCAGTTCCGGCTGGACGATCCGCAGCTCGGCCTGGTGTTTGGGGGATTCCCCCTGGGCTATATGCTGTTTCAGATCCCGGGCGGCTGGCTCGCGGACCGCTTCGGACCGCGCCGCATGCTGGCCTTCGGAGCCTTGTGGGCGGCGGCCTTCACCAGCCTCACAGCCTCGGTTCCCTCCACCATTCCACACGCGCTCGCGGTCCTGTGGAGCGTGCGTTTCCTCTTGGGAATTGGCGAAGCGGTGATCTATCCCGCGGCGAACCGGTGGCAGGCGAGTTGGGTTCCTTCTCGCGAGCGCGGCCTGGCCAACGGGATTATCTTTGCCGGCGTCGGCACCGGCGCCGCTTTCGCTCCCCCGCTTATCACCGCCATCATGCTTCGCGCCGGATGGGAGGCTTCGTTTCACGTCTGCGCGCTGCTGGGTCTCGGGAGCGGCCTCGCCTGGTTGTGGCTCGCTCGCAACCGGCCGCAAGAACACCCTCGCGTGCGCGTACTGGAGCTGGACCTGATCGAGCAGGGGATTCCGCAGGCCAAGGGTACAGGTGGCGCCAGGCTGCCCTGGCGCGTGATCCTCACCAGCAAGAACGTATGGAGCCTGACGTTCAGCTACTTTTGCTTCGGCTACACGGCCTTCATTTTCTTTAGCTGGTTCTTTATTTATCTTACTCGCGAACGCGGCCTCAACTTGAAGGCCGGGGCCTTCTACGCGGCGCTGCCTCTGGTGGCCATGGCGGTGGGCTCGTCTGGCGGGGGCTTCGTGGCTGACGTGATCTCGCGACGCGCGGGCCGCTGGTGGGGACGGTGTGGTGTCGGCTTTCTGGGACTCGCGCTGGCCGCGATTTTCGTAGCGCTCGGTTCCACCGTGCATGCGGCCAGCAGCGCTGCACTGGTGCTGGCCGGAGGGGCCGGCGCGCTCTATCTCGCGCAAAGTTCCTATTGGGCCGTTTCGGCAGACCTGGGCGGAAGTTCCTCGGGGACGCTCTCGGGCCTGATGAATATGGGGGCGCAACTGGGAGGAGCCGTCACGGCGCAGTTTACGCCCATAATTGCCGGACGGTTGGGCTGGCAGGCATCGTTCATCGTGGCCGCCATCCTGTGCGCCCTGGGGGCCGTCACGTGGCTGGCCGTCCGTCCTGACCGCGCCTTGGTTAGGGTTCCCTCTCACGTTCAACGTTCGAACTGATGCAACTGCTCAATGCGAGATTTCTCACGGCGCCGGAAGGCACGGCGGCGCTCGAAATGACAGTACTCCGAAAAGTCGTACGTTCTCCTAACCTACACGCTCCTGAAGTTCACTCTCCCCTTGGCAATCGGGACTCCGGTTACCTCGATGTTTTTCAGGTTCCGGGTGCCAAGGCCGAGTCCTTCCGCTAGCTTCAAGGTGCTGTCACAGTGCTCGAAAGGCGCTGTTCCGTGATCGGCCATCGGGTCAAAGCCCATCAGCGCTGTAGACACCGCATCCACGGTAACGCAATTCGTTCCCGCTACCAGCAGTCCGGCGTGCACCGGCCTGGTGCCTGGTACCCAAGGCCCCTCACCGCCCGCCATGGTATGTATGCCGTCGATCACGGCAAGCTGGATGGGGCGCGCCGCCGCGAGATCCACCGTCACACGCGGCACACGGAAGCCCGGAACGCGCGGGGAGGAGGGATCCTTTTCCGCGGCCGCCACCTTCGAAGGCTGGCGATCTCCCTCGTGGAGCATCCCCCGCGATCCCTTCACCACCTTGGCCGGTTCATCAATTCCGGCGCCGCTGCCGTAAATCACAGCGGGCGTGATGCCGAAAGAATTCTTCATGGAGAGCGTTACGCCGGCCGTCGCGTGCTCCTTAAGCTTGGCCAGGGAGACGTACACGTCGCAATCCGCATACGAGTGGTTGAGATCGTAGGACTGGAACAGCATTCCGCCGCCTGGCACTGTGAAGCGCACAAACTTTCCGCTGGGGCCGGCATAATTCGTATCCTCGAATTCCACGTTGGGAGCGGCGCTCGTGAAGTCGCGCGGGTTCCACTTCGCCTTCAGCATAAATTCTTCGAGCGACGGAGACGGATTCAAACTGCTCTCGAGCAACCGCACTCGCCGCGCCCCGGCATCAGCCAGCAGGCTGACGGTAGCGCCGATGACGTCCGGATGCACCCAGTGCGTCATGCTCTGTGGCATTCCGGCGAGGTAATCGGTGGCTTGTCCCGTCATGTTCAGCTTGATCGCCACCGTCTTTCCCTTCACCAGCCGGTCGAGGCCGCCAAGCTGGTCAAACATGGTGGCCAGGGTGGTGCGCACACCGGAACCGTACTCCGCGCACTTGGCGACAGCGACCGGAGCCGTGGGCGCACTCCGAGCGGCTAGGCTATCGGGGAAAAGGCCGGACGGCCCGAGGCACAATCCTGCGGCAGCGGCTCCCAAACCTTGGACAAACTCACGGCGATTGATGCAGTGGCGCATGTCACCCTCCTCGTTCGGTCGTGCCGTTTAGCAATGAACTGATATTAGGCGAAACAGGCTCTGAGCGCAACCCGAGGCAGTGGGTCAGTTTCAGGTTTCTCTCGGCACCTCCACCTGTCATTCCCGCGCAGGCGGGAATCCAGAGGATAGGGCCTCTATTCTTTGTGGATTCTCGCCTGCGCGGGAATGACAGGTAAACAAAGTGCCGTGAGAATTTCAAAGTGACCCACTACCCAACGAGAATCGGTTTGAAATGCCAATGCCGTCACAACCAGCGGCCCCCGTCGAACGCTCGGGCCGTCGCCGAGAGGGCGGAAATTGAAGGCAAGGTCTTCGCATGGGGCTTTTCGAAGAGTCGACCCCCGCCTCCTTGGCAATGAGTTCGTCTAACTCGATAAGCGCTCTATTATCCACTAGATGACGGGATACGAATAATAATGCTCTTTAGAATCAAAGCTTGACGGGTTCGCTCGGAATACGGCATCGATTTTTGTAGATAAGTGTTTTACCATCAATAAGATGACGGAATAAAGATAGTAAAGATTTTAGAATCAAAGGCTTGATGGGATCCTTGACAAAACGTGTTGATTCTAAAAGACTCTTAGGCTTCGATGGTCTTTTCTTAAATTTTGAGGCCCTGCGAAACGAGCTGGCAGAATATTCGCTGCTCTTCTTTGGCTGCTGTGGGGCGCAACCGCTTCTTAAGTGATGGTCGTATTCAGCTACGGTGTTTGTTATCATAAACATCGTGGCATATCCAAGATAACTATTTGTGTTTTCATCAACATCGTGGGTTCGCAAAACCGGTCCTTTGTTATGAATAAGATCGTGGGTTCATCCTTCATTTCTCGTTTTTTTGAGACACCCTCCCCCGGCCAATCGCGCCGTTCCCGCCCTGCCTCTCGCCGAGTAGTAGCCGTGAAAACGGGAGGTGCGGTGGGCTTAGAGAACAACGATGCGACCCCGGAAGGCCAAAGAATTTGCCATGTAGCTGACCAGTTCGAATCATCGCCCGGGCCTCTGTAGTGTACTAACTAGGTTAGTATCGCACCTTATCCAGAGAGTCAACAGAAATCTGCGCTCAACAGGGCTTTATGGGGCAATTCGTACGCGGAGCTTTACGAACACGCGGACGGGGTCATCGCAACACGCGGCCGGGCCGGGCCGCGCTGACGAGGAATGGGCTAAAACACTTTGCCTAATTAAGACCGCCAGATTATGCTCACCTACTTTGAGGGGGGATTGAGGCTAGGGTCGAGGCGATGCGCTTCGGCAAACTGGGCCTGCGCGGATCTGGCGTTATTGAGACGGAGCAGCGCCAAGCCCAAATTGTAATGGGCATGGGCCAGGGTCGGATTGAGGCGCACGGCCTCGCGGTAGCTGTCGGCGGCTCCTTGGTAGTTTCCCGAGTTGAACAGAGCCGCGCCGAAATTGAATCGGACGTTCGCATCATCCGGCTTCATCGAAACGAGTTTCTGGTAAGTCCTGACAGCGTCCTCGAACCTATTAGCTGCTAATTGGCTAGCACCAAGGCCGACTAGAGCCCCGGCATCGTCCGGCTTCTGCGCGTATGCCTTTTCGTACGCGGCCGCAGCCTGGGCGTAATCCTTCTGTGCGTAATACGCATTCGCCAAACCGTAGAGCGCATGGAATTCATCCGGCTTGAGGGCGAGGCTCTTTTGGTAAGATTGGACCGCTTCTCCCAGTTTGCCCTGATCGGCTTGAGCCAAACCGAGTGTTACCAGCACATCCGGTTGGTCTTGCTTGAGCGCCAGGCTTTTTTCGAGTGACGATACGGCCTTGTCGTAACGTTTAGACTTGTAATACAGATACCCCAGGTGCGCCCAAGCCGCGTGCTGATCGGGATACTTGCTGGTGAGTTTGTGATAGGCCGAGATTGCTTCGTTTGTCTGTCCAGCTTGATCCAGTGCCGAACCGTAGGCTTCGAGCGCCCCCGGCGAGTCCGGGCGCAATGCGTGAGCTTTGCGGAGAAACGGCAAGGCTTCTGCCGCCTTACTTTCCTCGAGCAGCGCCGAACCGAGATTCTCCAACGCATCGGCATTTTTGGGATTGCTGGCGATGGAGGAGCGGAAGGCCGCGATGGCTTCTTCGTTCTTGCCCAGGTGCAAGAGCGACGCGCCCAGTCCATTTTGCGCTGCGGAAAAGTCCTTATGGTGTTCGATCGCCTGGCGGTAGGAGGCAGCGGCCTCCTCGTATTTTCCTTGGTTGTAGAGAGCCAGTCCCTTATCGGCATACGCGGCGGCATTCTCCGGAGCGATTTTGATGGCCTTGTCGAACTCCACTATCGCTTCCGAGTCTTTGCCAGCAGCATCGAGGGCCTTGCCGAGATTGTCGAGGGCGTCCGGATACTCCGGGTTAACTTGCAGGGCCTGCCGGAAACTGGCGATGGCCTGGTCGTATTCCTTCTTGTGCAGATGGTCGAGTCCCCTTTGATTGAGCCTCGTCGCCTCGTGCGCAACCCTTTGGCCATCGTCTTGGCCATCGTCGGTGCGGGGAAAGAGGAGGCCGGAGCCAAGGACCAGGGCCACGCCGAGAGACGTGGCGCAGCTAACGAATAGAGCCTTCGCGGGAGTATGAACCCCAGCTAGCACTGGTCTCGTTTTGGCGCGGCAAGCGTAAATGAAACGTAAAGACATATTAGCCCGGTTTCGCCTTGTGCGCTGCTGATGCGCGAAAGTAGCTCGTTGCGACTCATGTGCATCATTCCTTGATCGAACTATACCACGGCCAAACCGGAGCCCTACATCCGTTTGTGTTGTGGCGATTCGGACCGTTACGGTGAGCAAGAAGTGAACCGCTCAGGTGGTCGAGATTTCCTGCTTAGTCCGGCGCCGCTTCTCAATTTCATCCCGTTTGGGCGCCACTGAAATCAAGTGCCGATTGCGAACCTCGTAAACTGTGTTTTGCCATACCACGCGCCTCGCGAACAGGCTGGCGAACCAGACCACGAAACCAAAGGCATCGCCCAGGAACACCAGCCACCATTTTCTTTTGAGAATCGAGTCCCGTAGCCCCCAGACTCCAACGGTGAATGCCGAAGCGAGTCGCAGAGCGACGTAGGCAGCCACGTAAGCCACCGCGATGGTTCGCGAAGGGGCAACAGCGGCAGCGACGATCGTCCAAGGCAGGCCCTGTGCGAACAGAAATCCGAAATGGCCCCAGTGCCGGGATTCGCGCGTGACCACCGCCCAGCGCAATCGCTGCCGGAAGAAGTCGGCGAAGCTGCGCGAGCAGCACTCCGTTTCAACCGTCGTATGGGCGAATTCCACTCGATAGCCACAGGCCGCGATGCGGCTGCCCAATTCGTGATCGTCGGCTGCGGCGTCGGCGAGAGCTTCGAAGCCGTCGATTTGGTCCAAGGCCTGGCGGCCCACGGCCATGGTGGCGCCTAGCAGAAACTTGACGCCTAGCTTCCGGGCAACAAGTACCCCGGGCAGGAAATCCGCCGTTAGGGCCACGTCTTCCAGCTCAGACCAGATGCCTGGACTCGCCACTCCCCGGTAGAGGCAGGTAACGGCCCCCACGCCTTGATCGCGAAAAGGCAGAACAACGCGGCTCAAATAGTCGGGGTCCACGCGGATGTCACTGTCACTGGCCACGAACAGGTTGTAACGCGCTTCGGCAGCCAGCCGGCTCAGTTTATTTACCTTGTTGTTGGAGCCTGATGCCGAAGAACCTATCAAGAGCCGGATGGCGATGTTGGGGAAATCGGCGACCAGCTTTTGGATGACCGGTATCGCAGCGTCGTTGGCGTTCTCCACGCAAATCAGCAATTCGTAACTGGGATATCGCTGCCGGCAAAGGCTGGCGAGGTTCTCGTATGTTTCCCGATCCAACCCGCGCATCGGTTTCAGGATGCTGACCGGAGCGCAGAAGTCGGGAACCGGCTCATCGCGTCTGCGGAAGAAGCCCAGCGCGCAGATCACGGCGGCCAGGTAATAGACGAAGGGTGCAGCCGCGGCTGCCAGGGCCAGCCATCGGAGCGCCGTCAAAAGCACTCAAGTCCTCCAGACTCGGTCATCGATGTCAGGTTTGACGTAGGGGCGGCCCTTGTGGCCGCCCAAGTAACAAGACTGCCCTGAAATGGGCGGGCAACAAGGGCCGCCCCTACGTCAAACCTGACCCACTACCCCTCTACCCCTCAATTGACTTGCCTCATGTCTCTGCGACATCGTAGTATACGATGCATGCCGACGCGAACTTCTGCACGGGCACACGGGTGAGTGTTGCCGCCCCGCATCATCGTTGGCAATGTCGTTCCAGGCGCGAGACCTCGGCCGTGATGAAGACTCTATTCCTGCATCCCCCTTGCTTCGAGGGTTTCGACGGCGGGGCTGGCTCGCGCTACCAGGCGCGGCGGGAAGTGCGCTCATTCTGGTATCCCACCTGGCTGGCGCAGCCGGCGGCGCTCGTCCCGGATAGCAAGCTCGTAGACGCTCCTCCCGCTGGCCTTCGTCTGGCTGACGTTTTGCCGTTGGCGTCGGAATATGAGCTCCTGGTGATGCACACGTCCACACCCTCTTTGGCGTCGGACCTCAAAGTTGCCGAAGCTTTCCGGGAGGCGAATCCTCGGCTCAAGATTGGCTTGGTGGGGGCTGCGGTTGCTGTTGATCCTGTTGCGGGCCTTAGAACGCCCGCGGTGGACTTCGTCTGTGGCAAGGAATTCGATTTCACCATCAAGGAAGTGGCCGAGGGCAAGCCCTTGGATCGCGTCGCCGGCCTCAGCTTTCGCTCGGCCTCCGGCGCCATCACCCACAATCCACCGCGAGCGATGCTCGAGAACATGGATGAGCTGCCGTTCGTCACCGAGGTTTACAAGCGGGACCTGCGCGTGGAAGATTACTTCATCGGCTACCTCAAGCACCCCTATATGTCCCTCTATACGGGCCGCGGCTGCCGTTCACAGTGCACCTTCTGCCTGTGGCCGCAGACCGTAGGCGGGCATCGTTACCGGACGCGGTCACCGGGGAACGTCATCGAGGAAATCGCGCTGGCCCACAGGCATTTTCCGCAGGTGAAGGAGTTCTTTTTCGACGACGATACGTTCACCGACGACCTGCCGCGAGCGGAAGAGATTGCGGGAGGCCTCGGCAAGCTCGGCGTCACCTGGTCATGCAACGCCAAGGCTAACGTGCCGCGCCGCACGCTGGAGGTGCTGAGGGAGAATGGCTTGCGCCTCCTGCTGGTGGGCTACGAGAGCGGGAACCAGCAAATCCTCAACAACATTAAGAAGGGCATGAAGGTGAGCATCGCGCGGCGGTTCACTCAGGATTGCCATGACCTTGGTGTCACCATCCACGGCACTTTCATCGTGGGGCTTCCCGGCGAGACGCCCGAGGCGCTGGAGGAGACCATCCGCTTCGCCATCGACATCAATCCTCATACCATCCAGGTATCGCTGGCGGCGCCCTATCCCGGAACCGAGCTCTACCGGCAGGCCGTCCAAAATAACTGGCTCGACCGGGAGCACGCCGAACTGGTGGACGAGCGAGGCCTGCAGATCGCCCCACTCCACTTTCCGAATCTCTCTCACAGCGAGATCTTCCGCGCCCTTGAGACCATGTACAAGCGCTTCTACTTCCGTCCCGCCAAGATCGCCTCGCTCGTACGGGAAATGATGACAAGCCCGGAGATGATGAAACGGAGGCTGCGCGAGGGAAAGGAGTTCTTTCAGTTCCTCTACCGCAGGGAGATGCCTGCCTGAGCGCGGGCCCAGGCAGGCGGCTAGCGTGCTTCGCGTCAGTACGTCGTAAGTACGTCGTGCCGCACCTTGACCCTTCTGTAGGCGCGCGCCTATCATAAAACTTCAGGGTCCAATCGATTACCTCGAAATTCGGCCGCGCAATCGCCGCGCCGCCTCCAGGTGAGACCGAGTCATTATGAGTCAGTCAGACCGTTTTTTCTTTGAACGCTATGGCCTAGCCGAAACCGACTTGGAGCGCTATCTCGCCGAGGCGCTGTCTGAAGGCGGCAACTACGCTGACCTCTACTTTGAGCACACTACGACCACTTCGATTCTGGTAGACGAGTCCCTGGTGAAGACCGCTACCGAAGGCATCTCGGTAGGCTGCGGCATTCGCGTGGTGGCGGGCGAGCAGACCGGCTATGCCTACTCCGACGATCTGGCGCCGGAGCGCATTCTGAAGGCCGCCCGCATCGCAGCCCGCATCGCCAGCGGCCCGGCGCGAGTCTCCACGGTTGGTTTGAGCGAGCTTGAGCCGCCGCACAATTTCTACCCTGTAATGCATGCTCCTACCGATGAGGGTCTGGAGCCTAAGCTCGACCTGGTGACCCGTGCTGACCGAGCGGCGCGCGCCTATGACAGCCGCATCGGCCAGGTGCGGGTGGGCTACGCTGACCAGATCCGCCACGTGCTCATCGCAGGATCGGACGGCAAAGTGGTGACGGACTTCCAGCCGCTGGTGCGGCTCAACGTGTTCGCGCTCGCTCAGGACGGCGGGAACCGCCAGTCCGGCTCAAGCGGCGGCGGGGGACGCGTAGGGCTCGAATTCTTCGCCGGCGATCGCTCGCCCGAGTACTTCGCTAAGGAAGCCGCGCGCCAGGCGATTGTGCAGCTCAGCGCCCAGGAGGCGCCGGCAGGCGAGATGGAGGTGGTGCTGGGTCCCGGCTGGCCGGGCATTCTGCTGCACGAAGCCATCGGGCACGGCCTCGAAGCTGACTTTAACCGCAAGGGAATCTCTGCCTTCAGCGGACGCATTGGCCAGCGGGTGGCTTCGGACATCTGCACGGTGGTTGACGACGGGACTATTCCGGACCGGCGCGGCTCCCTCAACGTGGATGACGAAGGCGTGCCCACCCAGCACAACGTCCTCATCGAAAAGGGCGTCCTGAAAGGCTACCTGCAAGACAAGCTGAGCGCGGGCATCATGCAGACCAGCGTCACCGGCAACGGACGCCGCGAGAGCTACGAGCATATCCCCATGCCGCGCATGACCAACACCTACATGCTGGCGGGCACCGACGACCCCGAGGGCATCATCCGCTCCGTAAAGCGGGGACTCTACGCCGTTTACTTTGGTGGCGGCCAGGTGGACATCACAAGTGGCAAGTTCGTGTTCTCAGCTTCCGAGGCCTACCTGATTGAAGATGGCAAAGTCACGGCGCCCGTGAAAGGCGCGACTCTGATTGGCGATGGTCCCACAGTCCTGACGCGAGTCACCGCAGTGGGTCACGATCTCAAGCTCGACACTGGCATCGGCACCTGCGGCAAAGAAGGTCAGAGTGTGCCCGTGGGCGTGGGCATCCCAACGCTGAAGGTGAGCAGCCTCACGGTGGGTGGAACAGCGCCGCGGGCGGCGACGTCGTTTGTGTAAGGCACACGTGGGCGTGGGCTTTCCTGGCTTCCGATGTTGCAGAAGAGCGGTCGGCCGCGTCGGATTTCCAGTCGGCGCGGGGTGTGGCCCCCCCGGGGGGTATAGGGTGTGCATCAACGAACCCAAAACGATATGTGATTGATAGCGATGTGTTTACTTCAACAAATCCGGGTTTTCGCGAAACGAGTTTGAAAAACGAACCCAAAACACTTAATCACCTGATTTGATTACTGATAAGTCCCAAAAACGGCCCTAAACGACGTTGCAAAACGAACCTAAACGAACCCAAGATTTGGGGGATTGGCTGGCAGAAAAGCATAAACGAACCTGAAACGAACCCAAAACGAACCCGGGCGTCGCATGTGCGGTCGGTCGCGCAAGTCGTTTGGAGTTAGCGGTCGGGCCGGAGCGAAATGGTACGAACCCCGCATCCGGGTCGAGAGGGGACAGAAGCGAGGGTCTCGCATGGCCGAATTGCACCAAGCGGGTGGCTTGTCCCTCAGCAGATTCCGGCGAATCATCACAATCTTGCTCGCGCTGGGAGTGGGATTTGTGGCGGGCGTCGTCGGTTCCCGGTATAGCTGGGAGTTCTTCACGCCTTCCTACGTTCTCAAGGCCGATTTGGCGGTGCCGGGCAGCCTTCACGTGAAGGACCCCGTGCAGGTTGCGGGTGTGCAGGTGGGACGTGTATGGGACATTGGTCTCGTACCGACGGGCGACAAGCCAGTCGAAGTTTCGATGAGAATTGCCAAGAGGTTTCAACCGGTGATCCGCGCCGACTCGGAGGCTAGCGTCGGCACCACGGGTCTGCTCGGCTCCAGCTTTGTCGATATTACGCGCGGCAGTGTGAATCAGCCGGTGTTGCAGGCGGGGGCCACAATTAAGACGGCGGACCGGACGGCGACGCTCACTTGCGACGAGATCATGAAGACGTTTTCGCGGATCGGGGACGCGCTAAAGAGTCCGTTTAACCACTGATAAGGACCCACGAATGCCACAGGACCAGCTCGAACAAATCGCGCAAGACCTCGTAGAGCGCGCCATCAAAGCCGGGGCCACAGCGGCGGACGCCACGGTGCGGGAAGGCGATGAGTTTTCCACGACCGTTCGTCTCGGCAAGATCGAAAACCTCAAGGAAGCCGCCTCCAAGGCCTTAGGCTTGCGCGTGTTTCTCGGAACGCGCAGCGCCAGCTCCTATTCGAGCGATTTTTCAAGCGATTCCTTGCAGACGCTCGTGGAGCGAACCTTGGCCATGGCCAAGGTCACGTCCGAAGATCCTGCGAACGGCCTGCCGGAGGCCGCGGAACTCGGGCGCTACTCCGGCGACCTCGAGCTCTATTCTCCGGATCTCGCCGAAATCTCGGCCGAGGAGCGCATCGGGTTGGCGCGCCGGGCGGAGGAAGCAGCGCTCAGCGCAGACGCTCGCATTCGTAATTCTGAAGGCGCGGGTGTTGAAACCGGCCTTGGCGCCAAGGCCTATGCCAATTCGCTCGGTTTTGTGGGTAGTTATCAAGCGTCATTTGGTTCCATTTCGGTGGTGCCCGTAGCCCAGGAAGGCGCGAACGGCAACGCGAGCATGCAGCGCGATTACTGGTACGCCGTGGGCCGCAGCGCATCGGCATTGCGCGATCCTGAGGCGGTAGGCCGCGAAGCCGCGGCGCGCGTGGTGAGGCGCCTCGGTGCGCGCAAGGTGTCCACCTGCCGGGTTCCCGTGGTGTTTGATCCCGAAACCGCGCGCTCTCTCCTCGGGCACATTTTTGAAGCCGTGCGTGGAGACGCGATCTATCGCAGCGCCTCGTTTTTGGCGGGCAAACTCGGGGAAAAGATCGCCGGCGACAACATCACCGTTCTGGACGATGGCCTGCGTCCTGGCGGTTTCGGTTCACGCCCGTTTGATGATGAAGGCGTGGCGCCTTCGGTGACGCCGGTGATTGAGCGCGGCGTGCTGCGCAGCTATCTGCTGAACACCTATTCAGGGCGCAAGCTTGGCTTGCGCACCACCGGCAACGCCTCGCGCGGAGTGACGGGGCCTCCGGGCGTGGGACCCAAGAACTTTTATCTGACACCGGGAGCGCAATCACCTCAGCAGATTTTGCGCTCGGTGAAGAGCGGCTTTTACGTGACGGAGCTGATCGGGATGGGCGTGAACGTGGTCACGGGCGATTACTCGCGGGGAGCCGTGGGCCTCTGGATCGAAAACGGAGAGCTTACCTATCCCGTTGACGAAGTCACCATCGCCGGGAGTCTGGCGGAGATGCTGAACCACATCGGGGTTATCGGCTCAGACCTTGAGTTTCGAAGTTCGCTGGCGGCTCCGACGCTGCTGGTGGAGGGACTAACCGTGGCCGGAGTGTAGAGACGTGGTGGAAAATTCCGCAGCCAGGTACAAGTTCATTCGGCCGGCAAGCGACGCCGGCCGGTCCCTGCTGCCGCTCATCTTCGGAATCTCGACTGGAATTGCGGCATTATTGGCGGGCGTGGCGTGGCTGATGCATGCGCGGCTCACACGGCCCGCCGTCCGCCCGCCTTTGAGCGCGGAAGCACAAGCCTACCTAGGGCAAATCGAGGTGATTGACGCCCGCATGAGCGCGGCCGAGACTCCGCTTGGAACCACCGAGACCTACCTGGACGCTCACGTCGTCAACCGGGGTTCACGAACCGTGCGCCAGTTAGACCTGCAACTTGCGTTTGAAGACATGATGAACCAGGTGGTGCTGCAGCAAGTCAGCCGCCCTGTGACCGAGAATACTGTGCCGCTCAAGCCAGGCGAGAGCCGCAACCTGCACATCACTTTTGATCATATGCCGGCCGAATGGAATCAAGGGCCGCCCGCATTTACGCCGGTTTATGTTGGATTTTGAGGTCCGCGATATGCTAGCGCCCGAACTGCAAGCGGGTGATGAGAGGCTCGGGCAAGCCGGCCTTTCTCATCTTGTCTTGGGTCGTCAGCACGTTGTAGGAGGCGCGATAGTACTCCACCAGACGCTGGTCCGAGTCGAAGATGGCGAATGCTGCGCGCCAGTCACGGTCGCGAGGTTGACCAACCGAGCCCGGATTGATGAGGTATCGCGATCCTTCGTCGATGTGCAATGTCAGCGGCGAGCCGTTGGCAAGACCATAACAAGGGATGGGTTGCGCATTGCCGTCGGGGCTCCACACGAAACCGCCTTGCAAGTGCGTGTGGCCGAAAAAGACCACCGCTGCCGAAGCCTCCTCGAAAGCAGGGGGCGCGTCGTAAGACTCTACGAGATACTCATCCTCGTCGCGAGGTGATCCATGCACAAGCTCGAATCCCGCCACCTCGCACGGTCCCGGCGGCAAGTCTTGCAGCCAGGCGAGGTTTGCCGCTGTCAGTTGCTGCCGGGTCCACAAGGTGCCCGTGCGGGCCAACGGATTGAAATCCTCAGCGTCGGTAATTCCGGCGCAGGCTTTGTCGTGGTTGCCGCGAATGGTAACCGAAGCCAGCCCCCGCACGGCGTCAACAATGGCATTGGGGTCCGGCCCGTAGCCTACCAGGTCGCCAAGACAAAGCACCTGGTCGTAGTGGCCGCTGGCCATGGCCACGCATTTCTCGAAAGCCTCGAGGTTCGAGTGAATATCACTCAATATCAGATATCGCACCGGACGCCTTTCCTGGGCCGGACGGACAATTTTGTAGTATAACCCCGGAAGTCGTCCGTCTGGAGTCCCTTGATCGGTACGTTCTTTGACCAGTTCGGCTGCTTTTCGCTAAGATCACAAATCATGCCTTTGAGAGACGTCCAGGCTCGTAAGAAGGCAAGGAGTGCCGAGGCCGAGCCCTGGCCCTGATGCTACGCTTCTACACAACCGGAGAATCTCACGGACAGGCGCTGGTGGCTATCCTGGCGGGTCTGCCGGCCGGGCTTTCTGTCAACTTCGAGTATGTCGATCGCGAACTGAAGCGCCGCATGGGAGGCTACGGTCGCGGCGGGCGCATGAAGATTGAGTCTGACCGCGCCCAGTTTCTCTCGGGCGTTCGGCACGGCGAAACGATTGGTTCACCGGTCACGATTTTGATCGAAAACTATGACTGGAAGAACTGGTCCCAAGCCATGGCGGTGGAGGCGAACCCGGAAGCGCGCGAGCATTACCGGGCCCTGTCTCAGCCGCGACCCGGCCATGCTGATTTGGCCGGATGTCTGAAGTACAATTTCCGCGACGCCCGCTACGTGCTTGAGAGGGCCAGCGCCCGCGAGACGGCCGCGCGGGTCGCCGTGGGCGCCCTGGCCAAACTATTCCTGCGCGAGTTCGCAATTGAAATCGCGAGTCACGTGGTTCAAGTAGGACACGTCGCCTTGGAGGCGCGCCCCGTAAGTTTTGATGAGATTCTGGCTCTGCGAGACCGGGAAGAAATCATCCTGAACTGCGTCGACGCTGAAACCGAGGCTCGCATGAAGCAGGAAGTTGACCAGGCCACGGAGAATCGGGACTCGGTAGGAGGGATTTTCGAGGTGGTCGTGCGAGGCGCTCCGCCCGGTCTTGGTTCCACAGCCCAATGGGACGAGCGGCTGGACGGCCAACTGGCGCAGGCTGTCACCTCCATCCAGGCCGTGAAGGCCGTCGAAATCGGCAACGGTGTTGAGATCGCGGGGAGGTTCGGCTCAGAGGTCCATGACGAGATCGGTTACGATCGTGGGCACGCGCGCTTCACACGAAAGTCGAACCGGGCTGGCGGGATTGAAGGCGGCATTTCGAACGGCGAATCGATTGTCGTGCGAGGCTATCTGAAACCGATTTCATCGCTGCGTCGTCCGCTGGAATCCGTAAACTTTGAGAGCCGCGAGAGCGTGAAGGCCAGCTACGAGCGCTCGGACGTTTGCGTCGTACCGGCGGCTGGCGTGGCCGGCGAAGCGATGGTGGCCCTGATTTTGGCCCGGGCCTTCCTGGAAAAATTCGGTGGAGATTCCGTGGAGGAAACACGAAGGAATTTTCAAGGCTACCAGGAACAACTCCGCCGCTTCTAGACGTGTGATCAGATCAAGATCTGAACAAACGTGGCAAGTTTCTGGGGACCCGGGATTCTTAGCGGAGAAATTGTGGCGGCAAGGTGCGCGCCGTAGGCTACGTCGGTGACTTTGAGGGTAGTCCGCATGACATAATTACTAGACACACAACGGTCTTCGACAGCAAAATTACCGAACGAAACCGTTAGTACCTTTGTCGTAGGATTGTGCCGTTTTCTGTCACAATATTTTGGGCCACCTCGATTTGGCCCTTTGTTCATGCGCCTCGGAATGAGATTTCGAAAGTGTCCAACTTTTGACTTTCGACCGTCGACTTTCGACTTGTGACCTGTTTGGTTCCGGCTCCGCCGGGTTAGG
>DATJYK010000182.1:0-30786 GCA_035578005.1 Terriglobia bacterium
TCAAACGCTCGGGCATGTTCTGGACCGTCCGAGGAGCGAACGCCATCGTGGCCCTGCGCTGCTGTTGTCTCAACGGCCGCTTCGAGGATTACTGGGAGAGCCGCCGGGCAGCCTGACTTCCACTTTTATGTCGCGCACCCACCGCATGCCTGATACTTGACATTCAGCCACTGCGGGTAAAGACTTGAGTCGAAATTCTAATTTCTGCTTCTTGCATCGGAGAGCACTCATGTCAACTCCATCAGAACTGACTCGCCGCGACTTTCTGAAGGCCGGCGCCAAGACCACCGCGGGTGTGGCCGCGCTCAGCGGCATCACCATGCTCACGCGGCCGGAGCGTGTGTTCGGCGCCAACGATCGCGTGCGGGTCGCCATTTGCGGTCTTCATGGGCGTGGTAAGGATCACTTGGCTGGCTTCTCTCACCTGCCCAACGTCGAGGTGGCTGCCTTCTGCGACGTGGACGAGAACGTGTTGAACAAAGCGCTGGCGCGCATGAGCACCAAGCCTGAGAGCTACGTGGACGTGCGCAAGCTGCTGGACGATAAATCCATTGACGCTATCTCCATCGCCGTGCCGAATCACTGGCACTCACTGATGGCCATCTGGGGGTGTCAAGCGGGGAAAGACGTTTACGTGGAAAAACCCTGCTCGCACAACTTCTGGGAGGGAAAGCAACTGGTGGCCGCCGCCGAAAAGTACAACCGCATGGTGCAGCACGGCACGCAGATTCGCTCTGCGCCGGCGATTCAGGAGGCCATTAAGGGTGTCCGCAGCGGCGCGATTGGTGACGTTTACCTGGCGCGCGGGATCTGCTACAAGTGGCGCGACACCATCGGCCACAAGCTGCCGGAGCCCGTTCCCGACGGCGTTCACTATGACCTTTGGACCGGCCCGGCGCCCCTGAAGCCTTTCACGCGCAACCGGTTTCACTACAACTGGCACTGGATTTGGGACACGGGCAACGGCGACATCGGAAACCAGGGCGTGCATCAGATGGACGTGGCGCGCTGGGGACTTGGCCTGAAGTTTCCCAATCGCGCCTCGGCGGTGGGTGGCCATTTCATGTTCGATGACGATCAGCAAACGCCTAATACTCTCAACTGCGCCTTCGAGTATGACCTTCCCGACGGCAAGCGCAAAATGTTGGAGTTTGAGGTGCGGCACTGGATCACCAATCGTGAGGCGGGAGTTGGCGCGGCGGGCTTGGTGGCGGAGCAGGATTCGAACGCCATCGGCAATATCTTTTATGGCTCGAATGGATACCTTGCCACGGGGGATGAAGACGCCTGCGCCTACAAAACCTGGCTGGGCAGGGCTCAGAAGGAAGGGCCTTCCGGGCATGAGGCTGGAGACCACTACGCCAACTTCATCGACTGCGTTCGCAGCCGGAACAAAGAGAATCTGAACGCGCCCATTGAGGAAGGGCACATCTCCGCCACGCTGGTTCACTTGGCGAACGCTTCTTACCGGCTGGGGCGGGCGCTGCGTTTCGACCCCGAGAAGCAGTGCGTTATCGATGACGACGAAGCGAACACGCTGCTGCGCGACGGCGACCGTGGCTATCGCGCTCCGTTCGTCGTGCCGGAGAAGGTGTAAGCGACGCTTGGAGCGCGGGCGTCTCGCCCGCGCTTCCAAGGGTCTTCACGGCTGGGTATTCGTCACACCCTCCTCGCCGGGGCGGGGAAAGTGTTTCTCATACCATGCAATACAGCGGTCCGTTGAATCCACCTGGTGCTTTGTTTCCGCCAGCCCGTGGCCTTCGCGCGGATAGCGCACGAAGATTGTATCCACTCCTACATCTTTAAGCGCTACGTAATACTGCTCGGCCTCGGCGATGGGAACGTCAGGGTCATTCTCGCCGTGCATGAGCATGGTCGGGGTGTGTACGTTGGCGACGTGCTTGAGCGCCGAACGTTCCCAAGCCTCGTCCATCAAGTTGCCCTGATGAAAGAACTGGCCGAACTCCATCTCTTCATATTGATTGTAATACGTCATGTAGTTATAGCTTATAAGATTGGAAATTCCTGCGATCGGAATAGCCGCCTTGAATTCGTTGGTCTGAGTGATGAGCCAGTCGCTGAGCTGGCCGCCGTAGCTGACGCCTTCAATGCCCATACGCTCGCGGTCAAGCCAGAGGTAGCGTCGCAGCGCCGCGCTGACGCCGTAGAGCACGTCCTGGCCCTCGTTCCCATCCTGATCGCCGAACACCGCGTCTGCAAATTTCTGGCCGTATCCCGTGGAGCCCCGATAATTCACGTGCAGCGTGGCCCATCCCCGCGCGGCGTAGACCTGATCCTTGAAATTGAAGGCAGGTCCATTCTGGCCGTGCGGGCCGCCATGAATATTGACGATGAGAGGGTGCTTGGGGGCAGCCGCCATATCCGGCAGGCCCTGCGGCACCCCGGGCGGTTTGGTGAGAAACGCCTCCACTTCAAACTTGTTGTCATTACTGATGAAGGTGAAAGACTCGACGGGCGCAATCTGCTTGCCTTGCAGCACCTCGCGATTGAGATCGGTCAGCTTGTGGGGCTCGCCCGTTCCCGTTCGCACAAACAGTTGCGCCATATCCTGCGGAGTAGAGAAGCCGTAAGCCACCAGACCGTCTTTCCCCACAGACCAGCCGCTGACAGACCCGACGTCATTCACTACTGTTTCCGGCGAACCCGCGGAACCCGACGTCCCGACAGGCACGCGCACCAGGTGAACGCTGCCTCGATCCTGAGCGGTGAAGTAAACGGCGCTCCCGTCGGGCGACCAGCCGGGGTGGCCCTGGCGATTGTCAACGGCGGCGCCGATCTCGCGGCGATTGCTGCCGTCGGCGTTCATGATCCACGCATGGGTATCTTCCATGGTGGTCTCGCGATCGGTGAGTCCGCGCTTGGTGCCGGAGTAAACGATCATTTTGCCGTCGGGTGACCAGCGTGGCGCGTACTCGCAGCTCTCGGTGGCTGTCAGGCGCCGCACAGTACCGTCCGCGACCTTCAGGGCGAACACGTCGTAGTTGAAGAATTCATCCGACTTAGGCTCGTGGTTAGAAACAAACAGAAGTTCCTGGCCGTCGGGCGACCAATCGATGGAGTGCTCGTCATTCGTGCCCGTGGTGAGCTGGCGCACGTTTTTGGTGGCCAGGTCCACGGCGAAGAGATGCAGTCGGCGATTGTCATTGAAGTGCGAAAATCCTTCGCTGGCCGTGGGCTTGTAAAGGTAGCGCGTGATTACCATGGGGTCGCCCGAGGCCTCGGCCGTTTCAGGGCCGGGCGTTGCAGATACGAAGGCGATTTGCTTGCCGTCAGGAGACCAGGCGACGTCCTCGCCCTGGCCCGGAAGCGGGGAATTGCTGCCTTGCGTGGGAGCCATGAACGTGGCGCCTGAGCCGTCAGGGTGGACCACCCAGAGGCCGGACTTGTCGCCTTCGCCGCCCGAGTAGCTCAGCCACTGGCCGTCCGACGACCAGATGGGGTTTGATGTCGCCTCCTTTTCAGCGCCGATCCGCAGGGACTTCTGCGAAGCCACATTCATGATCCATACCTGGGAATAAGGCCGCCCGGGGCGGTCCCGCATGACGACGGTGTATGCGATGAGGCGATTATCCGGCGAGATGGCCACCGCACCCACCGAGCGAAAGCGGTAAAGATCGGCGCCCACCAGGCCTTGTGCCCAGACTTGTCGCACGGACGCGAGCGAGGTTACCAGACCCGCAAGGAATGCCAGAACTACGGTTGTGACCCTGACGAACGACGGCACGTGTACACGCATGAATTCTCCTCGCGTAACTTTTGTCGATTGCGTCGCGATTTTAGGCGGAATCAAGAAGGCAAGTCAACGCAGGTGACACGCAGGTGCACGATGAATAAGTATGCTAGCCCCGGTCATCCAAGATCGGACGCCGGCAGTGCTCGGAACCCACCAGCGAGGGGAAAACTGTTCGGAGTACGGCAGACCACAGCGCCGTCGCGGAACTTGGCCTTGCCGACAGCCTCGCGCACAAAATCGAGGTTTACAGTGTCACTCTCGGATGGCAATTCGGCCCACTTCGCCTCATAGAGTTCCATCTGACCACCAACATCCACCGCAAAGTCTACTTCGCGCGTGCGGTCGCGCCAGAAGAAGAGACTGCCTGTGCGTCCTGCCCGCCGTTCACGAGCGCGCAGTTGAGCAAAAACGAAGGTCTCCCAGACTGCGCCCGCCGCCGGTGACTGGCGGAGCGCGTCTTCCGAACGGATGTTTAGCAAAGCGCAAAGGAGTCCGGTATCAGCGAGGTAAAGCTTCGGGCTCTTGACGATGGACTTGGTACGGTTCGAGAACCAGGGTTCAAGCAGCACGACTTGCCCGGAAGCCTCGAGCGTAGAGAGCCAATGGTTCACGGTGGACGGGGCGATGCCGACGTCGCGCGCCAAATCGGCTTTGTTCAGCAGATTCGCAGAACGTAAAGCACAAGCGCGCAAGAAGCGCTCGAAGTCCCGCAGACTGCCGACGTTGGCCAGCGACCGCACGTCGCGCTCGAGGTAGGTGGCGAGATACGAGTTGTAGAAGGCCACGTGGTCAATGTCGGGGTTGGCGTGCAGTTCAGGAAAACCACCCCGAACGATTGCCGTCTCGAGTCCAGTCAGCGGCAAAGCGTTTCGGATTTCAGACCACGACAGAGTCTCCAGTTCCGCGATGTCAGCTCGCCCTGCCAACGATTCGGAGACGCTCTTCATGAGGGTAAATTTCTGCGAACCGGTAAGCAGGAACTGCCCATTACGGGCGCGACTGGCATCAACAGCTACCTTCAGATGCCGGAACAATCCCGGCGCATACTGTACCTCATCGACAATCACCGGAGACGGGTGGCGGCGAAGAAAGCCCTGGGGCTCTTTTTCGGCTTGCTCCGCCTCGGTGGGAAGGTCAAGGGAAACAAAGTGGTGATTCGGAAAAAGCCGGAGGAGGGTTGACGTCTTGCCAGTCTGCCGAGCCCCTGTGAGCACCACCACGGGACGGGTGCGGGCAGATCGCCTGAGCCTCGGCTCAATGTCACGTTCGATCCACATGTGCAAAATATGCGATGTAGTCGTATATTTTGCAAGCGGCTCTTTTCCGGTTGAACGTAGGGGCGGCCCTTGTGGCCGCCCGACTGATATAGCCACCCAAGAGCGCTCAGTAAATGGGCGGCTACAAGAAACTCGTGGATTCCCGCCTTCGCGGGAATGACGCGTTTGGGTAGACCCCGTAAATCCAATGGCGTCACCCCCGCGCAGGCGGGGGTCCACGGACCGGCACGCGCCAGCCGAGTTTTCACACAGAATCCACAAGGGCCGCCCCTACGTCTGAATCCGCTACTCGTACCTGAGCGCCACCATGGGATCCGTTCGCGAGGCGCGCAGTGCTGGGATGTAGCCAGCTACGGCGGCCACCACGAACATCAGGATCGCCGCAGACGCTAACGCCAGCGGATCAGTTGCCGTCAGGCCGAAGAGGGAGCTTTTGATTGCCCTTGAGACCGCCAAAACCGCGGGCAGTCCGATGGCGAGTCCAATCACCACCAAGAGCAGTGACTCGCGCAGCACCAGCCAGACGACGTCGCCGCGTTGCGCACCGAGGGCCATGCGGATGCCGATTTCGCTGGTGCGGCCGGCTACGGCGTAGGCCATAATTCCGTAAATTCCGATGCAGGCCAGTAGCACGGCCAGCGCGCCGAAGAACCCCGTCAGTTTGGTGATCATGCGGTCACTGGTAAGCGACTCGCTCACGAGATCGTTCATGGTGTGAATCCCGAGGGGCGGCAGGTTCGGAGCTGTCTGCTTCACCGCGGCGCGCACGGCGTCTGCTCACGCAGGTTGTTGTACTTGGCGTCGGCCGCGACGCCCACCACCACAAAATCTTCGTGCGAGGTAGGGAACATGTCCCAGATGCGTCTGCCAATGGGATTCTCGTTGCCAAAGTAGTAGCGCGCCATGGTCTGGTTGATCAGGCCGACGCGCTGGCCGTTGCCGCCGTCCTCAGGCGTGATGTCGCGGCCCATGAGGATCGGAATGCCCACAGTCGCAAAGTAGTTCGGGCCCACTTCGTCGAAGCGGGCATGCATGTTCTGGCCGGACTTTGGCTTGTAGCCATCGATCGAAATCTGGTCTGCAGATTCGGAGTGGCTGAACAGGCCGTTTTGCGACAGCGTCACGCCGCGCACGCCGGGAATGGTGCAGATGTTCTCCATGAGAGCTTTGTACATCTCGGCGATGGCCGGCCCCTTGTAGCCGGATTCCACCGGATCGACGCCGAAGAGCAGCAGGTGGTCGTGATCGTAGCCGAGCTGCACTTCGGTGAGCTTCTGAAAGCTGTGTACGAATAGCCCTGCGACCACCAGCAAGAGAACCGAAAAAGCTACTTGCGCCACCACCAGAACCTTGCCCACCGGCACCCGTCCTGCTTGAGTCGCGCTTCCAACGACGCTCCGGGAGGTTCCCTTGAGAACGGAATTGAGGTCCACGCGCGCAGCCCGGATGGCCGGCGCCAGGCCGAACAGAATTCCGGTGAGCAGCGAGACACCGAGCGTGAAGCCGAGGATCTTGGCGTCGGGGTGGGTGTCGAGCGGGATGGGTGAAGGGCCGCGGGAGACGAGGCGCAGCAGGACCGCGTCCGCCCATTGGGCCAGTAGTAGTCCAAGTACGCCTCCGATGCCGGCGAGAAGCACGCTTTCGGTGAGGAGCTGCCGGAATAATCGGGCACGTCCCGCGCCCATGGCCACGCGCACCGCGATCTCCTTTTGACGCGAGGCCGCGCGCGCCAGCAGCAGATTGGCGACGTTGGCGCACGCAATCAGCAGCACCAACCCGACCACGCCCATCAGAATCAGCAGCGGTGTGCCGAACTCGCCTTGCAGCAGCGAGGCTCCGCGGCTTCCACCCGCAACGGGCAGGTGCTCATTCAGGAAGTTGTGCCGGTCATTTTCTGAGATATCGCCAAGTTGGGATTGGAGGTATTGCTGAAACGTCAGGTCAAGGCTGGCCTTGGCCTGCGCCACCGTAACGCCGGGCTTGAGCCTTCCCATCACTTGCAGCCACTCTGTCTTCTCGATGGGGTGCTTTTCCACCGTGAGCCAGTCTTCGCCCGGATAGACCTCCGCCTGCATGGTGAGCGGCACCCAGACATCGGGCGCGGCGCCCACGGTCATGCCAAAGAAGCGTTGCGGCATGACGCCGATAATGTCGTACACCGTCTTACGGACGCGAAGCTTCCGGGTGAGCACCGACGCGTCTCCCCCAAAACGACGCTGCCAGAAGCTGTAGCTGATCACGGCCACTGGGCTCGCATCCCGGAGCTTGTCCACGTCTGTGGTGAAAGTCCGGCCCAGCAGCGGCGCGACTCCCAGAACGCCGAAGAACGACCCGCTTACCATGTCCACGGCAGCTTGGGCGGCTGCGCCGTCCTGCCGCGATCCCTCCACCGCCACTGGGATCTCATCGTGCATCGCGTCCGCAGCGAAAGTGCCCGAAAGTACCGTGTTGCGGGCGGCGAGGTCCTGAAACTCAGCGTAGGTCAGCATGTCACGGTCACCCGTCGAGCTGCCCACGCTCATTCCGCCAGTACCCGGGTCCGTCAGCAGAACGAGCTGCTGCGGGTTCTTCACGGGCAGCGTGCTGAGCAGAACCGAGTTGATGACGGTGAAGATGGCAGTGTTGGCGCCAATGCCGAGCGCCAGGGTTAGCGCGGCGATGGTGGCAAAGCCCGGATTCTTCGCCAGCATCCGGATTCCGTAACGAAGGTCTTGCAATAGCGTTCCCATCATGCACCTCGATCCCTATTTGACGGTGAAAGCCCCGGGTTGGGTAGTTCTGCTCCCGGCTGCGACTTCGGAATCGAAGCCGGTGTTCCCGGGCCCCGCAGCCGGCTGCGGGCAGAGGAACGGACTCGTCCTGAACGGCCACAAGTGTAGCCGTTTGGATTAGGCCAATGCGCTACCTCGATCGTAAGAATTCTTTGGATTGTCATAAATACTTAAAATAACTGCTCTTAAAATAGTCGGGTATACTAGGTGTGGATTAAGCTTCTCAAGGCGTGATCTGGAGATCGTTCATGAACACCCAATACGACCTTTTCGAAGTAGTCCCCGACCAGTTTCCCCGCTGGATCGGCGCCGCAGCCAACTTGGCTCACGCCAAGGAAAGGTTGAACGACCTCGCCCAGTCTTCGTCAGAGCGTGAGTATTTTGTGCGAGACTTCTGCTCCGGTTCCGTGGTGGCACACTCGCAGAAGCGCCAAGCCCGTAAGCCTGCCGAAGCATAACTCTCTCAACCAACCGATTGCCATTCGTCACACTGTCTTGTCCCGCGAGTCGCATAGGCTCTCCATGGGACAGGAAGCGCATAGAGGCTTGCGCGCCTGACAGACCTTCCGGCCAAACCAGATTACTTGATGGGCGAAGGAAATCCAGCGTTCGCGGGGCACGAGCTTCATGAGGTCCTGCTCGATCCGCTCCGGCGTCTTCTCTTTGGAGAGCTTCAACCGGCCCGCGATGCGGGAGACGTGAGTATCCACAACGACGCCGACCGGAATGCCATAGGCAGTGCCGAGCACCACGTTTGCAGTCTTGCGAGCCACACCCGGCAAGGTCAGCAACTCTTCCATCGATTGCGGCACTTCACCTTTGAAATCCTCCACCAGCTTTTTCGCGGCGCCGATAATGCTTTTCGCTTTGTTGCGAAAAAAGCCGGTGGAACGAATGTCCTCCTGCAGCACTTCAGGGTTCAGAGCGGCAAAGTCCTGGGGCGTGGGATACTTGGCGAAGAGGCCGGGCGTCACTTTGTTCACACGCTCATCCGTACATTGCGCGGAGAGGATCGTAGCCACTAAAAGCTGAAAGGCATTGTCATGACGGAGAGCGCATTCGGCTTTGGGAAAAAGCTGATCGAGCGCGGCGAAGATCTTTGCGAGCCGCGCCGGAGAGGTGTAGTCCTTTCGGGTCAACTTGGTTTTAGGCCTTTGCTTACTGGGCGACGCGCCGCCGTTGGGTCTCTTTCCCTGAGCAGGACGCGTTTTGACCTTTCGGCTTGCCGGCATGGCCGCTAGGATAGCACGGATTATTCTCTGCGATGTTCCGTGCCGGAAAGAGGCGCGACTGCGACGGCCTCCGCAGTGCGCTCTGAGCGTGTTGAGTTTTCGACATAGTCCAGCAGCTTTCGAAAAGCCTCGCCGCGGTGCGAGACGGCAAACTTCGCCTCCGGACTCAGCTCCGCGAACGTTGCGTCGAGCGGAGAATAGAAGAAATAGGGATCGTAGCCAAACCCGCCCGAACCGCGCGGCTGCTCGATGATGGTCCCATCCGCGCGCCCCACGGTCACGGTCAGGATTCTGCCGCGCTCGGCCAGAGCAATCACACAGACATAATGGGCTGCGGTACGGGGCCGAATGCCGGCGACGGTTGAAGCCGTGACTTCGCTCCTCCAATTGCCGGAACCCAAAGTCCGGCGCAGCTCCTCAATCAGCCTAAAGTTGTTGGCGGAATCGCTCGCGCCCTCACCGGCAAAGCGGGCCGAGAAGACGCCCGGGGCGCCGCCCAGCGCATCCACGCACAATCCTGAATCGTCAGCGAAGACCAGGCCTTCAGCCGCCCGCGAGTAGTAGAGCGCCTTCTTGCGAGCATTCTCCTCGAAAGTGCTGCCGTCCTCGACACACGGCGCAATCGCTGTGATTCCGGGAAGAGCTTCGACACGGACACCGCGGACCAAGCCAGCCTCCCGAAATTCGCGAAGCTTGCCGGAACTGGTTGAAGCCAGCCACAACTGGAGGGGATCGCGCATCGCCCGCCGGGCGCCGGCTCCCGTTTTAAGGCCTGGCCCCGATTTTAACCAACGAGCGCTGCGCTTCCACAAGCTTGTCGATCGCGGGTTGAGCCAGCTCAAGCAGTTGATTTAGATCATCCCGCGAATAGGGTTTGCCCTCAGCGGTGGCCTGCACCTCTACGAGGTTTCCTGAGCCCGTCATCACCACGTTCATGTCGACCTCAGCGTGGGAGTCTTCGGCGTATTCAAGGTCGAGGAGCATCTCGCCTCCCACAATGCCCACGCTGATGGCGGCCAGGTAGTCCCGAAGCGGAGAGCGAGGGATGGCCTTGAAAGAGATCAGCTTCTCAAAGGCGAGCCCGAGGGCTACCAGCGCGCCCGTAATCGATGCGGTGCGAGTGCCGCCGTCGGCGCGAATCACGTCACAGTCAATCCACGCGGTTCGCTCGCCGAGCGCTTCGAGATTGGTGACCGCCCGCAGCGACCGCCCAATGAGGCGCTGGATTTCCATGGTGCGGCCGCTCTGTCGTCCGCGGGTCGCCTCGCGTGGCGTGCGTGTCTCCGTCGCGCGGGGAATCATGGCATATTCGCTCGAAATCCAGCCCCGGCCGGAACCCTTCTGGAAGGGCGGCACGCCGTCTTCCACTGAAGCTGTGCAGATCACCCTTGTTTCACCCAGACGAAGAAGCACCGAGCCCTCGGCGCTCGAGATGAAGTTGGGAGTGATCTCTAGAGGGCGCAGTTCCCGGGCGCCGCGCCCACCCGCCCGCATGAGTTTGCCGCCCGTGTAAAGCAGACCGCTTACCGGACGCGGTGTGTTTCCCGTCATCGATCAACCTTTCTAACGACCTCTACGGTAGTGGCGGTCTACGACCGCCGTCGTTTCGGACCTCACAGAGCGCCGCTGCAGGACTTGTCTGACTGCGTTCCGAATCCTCGCGGCTGCTTGGGACTGGAGTCAGTTCTGCGCCGGACCTGCCTCGGGTTGAGCCGCCGGCGCCGCCGGTGCCACCGAGGCGATCCACGACTGATCAGGCGCGTAGGGCGCGGTGAGATCAGCATGACCGTCCAGCGTGTCCACTTCCTGCCCCTGGACCAGAAACTGCACGCGCTTCACTTCCGGAAGATTGGCTGCCAGCGAATCCACGACCGAATAGATGGCCAGCGTCTCGCTTTCGATCCCCGGATTGAAATCAGCCACCGCGCTGCTGGAAAAATCGAGATAGGCCGTTCCATCCTGCGTCAAAAAGACGGCCCGCACATCCGCGGACGGTGACAGCGCTCGCGTTTGACCCTGCTTGGGACCTTCGATGAGCGCCAGCACAATCTGGCGGATACGATCCACGGGGCGGGGCGCAATGGCCAGCTCCCTAGCCTCCGGCTGAAGCTTGCCTGCGGAATAAGAAGGAAAGTAAAGGGTAACGGTGCGGGTGGGCCCCCCGGCGGTCTGCAAGGCTTCCTGGCTCAGCCGGGTGCGCTCCGTGCTCTCCGCGGGTTGGCGTCTTTCGAAGAATACCCGGCTCACCAGGGAGCGCAAGTAGAGCGAACCCGCTACCAGCACGGGGAGAATCACCAGGACCAGAATTTTGGCTCGTCCCGACATCGCTCAGGAGCCTCCTTGAACGAGTGTGGTGACGGCATCAGCCACCGCCTTTGCCACCGGGTCTTGAAATGCGCCCGAGTTCAGCGAGCCGGCGTCCTGGCTGGGCGCCAGCGTTCCCAGTTCCACAGCCACCGCAGGAGCGTCGATGCTGCGGAGTTGCCGCACCGGAGCGGCGGCCGGGCTGCGGACGGCCAGGCCATCGATGTGCCCGAATTGCTGAGCCAGCCAGGTGGCGAAGTCGCGGCTGCGCGCGAGATGAGCCTGCTGGGCCTCGTTCCAGGGCACGAAGAGCGCCTGCGGGCCGGCCAGAGCATCCGGTGTGGAAGGTGCCTGATAGGTGTAAATCTGGGCCGCCGGAGCACCTCCACCCAGATCGCCGGCGTGGAACGTCAGGAAGGCCACGGGGCGCGCCAGATTCGTCATCACATCGCGTTCGTCGGCTGTGGGATCATTTGACCCCTGGCGCGTCAGAATGACACGAACCTTCCCCGTCGACGTCAGTGAACCGCGGACCCGCTCTACGAGCGCCGCCACGAGATCGCGCTCGGTCACGCCGTCCCGGCTGTGGGCACCCGTATCAGACCCGCCGTGACCGGCATCCAGAACCACCACGGGCAGCGGAGGAGGCGCAGGGACGGGGGCGACGGTACCGGCGGCATTGGCTGCGGGGCCTGCAGGCTGCGGAGTCGTGGCTGCACCCGGCGCGCCGCCAGGCTGCTGAGGCGGCGCACCTTGAGCGGACTGGGCGGGCCTGGCCGCCTCGGCGGATTGGGCAGGATTACTGGGCTGAGCGGGCTGAATAACGTCCGCTTGGAAAATGCGCCCGCCGTCCGCGACTGACGGGTAGAAGTTGAGATTGGCTGTCGCCGGCGTGATGATGAGCTTGGGCACGCCGTCCTGATCATCAAACGTCAAGCCGCTGATATCGTGATCTTTAAACGTTATGCGCTGTTCGAGGGGCTGGAGCGCCTTGTTGCCTAAGAATATCACCCACTGTCCGTTGGTGGAGGCGGTCTGCACCGTGACCGGGTCGCTGAACTGAATGGTAAGACGCGAACCGTTGGCAAGGGGCGTCAGACGTGTGGAAAAAGTGAGCGGCCTGACATCGCCGATGAACATGCGTTCGTCACCGACCCGGTACGCCAGGGTTTGGGTGGTTAGCCTGGGCAAAACTGCGTATAGAAAATCCAGCGGCACCATCCACTCACCGTTTTCCACCCGCACCGCGCTCCCGATCTCCATGTCGTGCCGGTCCAACTTCAGCTTTCGCTCGCCCGCGTGCAACTCAAGTTCGTTGCTGCCGATCAAGACTTTCAGGGAATGACGTTTCGGCTGCACGTCTGAAACTGTACCCACCAGGTTGAGGACGCGGAGCAGCGGAACGTAGCGGATGTTATCCAGCGTCTGCACCGGAACCAGTTGGCGGCTGTTCGGCAGATAAAAGACGAAATTGTCGCTGCGCGCGGAGCGTGGCGGCCATAGCCAAAACAAGATGCCGAGCGCGGTGGCCGCCACCCAGAAGCGTCGCCTGCCGCCCACTGAACGGATGAGCCGAGAAGTTGGATGGGTAGAGCTCAAGATTGCGCCGGTGACTCGCGGGCTTCCCGCTGCCGAGTCAGGTTGATTACACGCCCCTCGTTAACTTTAACCCATTCGATTGGGCCTCTACAAATCGTCTGGGCTAGGGTGGGGTAGGGTCTCAGTTTGACGTAGGGGCGGGCCTTGTGCCCGCCCATTTCGAGGGGGTTCAGTCATCGGCTCATCGCCATCGCATGGGAGTATGATCCTGGGCCGCCGGAACACTATGAGCCGCGGCTGGGCCCGCTGGCCAGAAATCACATCCCTCATATGGTGGCTTCAGGAGTGACGAGTTGGAACCAGATCGCGCCCGATTTCGAACGTAGCTTTGAGAACATCGACACTTTCTTGGCGGTCGCTCGAACCTCGCGCGCCCTGGGACTGATGAACACCCTCTGGACAGACGACGGCCAGATGCTGATGCGGATGACGTGGCCGGGCATCGCCTACGGTGCGGCGGCTGCCTGGCAGAACCAGTCGATGGACGAGAGAAACTTCTTCAGCGAATATTCGCAACTCACGACTGCGGCGCCCGCAGCCCCGGAGGTAGCGTCCGCGCTCGGAGATCTGGCGCAGGCGGAAACGGCCGTTCAGAAAGTGCTGGCTGATGATTCGATGCTGAGCTTCTGGGACAATCCCTTTTCCCCGGCCATGCTCAAAAAGTGCACGGAGAATCAGGAAGCGCTGCACCAGGCGCGAATGTTGGCCGAAGACGCCGAAGAGCACCTGGGCCGCGCCCGCGCGCTTGGAGCAGACGCCGCCTCGCTCAACAGCTTTGTGGTGGCGGGAGCAGAATGCTGGACTACGCCGGGCAAAAGTTCCAGACAGGTCCCGAGCTCATTGCCCTGTGGCAGCGGCTGGGACCGAAGCGCCCAGCCGGTGAACTGTGGTGGAACGAATGGGAATCGCAGGTGACTTACCAGGACCATTCCCGCATTGTGGATTTGATGGACGCCATCACCGGGCTTCGCGAAGAGTACCGGCAAGAATGGCTGGCTGAGTACACCCCGTACCGCCTGGCATCTGCCCTGGGACGTTGGGACGCCGAGTATGAGTTCTGGCGGCAGTTTCAGGCACGCCTGACGGCATTCTCCAATAGCTCCAAAGAAGGGGACACTCTTCCTCCTCTCTCGTCGCTCGCGCCCTGAAGTGACTCTTCGGCGCCCTTCCGGCTACTCGGGATAAGGTGCGCCGGCCTTCGCCACTCGAATCCAGTGATCGCTGAATTTGAAATGGATGCCCGGAATTTCAGTCTTCGGCATATGGCAAGTGACGCATTTCTGCTTTGCGACGGGGCAAGCGGAGGCCGCCGTACCCATCTTCAGCGTCTGCCCGCTTCGGCTTGAAGCGTGGCACGCCAGGCATTTTGAGTCGTAGAAAGCCGCGTCCCTCACCAGAGGCTTATGCGGGTTGTGGCAGGCCGTGCAGGCGATGCGGCGGTCATCGGTTGCCGAGCAGCGGCTGCGCGCCAACCGGTAACCTTGGAAGCGCACGTTCTGGACACCGCGGATCGCGAGAAGTTTCTCAGCCAAGGTCGTGCGATGACAGGAGCCACAGAAGTCATTCAGGTCACCGGGCGGCAGGGAACCCGGATTGAAGATGTGCAGATCCTGCGCCTGACCGCTCTTGACGGCGGCAATGTGATGCGCTCCCGGGCCGTGGCAACCTTCGCAACTGACGCCGGGCATCATCTGGTCAAGCTGAAGCCGGTTTTCGCCGGCTCCTGCCGTTGAATGGCATCCGAAGCAGAGCCACTGGTCGCGCCACGGAAGCCGGATGCCCAGCGCGCCTTCCAGAAACGCCGGAGTGGTGTTCTGATGGCCCGGTGTGATGTCGAGACCACGGATGGAATCGTAATAGCTGACCTCGCTTTCGAAAAAGAAGCCCTGGTATTGGAAAACGTAAGTCTGTGCGACGGCGCCGAGACCATATCCCACAGCCGCCAGGATGGGCACCACAAGGGTGCGCTGCCCGTCCGACACTGCGTAGACGGCGCCATTCCCTTCGCGGCGAATTTCATACTTGTAGCGGCCCTTGCTGAAGGTCAACCGCGGATGTTGCTGCAGCACGTCCGAGTCTGCCGGAAGCCGAAGCGCCTTAGCCATGAGAGTGCGTGGCTGCGAAGCCGCCTCGGCGGCGTGACACGGGGCGCAAGCGGGGTCACCGGCATAGCGAGCGCCCGGCGCGGCGATGGTGGGCTCCCACTGCCAGCGGGGAAAGTCACTCGGAATCGGGCTTTGAGCGCGGCCCGTAACGACAACGAAAACCACGGAAGCGGCCACGATCGCGAAGCGCCGGGGCCGAGGCGATGAGCGGCGATATCTGGCCAACGGCGGCGCACTCCTGCGCGACTTCGACATTTTCAAGAGCGCGGGCGGTGACAACCGCGCAGTCACATCGAACTCGAGCCCGAATGAGGTCGACGGCTAACTGGGTCCAGTCTCTCTCAGGAACGTTCCTTCGCGGAGTTCGGTGAAGGCCTGCCGAAGCTGCTCCTGCGTATTCATCACAATAGGTCCGTACCAGGCCACCGGCTCCTCGATCGGCTTGCCCGAAACCAGCAGAAACCGGATGCCGTCGTCCCCGGCCTGCACCATGAGTTCGTCCCCTTGGTCAAACAATATGAGAGACCGGTTCTCTGCCTGTGCGGGAGGAGCGGTGTCCAACCAGCCGACCGGTTCGGTAGGCACGGCGAGCGGACCTGACGCGTTGCAGAACTTACCTGCGCCCGCAAAGACGTAAGCAAAGGCATGGCGCGTGGTCTCAACAGGCAGGGTCTTCCGGCGCCCAGAAGGCACCGTGACGTCGAGGTAGATCGGATCGGCCGCGATGCCGTCCACAGGGCCCTTCTTACCCCAGAAGGTTCCACAGACGATGCGGACCTCCGTGCCGTCGTCGTCCTTGATCACTGGTATTCCCTCTGACTTCACTTCCTGGTAGTGCGGTGCCGTCATTTTCAGTGACGAAGGAAGGTTCGCCCACAATTGAAAGCCGTGCATGCGGCCGGCGTGGTCACCTTTGGGCATTTCCTGGTGGATGATCCCGCGACCCGCCGTCATCCACTGGACGTCGCCGGAAGAGATCACGCCGCTGTTGCCCATGCTGTCGCCGTGCTCCACGGTTCCAGCGAGCACGTAAGTGATGGTCTCAATGCCACGGTGTGGGTGCCAGGGAAAGCCGGCGAGGTAGTCGTCCGGAACGTCATTGCGAAAGTCATCGAGGAGAAGAAAGGGATCGAAGTCCGTCGTGTTGCCGAAGCCAAACGCGCGCCGCAGATGCACGCCCGCGCCTTCCAGTGTCGGCTTCGAGGTGATGACTCGTTTGATCGGCCGAAGGGACATTGGCGGCTCCTTTCTGGGTTAGAGAGCGCACAAGCGCGCAACTTGATGCAGCAGCCGGCACACCGCCATCAGAACTTTCGGCGCCTACCAAGCTTGGGCTGCCGGCGTCCGCCTTTAAAGAAGTCAGCGGAGAGCTCAGTGAGCAGGCGAAATGCATCGCTAAGGCTCTGCGGCTGCTCTCGCAGAACGAGCTCGTTGCCGCGGCGGAAGATCTCGACTTCGTTCGACCGAAGACGAAAGCTGCGAGGAATCCGAACCGCTTGGAAGTTTCCCCTGCGAAAAACCTTGGCTATGGCCATATCCAAAATATATACGTCGCGTTATCGCGGTTCAACCCTTCAGCACTTGAAGCGCGGCACGAGCTCGAAGACTAAGAAGGCGAGGATTGCTCCCCGCCCTTTTGGCGCGCTAGGTGGCCCCAGAAACCGGACGGTGAGGACTACACCCCGACCACGCGCTAGTCGCGACCGTTCTCAGAAAGGAATCTCCCACGAGTCATCCTGAGAACTTTCGGAAGGGGATGTGACGCCGCGCTCAAACAACGTGATCGCTCTGGCAGGGGAGAGCGCGTCGAGACTTAAGGCAAAGCCTTCGAATTGCCTGAGGAATTTCATCGCACCGCAATTCTGCACGAGACACTCGCGCCTCCCCTTCGGGCATTCGCCGAAGTTGCAGAGACGGCCGAGATACGCGTTAGTCTCCGCCGCCATCAGGAAGACGTCAACCTGATGATGCGCCACCCCAACCCCATGCTCGTCGAACAGATTGTTGAGTGCCCGGCTGCGCGCCCGCTGCAGCAATTTCAGGTTCGTCAAGTCGGTCAGCCAGACCGCCAAATCTACGTCTCTGCACTCGTGAAAACTGCTCTGGTCGGCGCGGCGGAAATTCCCGAACCTTGAAACCTCCTTCGTGAGCGGCAGGGCGACTGACCCGAAGAGCGCAACCTTCTGCACCGCCTCGAACTGTTCAAACGCGGCGGCGACGTATTTTGCCGCGAGCTCGAACTCCCAACATCGACGCAGCATCAGCTCGGCTTCTGCGCCCTCCTGATGCGCCGGGAGACCAAAATCGTACGGCCATTCCTCGAACTCGGGCGTCGAAGGGTAGTCGCGCAGATTCATCATCTCAGGCGGCGCCTCGCGGGACGCCCCAGCGGTTTTGCTGATCCTTTTCGCGTAAAGGTTTCGAATCCAAACTCCCACAGGCGCTTTCCATCGCTGCTTAGGGTTCGGAATGTTCTTGATCAGCGCGCGAGGACCGATTCCCAGCTCGCGGGCCATTCCCACTTCTTCGTCCGAAAGCCGGCATGACGCTTTTGCCTTCATCCACTCCTTGTTCTTCCTATCCTTGCTCACGGAAACGCCATCTCCCGGAGAGGCGGCTTTCCCGCCTCCAAAGACTCGCTTTGGGCGCGCTGAACAGCTTGCCATCACGCCCAAGCGGATTCGCCGCGTCCCAGGAAATCATACCAAAACAAAAGGGCGGGGATTGCTCCCCGCCCTCGATTCACTGCCTTGTGCTGAAAAGCCGCAGGGCTGAATCAATCCCTGCGCTACTGTCGACTGTCAACTGTAAACTGCCGACTGCTTCTTAGTACATCCCGCCGCCGCCGGGAGGCATGGCCGGAGCCTTGTCTTCCTTTTGCGGGATCTCGCTCACCAGCGCCTCGGTGGTGAGGAGCAGGGACGCGATGGAAGAAGCGTTCTGAAGAGCGGTGCGAACCACTTTCGTGGGATCGATCACGCCTTCGTCAACCAGATCGCCAAAAGATTCCGTCTGGGCGTTGAAGCCGTAGTTGGAGTTGGAGTTGGTGCGAACCTTCTCCACCACCACCGCGCCCTCATGCCCGGCGTTCTGGGCGATCATGCGCAGCGGCTCTTCGAGCGAGCGCTTCACGATGTTGATGCCGATCTGCTCGTCGCCTTCGGCCTTCAGCTTCTCGAGAGCCGAGAGGCTACGAACCAAGGCTACACCGCCGCCGGGCACGATGCCTTCCTCGACAGCCGCTTTGGTGGCGTGCATGGCGTCCTCAACCCGAGCCTTCTTCTCCTTCATCTCGGTTTCGGTCGCCGCGCCCACCTTGATCTGGGCGACGCCGCCCACCAGCTTCGCCAGCCGCTCCTGCAGCTTCTCGCGGTCATAGTCCGAAGTGGTTTCGTCGATCTGGGTGCGGAGCTGCTTCACGCGGCCTTCGATGTCGGCCGTTTTGCCCGAGCCTTCGACGATGGTGGTGTTGTCCTTGTCAATGGTGATCTTCTTGGCCTTGCCGAGGTCTTCAAGCCGCACGTTCTCCAGCTTGATACCCAGGTCTTCCGTCACCGCCTTGCCGCCGCTGAGGATAGCGATATCCTCCAGCATGGCTTTGCGGCGATCGCCGAAGCCGGGAGCCTTTACGGCCGCGCACTGCAGCGTGCCGCGCAGCTTGTTCACCACCAGGGTGGCCAGGGCTTCGCCCTCAACCTCTTCGGCGATGATCAGCAGCGGCTTGCCGCTCTTCGCGATCTGCTCGAGCAGGGGCAGCAGGTCTTTCATGGAGCTGATCTTCTTTTCGTGGATCAGGATGTAGACGTTCTCCAGCGCGCACTCCATGCGGTCCGGATCGGTAACGAAGTAGGGGGAGAGGTAACCGCGATCGAACTGCATTCCCTCCACCACTTCGAGGGCGGTTTCCATGGTCTTCGATTCCTCGACCGTGATCACGCCGTCCTTGCCGACCTTCTTCATGGCCTCGGCGATGATGGCGCCGATGGTGTGGTCGTTATTGGCGGAAACGGTGCCCACCTGCGCCACCATGCTGCCCTCGACGGGCTTCGAGAGCTTGTCCAGTTCGCCCTTCACGTGCTTCTTGTCGCCGCTCTTGGTGAGTTCGTCGTAACCGCAAATGGTGCGAACGGCGGTTTCGATGCCCCGCTTCAGGGCCATCGGATTGGCGCCGGCTGCTACGGTCTTCACGCCCTCGCGGAAGATCGCCTGGGCCAGCACGGTGGCGGTGGTGGTTCCATCGCCCGCCACGTCTGAGGTCTTCGAGGCCACTTCGCGCACCATCTGGGCGCCCATGTTCTCGAGAGGATCCTTCAGTTCGATTTCCTTGGCTACCGTCACGCCGTCCTTGGTGATCGTGGGTGAGCCGAATTTCTTATCCAGCACCACGTTCCGGCCCTTGGGACCGAGCGTGACTTTCACGACATCCGCCAGTTGATTCACGCCCCGCAGAATCGATTGGCGGCTGTCTTCGCCACGTACAATTTGCTTAGCATTTGCCATCTTTCATTCCTCCAAGATTTGATCTTTGAATCTCGCTGCTAAAGCCTTCAGCTCTCAGCTCTCAGCTTTCAGCAAGCACCGAACTCAGGATCTGCTGACGGCTGATCGCTGATAGCTAATTGCTACTTCTTCCCGCCGGCTGCCTTGGCTGCATGTTCAATGACGCCCAGCACTTCGTCCTCACGGATGATGAGAAACTCCTCGCCTTCCAGTTTGATTTCAGTGCCAGAGTACTTGCCGAACAGAATGCGGTCGCCGACCTTCACGTCCAGAGCAATCACTTCGCCCTTGTCGGTTTTCTTGCCGTGTCCGACCGCGATCACCTCGCCCTCCTGGGGCTTCTCTTTAGCCGAGTCAGGGATGATGATTCCACCCTTCACGGTTTCTTTCTCTTCAATCCTCCTGATCACAATGCGATCATGAAGAGGTCTGACGTTCATGGTGCGTCTCCTTTCCAACGTTGGGTTATTGTGGGTTCCGGGGTGTCGAGCCATTGCCGCCGGACTTCGCCAGCAGCCGCTCTTGCCCTCTCAGGCTTCTCGCATTAGTCCGCCACCCGGCTGACTTGATCCGAGTCAGAATTGCGTTTTAGCACTCAAGCCTTGAGAGTGCTAATTTATCCGAGGTGAATTGTGTCTGTCAACAAAATTTTTTATGGGGTACTGATACAGTTTGACGTAGGGGCGGCCCTTGTGGCCGCCCAAACAGCAGAACGGAACCAAATGGGCGGCCACAAGGGCGCCCCTACGCGCCCGTAAGCTAACCCATTGTGCATCAATATGATGACGGATATCCTCGAACAAGTTAAGTAGAATCAATTATTTGCTGGGTTCCCTTGAAAATCGCCGTCGCGAAACCTAGTATTTGTGGGTAAACAACTGCGCATCAATAATATGCTGGGTTATTAGCATCAACACATTTAGAATCAGTAAGTTGCTGGATTCTCCTGAAATTTGTGTTGAAAACAAAAAGTCTTAGGCTTCGATCACTACCCTCTTTTTTTCGATACCCAGCCCTCGCCCAGCGAATCTCATCCTCCACATCACTCGACGAGCGGAAGAGCCGCAGCAGCTCCTGACACTGCAAACGCTGCTCACAGGCCATCAGCCGGTCAGCGATCTCTAGAACCTCACCGACGGGCGCGGTTGCGAGAACTTTCCAAAACAGGTCCATAGCCTTGGACCGGCCACCCCCGCGCATCGCGTTGAGGCTTGACCGGCGCTTGCCGGTTTCGGTGCGCGGTCCCGTCGATTTGAGGGCGCTGCGGCGATTCGCCGCCAGGCGTGCTGCCGTCACCGTGTGTTTGAGACGAAATGACATGCCATCACTCGGCCGACGAGACTGAAATTAAACTAGCGCTGTATTACGCTTTTGTCAACAGTGCGTCGTGTACGACCTAGGCGAACGGGGAGCAGGACGAGCTTGCTGGATCGACTGTGTCGCTTTTCGGTCCGCAACTATGGAATCACCAGGAAGGCGTGGAACTCGTCCTCACAGAAGCGCCGAATGTCCGCTTGATGCTGCCATAGTACCGTCGCCATGCGGCAGCTTGCCAGCGAAGTGAAGGAAGGTGGGCGCGCGCGTCTTCTTGCGGAAGTCACTGCCTCCCGCTGAATGGCCCATCGCGTCGCCCAACGCGGTACTTGGGGGATTTCCCCGTGTGTTATCCGGACGACCAGCTCTGCGCGCTGTGGGCTGAGGCGCTGCTACACCCTACCTGTTGAATCGTGCGGCCCCGCCGGACTGTGGAGAAAGGGACGATATCGCCGGGAGGCCGACCTTGTTTTTTCAACGACTTCGGCGCTCATCGAGCGCCGTCTGGAGTTTGTACATTTACAGCATGGCCAAGATGGCCATGCCACGTGGCACGGGCTTCCAGCCCGTGCTTCGGCGGTCATAGAGCGCCGCTACAGCAGCAGAAGGAATTCTTTCAAACCTTCTAAAGGATGGGCTCGTAGCCGCCGATACGAATAAGGTATTGCATTCTCGGCGGAGTCTCGTGTGTGGGTGCATTCTAATTTAGGCGTCAGGCGCGCTTTAGGTTCACATCTCTGGTGGGCTGCGGGTCTTCTCATCTTGATTCTGACCCCTGCCAGGGGCCTTTGGGGTCAGGCCGCGGGACCTTCCCACCTGCCTGAACTCACCACCGCCAAACAGATCCGCGCGCTTACTGCCGATCAAGCCAACCAGGGGTATCCTGTCCGCCTTCGTGCTGTTGTCACCTACAGCGATCTTGCCGGCATGGACCTGTTCGTACAGGACTCCACCGCCGGCATCTACATCAATCTGGGCGGCGCGAGTCCGCGCTACCGGTCGGGGGAGCTGCTGGAAATTGAAGGAGTTAGTGAGCAGCCAGACTTCGCCCCGCAGATTGGCAAGCCTCGATTTCGGGATTTGGGACGTGCGCCCCCGCCACGGGCTCGCAAGGTGACGATCGACGATTTGCTATCGAGCCGGGAGGACAGCCAATGGGTGCAAGTCGAAGGCATCGTGCAGGACGTCGAACCTGACCGCGGACGCCTGAAACTCTATATGGTGAGTGAGGGCCGGCACCTGCCGGCTTACGTCATGGATGCCTCTGGGCTGAACAGGGACCGCCTCATTGACGCGAAAGTGAGAGTTACCGGCGTTTGCGCTTCACTGTTCAATTCGAACAATCAGTTGGTTGGCGTACGGCTAGACGCTCCAACGTCAGCCCAGGTCAGCATCGAAGAGCCGCCCTTGGCTGATCCCTTCTCGGCGCCTGTCAGCGCGATCAAAAGCTTGATGGCGTTCACGGCCCAGAACACTTCGGCTCACCGGGTGCGCGTGCAGGGCACGGTCACGCTCCAAAGATACAGGGGTGTCTTCATTCAGGACGGCCGGCAAGGGCTCTACGTCCTCAGTTTGCCAAACGCGCCGCTGCGGGCGGGCGATCGGGTGGACGTGGTGGGCTTCGCCGATATCGGCGATTTCACGCCGGTGCTTCAGCACGCCCTCTTCCGCAAAATCGGTTCTGCCACGGTTCCGCCGCCTGTCCGGGTGACCGCCCGGGACGCGCTGGGCGGCGACTTCGACACCCTGCGCGTGACGCTCGATGCCACGCTGCGGGACGTGAGGCGCAGTGAAGCGGATCGCACGCTGGTGCTGCAAGATGGCGGGGCGCTCTTTGAGGCAAGGATCGCGGAGAGTATCGCCTCCCGCGCCTGGCCGCAACTGCTTCCCGGAAGCCGCTTGAGGCTCACGGGCGTCTGTACGGTTAGCGTGGACCGCGACCGCGCGCCCGACGCCATCGATATTCTGCTGGATTCGCCCGACAGTATCACGGTGCTCGCGAGACCTTCGTGGTGGACGCTGCGGAATACGGTCCTGGTGCTGGCGCTGGTGGCGGTGGTTGCCCTCGCCGTAGGAGTTTGGGTGGTAGTGTTGCGCCGCCGCGTGCACGCACAGACCGAGGTCATCCGGCGCCGCCTGGAGAGCGAAGCGGCTCTGGAGAAGCGATTCCAATACGTCGCCCGCGCCACCAACGACACCATCTGGGACTGCGACCTGGCGAGGCAATCCGTCTCCTGGAATACTGGAATCCAGTCTACTTTTCGGTACTCGGCCGAAGAGGTTGGGTCAACCGTGGCCTGGTGGCTCGAGCGCATTCACCCGGAAGACCGCGAGCGGGTGGAAGGCAGCGGTCAGGCGGCCCTGCAGAGCGGCGAAGACACGTGGTCGGCGGAATACCGGTTCCTTTGCGGTGACGGGCAATACGCCTACGTTCTGGACCGGGGCTACGTCATGCGCGATAGCGCTGGCCGGGCAGTGCGAATGATCGGCGCCATGATGGATATGACCGGCCGCAAGGAAGTGGAGAAAGAAATGCAACGGGCCAAGGAGGCAGCGGAAGCAGCCAGCCAGGCCAAGAGCCAGTTTCTCGCCAACGTCAGCCACGAGATTCGCACGCCCATGAATGGGGTCATGGGAATGACGGAACTCCTGCTGGATACGGAACTGGACCTCGAACAGCGCGACTACGCCGGAACGGTGAAGGCCTCTGCCGATTTGCTGCTGAAGATCATTAACGACGTTCTGGACTTTTCGAAAATCGAGGCTGGCAAGCTTGAGTTCGAGACCGTTGAATTCAACCTGCGAGGCTCTATCGAGCCCGCTCTTCGAACCCTGGTTCTTCAAGCCCAGCAGAAGGGCTTGGAGCTGAACTGCGCTGTAGAACCTGACGTGCCCGAGGGTCTGGCTGGCGATCCCACCCGCTTGCGCCAGGTTCTGATGAACCTGCTCGGGAACTCGCTGAAGTTTACGGAAAGCGGGAAAGTGAATCTGAGGGTTCAGCAGTCGGCGGTGAGCGCGGAGTCCGTTACACTTCACTTCGCCGTCGAAGACACCGGCATCGGTATTCCCGCCGACAAACAGGCAGCCATCTTCGAGGCCTTCACCCAGGCTGACGGCTCCACGGCCCGCCGCTTTGGCGGCACCGGCCTGGGACTCACCATCAGCCGCCGGCTGGTGGAAGAAATGGGAGGCCGCATCTGGGTGGAAAGCACGCCGAACCAAGGCAGCATTTTCCACTTCACGGCTAGTTTTGGCATTCCCACCAGCGTCGCACCCGCGAAGCCATCGGAGATGACCCTATTGGGGACATTCTGCTGACGCCCCGCCGGTGGCTGCCCTGCGGGGCAGCAAAGGAGCGGACGATCTCGGAATGGCAAGCTCCCATAAAGCTGTCCTCTTTCGGCGCGCGTCCCAACATCCCACATCCTGCTACACTAACAGCGTGATGAAAAACGGCGTACGATTCATGTCATTTCGAGCGCAGCGAGAAATCTCGCTCTGAAAAGAGAAGACTTACGAGATTTCTCGCTGCCATGAAAATAGCCGGAGCCATTGCTGAAAATACAGGACTTATCGTCATAAGGCATTTTCATGATAGGTGGCGAGCCGAAGGCTCATGAAGTCTTCGCTCGAAATGACATGAATCGGATTTTTCATCATCCTGCTAAGCTAAAGAATCAACCAAAAATCTGGAGCGGACGTGAACGGGATCGCGGAGAGGACTCAAAACGAGTTGGGTACGGAGACGGTATTCACGATTCTCGCAACCGTGAGTTTCTGTCATCTCCTGAACGATCTCGTGCAATCGGTACTCCCGGCGCTGTTTCCCATCCTGAAAAGTTCCCTTAACCTCAGTTTTGGGCGCGTCGGCCTCATCGCGTTGACCGCTCAAGTAACTGCTTCTCTGCTCCAGCCGCTCGTGGGCTTTTATACGGACCGCCGATCCACACCCTACTCGCTGCCCTTCGGGATGTGCTTCTCGCTCGTCGGGGTGTTGCTGCTGGCGCTCGCCACCACCTTCGCCACTCTTCTGATAGCGGCGGCATTGATGGGGGTCGGTTCGGCCGTGTTTCACCCCGAGTCGTCCCGGGTGGCCCGGATGGCTTCGGGCGGACAGCACGGCCTTGCGCAGTCGCTCTTTCAGGTTGGTGGAAACGCAGGATCAGCCTTGGGGCCGCTGCTGGCGGCGCTCATCGTCGTGGGCGGGCAACGCGGCTCTGCCTGGTTTTCGCTGGCGGTTCTTCTGATGATCATCCTGCTCGTCAGGGTCGGTAGCTGGTACCAAGAACATGCACCCCACCACGAGCGGGCGAGGCACGAGGCCCTTCTGGGGAGGCCGGCGCTGCCCTCCCGAACCGTGGCCACATCCGTCGCCGTTCTACTGGCGCTCATCTTTTCGAAGTACTTTTATCTGGCGAGCCTCGTCAGCTACTATACTTTTTTCCTCATCAGCAAATTCCATCTTTCCGTGCGAAGCGCTCAAATCCATCTTTTTATATTTCTGGCTGCCGTGGCTGCGGGCACTATTGTGGGAGGTCCGGTCGGTGATCGCTTCGGCCGAAAAGTCGTAATCTGGTGTTCGATTCTCGGCGTACTCCCGTTTACCTTGCTCCTGCCTTACGCCAGCCTCTTCTGGACCGTTATTCTAAGCGTGCTCATCGGGCTCATTCTCTCGTCGGCTTTCTCTGCGATTTTGGTCTACGCGCAGGAGCTGATGCCGGGGAAAGTCGGCATGGTGTCCGGATTCTTCTTCGGCTTCGCTTTCGGGATGGGCGGGATCGGTGCAGCGTTTCTGGGCAAGCTGGCCGACCTCACCAGCATCGGATTTGTGTACAAGGTTTGCTCGTTTCTGCCTGTGATTGGCCTGCTCACGGGATTCCTGCCTAATATCGAGGGATGGCGGGCCGTCCGGCGCGACGAGTAACCAGAACGGGCTTCGACGAGAAGTGCGGCGCGACGGAAGCCAGTCTTGCGTATCGCGTGCCGGGCCCCACCCGACGATGAGAAGCTGTGAAAAAACCCTGGGAGCGCGGGCGTCCCGCCCGCTCTCGATGCTGAGTCCTTGGGAGGAGGCCCGACGGGCGGGCGAGACGCCCGCGCTCCTAGATTTTTTCACACGCTCTGACACGTTATTCGGCCGTGATAACATATCCGGAAGCATGCGATCTTTCCCGAGACTATTGGGCCTGCGTGCGCTAGCCGCGACTCTCGCGCTCATCTCGATGCCCGAAGCTCTTTTTGCAATAGGGCAGCACCGTTCACAGGTGGTGGAGGCCGCACAGGCTCGAATCGAAGGCTTCGTCGCCGCCTGCACTGTTGAGCTGGATGCCAGCCCTGCCGGTAAGACAGACTCGCAAGGCACGGCCACGCTCACCACGATTGAGCCCGGGGACCACTACGTCCACATTGCTTGTCCCGGCCAGGAGGAACAGGCTTTCTTCATTTCGCCGAAGCCCGGAGAACACCTTGAGTTGCGGCCCAAGAGCGCGACTGCAGCGCCCTCACCCCTCGATGCCGCCGCAGCCCACCGGGAGTTGCAAGGTTTGGTGCAGAAGGCGGTTCAGGAGCGCACAGCCGGGCAGTCTGATCAGGCCATTGCCGACTTGCGGCACGCCGCGGAGATGGACCCGGAAAACCCCGACCTGCACCGGGAGCTGGGAATCACTTTTCTCTTGATGAAGGATTGGGAGCGCGCTCGCGTGGAGTACATGGAAGCCATCAAGCATGATCCGAGCGAGGCGGAGTCTCACAACGGGCTCGGTTATGCGCTCGATAAAATGGGTGAAATCGAGGCTGCGGTCAACGAATTTCGCACGGCTACGCGGCTCGATCCCGACGACGACAGCTATCGCCAGCACTATATCGAAACGCTCGCTGAGATCGAAGTGCTCAAGGAAAGAGGCAAGAAGAAAAAGCAGTAACAGAGGCGAGAGACGAGGGAACAGAGACGAGAGACCAGAAAACAGAGACAAGAGACGAGACAGCAGAGGCCAGAGACGAGAGGCCAGCGAACAGTCCGTCGTCTCTTGTCTCTCGTCTCTGTTCTCTTGTCTCTCCTTTTCAGTGCACCGTCACTTTCGCGGCCATAACCTCTCGAACCCTCTTCACGGCCTGCTGACACTGGGCGCGGTCCACGTCGTAATGTGTCACCATCCGCAGGATGGTGGGAGACATGGCGCTGGCCAGCACGCCGCGCTCCGCGAGCCGCCTGGAAAGCTCGGCGGCCGTCAGGCGGGTCTCGGAAACATCGAACACCAGGATGTTGGTGCCAACTTTGGCGGGATCGATCCTGAGCCCTGGCAGGTCCGCCAGGGACTCAGCCAGGTAATAGGCGTTTTCGTGATCGAGGTGCAACCGCTTGGGTGATTCCTCCAGCGCTACCAGACCGGCCGCCGCCAACACACCCGCCTGGCGCATGCCGCCGCCCAACATCTTGCGCACCAGCCGCGCCTCTTCGATGAAGTCCCGCGAGCCCAAAACCAGAGAGCCCACCGGCGCGCCCAGGCCTTTGGAGAGGCAGAACATCACCGAGTCAAAGCCGCGAGTAATTTCGGCCACCGGCTGGCCGAGGTAAACGGACGCGTTGAAAATGCGCGCGCCGTCCAGATGAATGGGCAGCCCGACGGCGCGCGCGCGCTCGCAGATCTCGTCGCACAGCTCGGTGGGATAGACGGTGCCGCCCGCGAGGTTTGAGGTGTTCTCGAGTGAGATCAGGCCGGTCACTGCGTGGTGGTCACTTCGGCGCCGGATGGCCGGGAGGATCAACGGCCACGTCAAAATGCCGTCCTGAGCGTGCACGGCGCGAGGCATGCACCCCGCGAAGGCAGCCATCGTCGCCATCTCATACTCCAGGATGTGCGACCGCTCTTCGCAGATGACTTCCTGGCCGTGGCGAGTGTGAACTTTGATGGCAATCTGGTTTCCCATGGTTCCGGAAGGCACGAAGAGCGCAGCTTCGCGCTCAAAGAGCTCAGCAGCGCGCTCTTCCAGGCGATTCACGGTGGGGTCCTCGCGGTAAACGTCGTCGCCCACCTCGGCCTCCGCCATCGCCTTCCGCATGGCGGGCGTGGGGCGGGTCACGGTGTCGCTTCGAAGGTCAATGAGGCTGTTCATGGCTTAAGTTCGCGACGATCTGACGTAGGGGCGGGCCTTGTGAGTTTGTGTGAAAACGTGCCGCAACGTGCTGTAGCGGCGATCTCTGATCGCCGAAATGATTGATTTCAAAAGCCGGCGGTCAGAGACCGTCGCTTATCCGGCGGTCAGAGACCGCCGCTACAGCACCCGGTTTCCACACAAACTCCTTGGCCCGCCCAATTGCGGCTCCATTGCAAGCAGCCGGTTAGTCCAAAAACTCTTGGAAAACCTCGTTTGAAATCAGGTACGCGTGAGGTGCCAGGCGGACGCGCCCGCCGTCCGTCTCGAGCAGTCCCTTGTGCAAGAGCGAGGCCACCCGCGGCTGCCAGGCTTCCAGTGAGCTTACCCCAAAGCGTTTGAGTGCTCGCTCAATATCGATTCCTTCTTGCTGGCGCAAGCCAAGGAAGAAGAACTCCTCGATCTGCTCGTTGGGTTCGAGCGTCCTCCATTCTTCGATGGGCAGTTCCTCCCGAGCCAGCATGGCCGCGTAGTGGTCTGTCGAGGCGACGTTGGCCCAACGAGAGTGCCCGTCAAAAGAATGCGCGCCCGCCCCAATGCCCAGGTAGGGGTCGAGGCGCCAGTACTTCTGATTGTGCCGGGATTCGAAACCCGGTCGCGCAAAGTTGGAGATTTCGTACTGAACGTAGCCCGCGTCCGAAAACATTTCTTGAGCGCGCTCGTAGGCATCGGCCATGAAATCCTCGTCTGGGACCTCACTGGCGTGAAAGCGCTCGCCGTGACGCAGGACCTCGTTTCCCAAGCGGCTCTTTTCATCGACCTCAAACAAGTAGACGGAGATATGCTCGGGCGCCAGATCGAGGGTGTTCCGCAAACTTCGAAGCCATGATGCCTCGTTTTGATAGGGAAGGCCCGCAATCAGGTCGATGCTGATATTCTCGAAGCCAGCGGCTCGGGCCAGCCGAACCTGCTCGACGGTTTCGATGCCGGAGTGAAGGCGACCGACCGTGCGAAGTTCACGATCGTCGAAGGATTGAGCTCCAACGCTCAAACGGTTGATCCCTTGTTGGCGGCAGACCGTGAGCAGCCCTGCGTCCGCCGATCCTGGCGTCATCTCCAGCGTAACCTCGGGCACGCTCGCAAACAGAAACTGCCGCCGAAGTGCGGCGAAAATGCGGTTGAGTCCGTCCGCACCTGCCAGCGTCGGCGTGCCTCCCCCGAGATAAACGGAATTAACCGGCAGGGCCAGAAAGCTGCTAGAGACCCGCTTACCGGCGGCGCCGTCATTCAAGGAGCCAAGCGCGCGCGGGAGAAGATCGATTTCCCGCTCCAGGTTGCCGAGGTAGTCTTCAAGAGTCTTGGCGGGCGCAACTTTTGAACTGAAGTTACAGAAGCTGCACTTCGATGAGCAAAAAGGGATTTGAATATATACGCCGAGGGTGGCCATGTTGATGCATTGACGGGCGGCGAGAGACCCGGTTAATCGGCGACGATCTTAAGGTGCAACTGACGGCTTCTCGGACCGTCAAACTCACAGAAGAAGACGCCTTGCCAGCGCCCGAGCACCAGCCGCCGATTCTCAATCAGCAGTGTCTTGGAGCAGCCCAACAGGGATGCTTTGAGGTGCGCGTCGCAATTCCCGTCATCGTGGCGATAGCTGGCATCACGGGGAGCGAGCCCACAGAGGAACCTGTCCAAGTCCATCAGTAATGAGGGATCAGCATTCTCTTGCACCAGAACCGCCGCCGACGTGTGCGGGACGAAGACGTGACAAACGCCGCCCGTGACGCCTGACTCGGCAATCAGCTTCTCGATCTTCGCCGTAACGTCCCTGAACTCCACGCGCGCGCCCGTCTGCAATTCGAGCGAGTGAAAACCGCTCGCGCGCTCGAGCGATACCGCCCTGCCCAATTCCGGTGCCATATACACCTCCGTGCACATCAACGTTACACTAGAGTTGAGGGCCGCCACAACCGGAGGACGGGGCCGGGCCGGAGGCCGCGGAGGCCGGCGGGGCCGGAGGAGGGCTGTTGGGGATGACGGGGCCGATGATCAAGGCAGATGTGAAGGCTGCATGAGCGGCTGTAACGCAGCGTCAAAATCGGCAACGTGCCCTGGGAGCGCGGGCGTCTCGCCCGCTCTATAATAATAGATGTCTGGTCGGAGCAGGATCTGAACGAATATGGCAAGCTTCGGTAGTGGTGCAGTTTGCAGTCGCCGACCACCCCTCAGTACCCTGGGGTGGGTAAGGTCCGACGGCAAAAAACCAGGTTCCCGACAAGGCACCCCCCCCCGGGGTCACCCTGTGTGCGCTAACGAACCAAAACTTGTATCCTATTGTTGCAGCGTATGTTAATGGCCATCCGGCGGCCTATTTGCCAAACGAGTCGAAAAAACGAACCCAAAACACTTAACCCGCAGATTCGAATATGGATAAGAGTCAAAAAGGGGCCAATTTGGCGTTCGAAAACGAACCTAAACGAACCTGACTTTAGGGGGAAAAAACGTGCAAAATCACGAAACGAACCCAAGGAACCCAGGAAACGAACCCGAGCTGCGCCCGGTGGTTGGGCGTGGAGTCGTCGGTTGAGGTCGAAGACTTCGCTAGTCCGCATTTCTGTTCCGAAAATTTCGGTCAGGCAACGGTGGGCTCACCACCCCAGGCGCAGGCTGAGTCGATCATAAGCCGATCTCGTGGACGTTTTCATGCTTCGGGGTGTCGCGAAGCGACATGACGACTCACCAGCGCCTATCAGAGCCGAAAGGGCAGGGCTTCAGCCCTGCCGCACAGCGTACTTAGAAGCTTTTCTCGTCTTGCACCACGCACAGCTTGCGACT
>DATJYK010000183.1:0-61604 GCA_035578005.1 Terriglobia bacterium
TCAAACGCTCGGGCATGTTCTGGACCGTCCGAGGAGCGAACGCCATCGTGGCCCTGCGCTGCTGTTGTCTCAACGGCCGCTTCGAGGATTACTGGGAGAGCCGCCGGGCAGCCTGACTTCCACTTTTATGTCGCGCACCCAAACGCCCGGTAGTGGACCAGTTTGAGGTGGCACGGCCATCTTGGCCGTGAGTTTCCACGGTGAGACGCCCGTGCCACGTCAAACTGGCCCAAACGCCCGCAAGCTCCGCGGAGCCTGGACATCCTCGCGGACGACTTACCGCTCGCAGGTCAGTTGGAACCAGTGGTTTTCGAGCATCTTCAGCCGGACTTCGCACGTCTACAAAGATTACACTTTGGTTTTCGAAGGGAGGTACGGAACTCACGCGGAAGGCCGATTCAGGGCCAGTGCTTCGACGTTCGAAGCAAAACGATAGGCCGGGGCCGGCCTCGAAGGGGGGAAGAAGCCGGCTCCGGCTCTTTTCGCCGAATGGTACTCCGCTCAGAGTGTCTCGGACTGCTGAAAGGTTCAGGACCAGCTTCCCACGGGATGCAGTACAGCAGGTCCAGCCTTCGTTTGTCCGAGTCACTTCCTCCGCTGAGCCACCCGGAACTTGCCCTGCTCAATCTTGGTTCAACACCCTCGATACCTAATGCCGAGTTTCATCCTTGAGCGATGAAAGACTCTCTTATTCGGTCCGTTATTATCGCGCAGTTGACATTACAATGCGAAGAAATTTCACACCCAGCCCATAAAATTTAGTCGGCACGGCTGGCGGCGTCGGGCCGAGCTATTTTACTTCACAAGTCAAGATAGAGAACGACGATCCGTCTCAACTGAAGACAACCCGCGTCTAAGCTAGCAGTTCGTTGAGAAACTCGTCCAGCCTGTCATTCCGAGGAGCTGAAGGCGACGAGGAATCTCGTATTTCCTTTAATTTCAGAGCGAGATTTCTCGCTGCGCTCGAAGTGACAGGGTTCCGCAGGTTTTTTCCGCAGCCTGCTAGCCCAGCAATCCCTTAAATCGCTCCCGAGAAACGTTGAATCCCGGGAACACCGTGTGGGTCTCCGTCGCTCCAAGGTGTCGCACAGCCACTTCTGCAAACACGTCGCGAAAATCGGTGGTGAGGGCCAGGTCGCGTCCCTCGTAAAGCTGATCGGCCGCTAGCCCAGGCCACTGGCCGTAAACCTTCCCGCCCCTCACCGGGCCGCCGAGCGCAAACATGGCGTTGGCGTGGCCATGGTCGGTGCCGCGATTGCCGTTCTCGCGCGCCGTGCGGCCGAACTCCGACATGGTGAGCACCACCACGTCGGCCATGCGGTCACCCATGTCCCGATGGAAAGCTGCCAGGGCATCGCCAAACTGCCGCAGGCTGTTGGCAAGCTGGCCCTGCGCGCCACCCTCGTTCACGTGGTGGTCCCAGCCGCTGACCTCGGCGAAGGCAATTTCCAGTCCCACGTCGGCCTTGATCAACTGCGCCACCTGCCGCAGGCTCCTTCCGAGCTGGCCGTTCGGATACTGCGCTCCGTTGGCCGGTTGATAGTCGGCGACGCCGATGCGGTCAAGAGTGCTTGCGGCCTCAAACATTTCCCGGGCCGTTCGTTCAAGCAAGGGATCCGAGGCCGAGGCATACATGGCTTCAAAGCCGCCCTGCAAAAGCTGCTCTCCGCCCGGCCCGCCGCGCGGGAAGGCGCGAAGGCGAAAATTCCTGACATCGTCCATCGCTAACGCCGGCGCCGGACCCAGCAGCGTGAGCGGCATCCGCGGCGCAAAGGCCACCGCCCGGAAGGGTGTGGCGTCAGCGTGCGGAGTCGCCTCCAGATATCGGTTCAACCAGCCCTCGGACGTTGAACGCAGGCCGGGCGTGGCGGTTTCCATGTAATCCTGGGCGTCGAAATGGGAGCGTGTGCTGTCCGGAGATCCGGCGGCGTGCACGATGGCCAGGTTTCGCGAATCGTAGAGCGGCTTGAGAGCCGCCAGACTCGGGTGCAGGCCGAAAAAGCCATCCAAGTCGATTGCAGTCTGACCGCTCGCCTCTGAAGGCGAACTCGGTTCCGCGATGGCGATTGTCGGCCGCAGCGGCGCATAGTTCCTGTCCCCGAATGGCACCACTACGTTCAGTCCATCAGCGGCGCCACGCTGAAAGACGGCCACCAAAATCTTTTTGCGCGCGCTCGGAGTGGGTTGCTCTAAGGCATACGCCGTGCGCCTCAGAAAGGCGGGCACAAAGCCTGCACCAAACATGCTCAAGCCGGCGGACTTTAAGAAATAGCGTCGATTGATGCCCATAAGCCTACGCACAGAGACAACAGACAAGTGATGAGCGGCCACCACTTTCTGTTACTGACTTCTGACTGCTCGTCTCTCGTCTCTCGCCACTCATCTCTAGTTTCTTCTGCCCCTTGGCCCTTGCCACCGCTCCTACCGCATCTGGAACTCTGGCGACCCGATCACCAACGCGGCGATGGTCGCAGCGGTAGCGAACGACTCGCTCTCGTCAGTTGGCGGGCCTTCGGGCGCAGATGCGCCGGGGCCATGAATACTCTGCAGGCTGCTGAGAATCGCCTGGCGGCTGCTATGCGAGAGAGTACCGCCCGTCAGCCGGCGGCTGAGGTCGTCTACTACTGAGCCGGGTGATCCGTTGCCAGCCGTCGTGCCAAGATTGACCTGAGTTCCGGGGATGCCGTTTGAGACGATCGAACTCGCGAAGTTCAGCCGCGCCAAAAGAGAACTCGAACTAATCCAGGTACTCGCCTGATCCGCGTATCCGGCGGGAGCCTGATATTGAAACGGCGGCTCCCCCATGCGTGCCATGAGCCCGAACAGCGGCCGCGCGGCCTCCGTCTCGGCGCCCAAAGCCCTTAGGGTGCTTGCCACCATTTCGAAAGGCGACTTCACCTTCGCGCGGTAGGCCGCCTCAGAATAAAACTCGGGCGAAGTTAGAATCGTCTTTAGAACTGACCGCACATCACCGTTGGTCCTGGCGAACTCCTGGCTGGTGAGGTCTACCAAAGAGCCCGGTGGATCGTCGGCTACGAAACGTCGGCAGAGCTTCGTCGAAATGAATCGCGAGGTCGAAGGGTGCGTGGCCAGGATATGCAGAGCCTGGCGGCCGTCGTCGATACCACCCGCAGTGATCTTGTGGCCGAGCAGCGTTTTGGGACCCTCGTCATGAACGCGCGGGTTAAAGAAGAACTCTGCTTCTTCCCGGGGACGGCGGACAGTCCAACCTGTGAGGCAACGGGCCAACTCCGTAACGTCGTGCTGGGTGTAACCGCCGTCTACGCCCAGGGTGTGCAGTTCCATAAGCTCGCGGCCATAGTTTTCATTGAGGCCACGCTTTTGTCCGTTTGGCCCCGCCGCTTTTAGGAACCCAGGCTCATTTGGGCCGCCGAGGAAACCGGCCGGCATAAATGCGCCCCCAAACCGGCGCCAACCGCCGAAAGCCTCGCGCCTTCCGAGCAACGGCGGCGCCGGATTCGATCCAGGCGCTGAGCTCATCCAGTTGTCGAGGTAAAAGAGCATCGCCGGGCTCTGGGCCGTGGCCACGAGCAGATCTTCAAACTTGCCCAGCGCGTGAGGCCGAATGGTGTCGCGCTCGAACGAGGTCAGCATCCACTTATCGGGACCCTTCTGCGCGAAGATGTTGAAGTGATTCATCCAGAAGCGGACCATCACTTCGTTAAGCTGCCTCTCACTGTATATCGCACGCAACAGGCCCTCCTGGCCCAACTCGGTCAACACTTCGAAAGAAGTATCTGAGGCCCGAGCCGCCGCCATGGCTTCCATGCTTGGTGCCATCGTGGCCGCAGAGGCTCCCGCCGCCGGCTGACCTGCAGATTCCGCAAGCATGCGGGTCTGCTGCAACTGAAGCTGGTTGGGCGCCGGATACTTCCGAATCAACTCGCTCGTAGTCATCGAGAGTGTGGGCAGATTAGCCAAGCGTGTTTCCACGGCCGAGTCTTCCAGCCGCTCAGGATGAAGTTGCTGGTCAAGGAAGGTCTTGAGTCCCAAATCACGCACCCGCTCCAGGTCTCCCGGGCGCGGTCCAAAGGTAATTCGACTCACAAGCTGAATTACCTTGCCCTCGGAATCTAGCGGCGCGTCCCGACGTGCTTCGCCAGCCGGTGAGACCGCGCGACCGCCACCTGCATACCGCTCGTTACTGCCGCCCAGACTTGCCACCGGTGTCGCCATAGCCTTGTCCTGACCGAAACGCCGCTGCTCCAACCTCTTTCAACACAGGGTCCCTGCGAAAGTTGCGCTCCCTGTGTCGGATTTCGAATACTTTTTTTCCAGAGGCAAGAACCTCCAAGTGAGCCGACTCCCAAGGCGACTCGGCCGTCCTAGTGTGCCGTCCCGCGTAACTCTTTGCCGTGCTCCGTCATTCCGAGGGCCTGCCCGAAGAATCTGCTTGTGCAGCGGCTAAATGCAGATTCCTCGCCGCGCTCGGAATGACGGGTGCCCACACTTCGTCGTAACGGATTACGCGGGACGCGACACTGGTCAGGTGAGCCCAGCGAGCACGGTCTTTGTCCTCCCCAGTTTTGAAACCTGTATTTTCTCGAACGATTGTTTACTTGTTGTTCATATTGTCACAATCCTTGCCGGGTCGATTCTACGCTGGCAATTGCTATCTAATTGATGTAATGGCACATTCCAAGTTTGTTCGTATTTCTACGGTCCTCCCGGACCGCTCCAACGTCAGACGCCATACCGTCACAACGCCACGACTGTCAAGACTGGCAGGAGCAATTGAGAATGTGGGAAATGACGATAAACTTGAGAGCGTCTATTTGGGCATGCTCGCTCAAGAGCTTAGACTGTGCAAAAGCAGGGAGACCAGCCACAGGGCTTGCGCTCCGCGCAAAATCCTTACATTCTGCTGGAGATGCCGATCTCTTCCTGGCTGATGAGCGTATACTCGCGATCCGTGCAGGTTCCATCGAGAAAATAGACCATCAGGTGAGTGTCAAGATTGAGCATCCCACCTGACTCCGGTCGACAAAATGCCGCCCTTGATTTTGATCTTTCCTTTGAGTGAACCGTAGAATTTCGCGTGACCACCCGCGGAAATCGGCATCACGCGGGCGATGGGGCGGCCTCGCTTGGTTACCGTGAGACCTTCCGGCGAGAGGTTCTCAAAGAGCCGCAGGCACTTGGCCTTGAATTCCGTTACGCTCAGTGTGTCATGTCTGGTCTTCATGCTGGGTACAAGTATGGTGAAGTGTCCGCCAAATGACCAGTCACTTCGTCGGGCTCGATCAGTTCGTGGGCGTGCTCCTTCGTCTCCGCGTGGACGTCACTCTCCCTTTCTCCACATCATCTCGCGGGGAGAGAGCTGCCGATCGTGGTGGGCAAGCCGCCGTACATCAAAGAAGTGCGATTCCCATCGTTCGATGGACCTCCAAAATCGCACAGCTCCGCCTGGTTGCCCGCCGCGCCCGGAAACCGAAGGATGGCAGGAGAGACCAACACTACCACACACCTGGCTTCCTTGAGTCCTAAGCACGGGCCTATTACACTGAGGCGGTTAAGCTACGGAGGGCGACCCGATGACGGCTTCGATCGAGCTGTTCAAATCAACTCTCAAAGGGCTCATCGCCAACTTCGACAGAGACAGGTCGCACTACCTGTCCAAGGCGTACCTCGAAGCCGAAGCTCGCCTCGACTTCATCAACTCCTTTTTCGAAGCCTTAGGCTGGGATATGAGCAATCGGGCCGGGTTGCGCCACGACCTCCGGGAGGTCACTGTTGAGAAGGGCGAAAGCGAGACGACGGGACGCCCGGACTACAGCTTTCGTATTGACGGGCAGACTAAGTTTTTCGTAGAAGCAAAGGCCCCATCCGAACCCCTGAGTGCCGCGAAGCATATTCTGCAGGCGAAGAGCTACGCTTGGAGCACGAAGCAGGTTTTTTTTGTGATCCTGACCAACTTCGCCGAATTCCGTTTCTACGATGCGTCGATTCGGCCCGACGAGCGCACGCCGGACGAAGGGCTTCTGATCAAACTGGGCTACACCGAATACTTCGACAACGCTGAGAAACTGTGGGAGTTCTCGAAAGATCGTGTCCTAGCTGGCTCGCTCGACGCCATGCTGCCGCGCGATCGCCGCACGCGGCGCCTGCGCATTCCTGTCGATGAGGCGTTCCTTGAGGAAATGACGGGCTGGCGCGCCGATCTTGCAAAAGATATCTACAAAAACAATCCTAACCTCACCGCCAAGCAGTTGAACGAGGCTGTACAGCGCTTGCTCGACCGGATCGTTTTTATCCGCATCGCCGAGGACCGTCGAATCATTGAGAAGCGCCAATTGGCGGACGCCGTGGATGAGTGGAAGGCACGGGGCGGCAAGTTCTCAATTTTTGACTGGCTGCATCCCCTGTTTGAAAAGATCAACGAAGACTTCAACGGCGAGATCTTCAAGCCGAACCAGCTGCTGGAAGCAATAAAAGTTGACTCGGAGACCCTGGCGCGCATCATTGAGCGTCTTTACCCGCCCAAGAGCCCATACCGCTTTGATGTCATCGGCGTAGAGCTTCTGGGCTCCATCTACGAGCGTTATTTGGGCAACACCATCCGGCCCACGGCCAAGCAGGTGCGTGTAGAAGAGAAGCCCGAGGTCCGCCACGCTGGCGGGGTCTACTACACTCCCAAATACATCGTGGACTACATCGTTAAAGAGACAGTCGGCCCCCTCATCGAAGGCAAGACGCCAAAGCAGATCGAAAAAATGCGTATCCTCGATCCCGCGTGCGGCTCAGGGTCGTTCCTGATTGGAGCCTTTCAATACTTGATCGACTACCACGTGCGTTACCTCTCCGAGCATCCGAAGGAAGCGCGGGTTCACCCCTTGTTTCCAGATCTGACGCGAGACGAAAGCGGCCAGGCTCAGCTTTCGGTGACTCGCAAGGCCAGGATTCTACGAAACAACCTCTATGGCGTCGATATTGACCCGCAAGCTGTTGAGATCACCATGATGAGTCTTTACCTCAAGGCGCTGGAAGGCGAGAAGTCGCAACTTCCGCCGAAGCAGCATCTGCTTCCCGAGCTTAAGTACAACATCATGTGCGGCAACTCGCTGATCGGGCCGGAAGTTGACGAGCAAGGAGCGCTCTTCGCGGAGGCGGAGAAGGACCGCATCAACGCCTTTAACTGGCAAACGGCTTTTCCGGAGATCATGAAGGCGGGCGGGTTTGACGCCGTCGTCGGAAACCCACCCTACATTCGAGTGCAGACCCTGCAGCAGTGGGCTCCATTCGAGGTCGAATTCTACAAGCAGCGATACAAGGCGGCGAGCTCCGGCAATTACGACATTTACGTGGTTTTTGTGGAGAAAGGCTTAAGCCTGCTCAAAAAGGACGGCACTTTGGGGTTCATTCTGCCGCACAAGTTCTTCAACGCCAAGTATGGTGAACCCCTTCGCGCTCTAATCGCGAAAGGGAAACACTTGAGCCGAATTGTTCATTTCGGCGACCAGCAGGTATTCGAGGGCGCCACGAACTACACATGCCTACTGTTTCTGAGAAAGTCGGGGTGCAAGAAGTTCGAGTACACAAGGGTAGATGATCTAGATGAGTGGCGGACCACAAGCAAGGCGAAGGAAGGCGTAGTCGCCGCGGCTTCGGTGGGCTCCTTAGAATGGAACTTCACGGTTGGTCAAGGCAGTGCGCTTCTCGACAAGTTGAAGGGCATGCCAGTGAAGCTGGAGGACATTACTAGCCGCATTTTTCAGGGCATCAAGACTAGCGCGGACAAGGTGTACATCGTGGACGAGGCGGAACGCAAACCAACGCTGGTGAAGGTTTACTCGCACCAAAAGGAGTGTGACTATTGGTTGGAATCAGGTCTTCTCCACCCTCTGGTGAAGGGCGGAGACAGCAAACGCTATTGCCTAACGCGTACGAAACGGCTAATCCTGTTTCCATATGCAACGGATGGCGATCGAGCGGCCTGCCTAGTTCCCGAAAAGGTGATGAAGTCGAGGTATCCCAAGACGTGGGAATACCTCTTAGAGAACAGGCCATACCTGGAGGGCCGAGAGGGCGGCAACCTGCGCGTCCCAGATTGGTATGCATTCGGGCGCAGTCAAGCCCTGGACGTCATGCCGCTGCCGAAGATATTTACTCCGGACATTGCAGCCCGAGCGTCCTTCTCATTGGACCCGATCGGCGACGCCTTCTTCACGGGAGGCGTTGCAGGCGGTTATGGAGTGTTGGTACTACCGGAGCACTCGCGTGAATACGTCCTCGGGCTACTCAACAGCAGGCTTCTCGAATGGTTCATACGGCAGACGGCCGGCCAGATGCGGGGCGGATATTACAGCTACGAGGCGCGCTTCATTCGCCACCTTCCAATCTACGCAATCGACAATTCCATTCTCAGGGAGAAGTCGCAACACGACAGAATCGTGGCTCTCGTCAACCGCATGTTGGAACTAAGCCGAAAGAGGCACTCGGGCAAGCTCGCGCCATTGGAACTGGCTCGTGTGGAACGCGAGGTCGCTGCTACCGATGAGGAGATTGACGGGGTGGTATACGAACTATACGGAATCACCGATGAGGAGCGCCGCGTAATCGAGGAGGAGCGCAAGAGCGCGACGGCTTGACCCTGGCCGCCCCGTGGGGCATCATTCAGTCATGATCTGGCGCACCGCCGTACACCCCAGACCTGCGGGCAGGTTCTGCGTCACACCGCAAATAGTCCCTCTGCGGAGGTGTTTATGTCCACTCGTCGTGAATTCATAGGTCAGGTTGTTGGAGGTGCGGCCGCCGCAGCCGCTGGCGGAATGTACCCTTCGGCCCGTGTGCTCGGCGCCAATGATCGCGTGCGCTTCGGGCTGATCGGCTGTGGTGGCCGCGGGCAGGAGGATTTCAAGGCGGCCCTCAAGTGTACGAATGTGGAGCCCGTCGCCGTGGCCGACGTTTACACGCGGCGGCTCGACGAAGCCAAGAGCATCGCTCCGCAGGTGAAAACGTGCCGCGACTTTCGCGAGCTGCTGGATGACAAGAGCCTCGACGCCGTGCTGATCGCGACGCCGCAGCACCAGCACGCGCTGAACTTTGTTCCTGCTCTCCAGGCCGGAAAGGACGTGTATCAGGAAAAGACCATGGCCTTCAATCCTGACCATGCCCGCCGCATGCGACGCGCGTTCGAGGGCTCAGGCCGCGTGGTTCAGGTGGGCATCCAGTCCACCAGCAGCGCCACGTTTGAACAGACGAAGTCTCTCATCAGCCCGGATCGCACCGGCGTGGTCACGGCCATTCACACGCACATGTATCGCAACGCGCCTTACGGAGGCTGGAGGCGGCCGCTGCCGGCCGATTGCGACCCGCAGCACGTGGATTGGGCGATGTTCCAGGGCGAGGCTGCGCCGCACGACTTCGATCCCAATCGCGTCATAAACTGGCGCTTCTATTGGGACTACTCGGGCGGGAACGTCTTCGAGAACATGGTTCACCAGGTGGGTTTCTGGTACAAGGTGCTGGGACTGAATGTGCCGCGCAGCGTGACCATGGCCGGCGCCAATTATCTTTCGCCGGACATGCAAGTGCCCGACACCATGAGTGTGGCCATGGACCAGCCTGAGAACCTGCTTTTCAGTTGGAGCTCCGGCTTCGGCAACCGTTACTACGGCTCCACGGACGACCTCCTGTTGGGCAACAAAGGTACGCTCTTGCGGGGTGACGACAGGGTCCGCTACGTCGCTCAGGATCTCCATGGCCACCGCCACGCTCCGGACGCGGAGACCGCCCCGCAAGGTGCGCAGGGCGGCGCTACGCCGGACATCGTGGGCAAGTCCGATACCACCGTGGAACATATGCAGAACTTCTTCGACTGCGTACGCAGCCGCAAGGAACCCAACTGTCCGTTTGAGATTGGATATCGCTCCGCCATCGCCTGCCAGATGGCCAACCGCTCCTATCGAGAGAAGCGGACGGTGTGCTGGGACGCCGAGCGGGAGGAGATTGTGTAACTCGGCATTTCTCGCCGGCATTCGAAAAGAGCACGCTTCAGCCCCGCCGATCCTGCGATCTGTACTCTTGGTGTCCAGCTCTCGGCGCAGCTTTGGAGTGCGGCAGCTTGCTGCCGCTTTCGTCTCGCGAGCTTGCTCGCGGCCACCCTGGGCGTTCGAAGCCAGAGACCGGCCAGCAAGCTGGCCTCACCAAAGCGGCAGCAAGCTGCCGCACTCCGAAACTGCGCCGAGAGCCGAAGACGTAAAATATCCGACGGACGTTTCGGCGGCGGAGCCGAAGTGCCGCCCTTTTCGGATCTTGATGAGAAGTGCGCCCTAGCCACCAGGATGCATGGCATACGCTTCATCCTCGCTTCCAACTCACCTCGTCGCCGCGAGCTCCTCGAGAACGTAGGGTTTGAATTCGACGTCGTGCCGAGCACGGTGCCCGAAGAGGTGCTGCCGGGCGAAGCGCCTGAGACATTCGTGCGCCGCCTGGCTGTGGCAAAGGCCTCGCAGGTGGCTGCATGTGCGCCGCGCGGTAGCGTTGTCCTGGGCGCGGACACCGCGGTGGTGGTGAACGGTGAAATCCTCGGCAAGCCTTTGGACGCAGACGACGCGGCCCGCATGCTGCGGCGACTTTCCGGCCGCAGCCATCGGGTTCTCACTGGGGTCTGCGTGGTGGAAGCGCCGGACCGCATCCACGGCGTCGAGCACGCGAGCACTGAGGTGTGGTTCAGAGACGTCAGCGAGCAAGAGATCCGCGCTTATGCCTCGAGCGGCGAGCCTATGGATAAAGCCGGCGCTTACGCCATCCAAGGAATCGCATCGCGATTCGTAACCCGCATCGACGGCAGCTACTCCAATGTGGTCGGCCTGCCCCTGTCGCTGGTGGATCAACTGTTGAGGCCATTCACCTCGAAGACCGGCTGACGCCGAGCATGCCGCGCCGCTCCCCAGCCAGCATCAGCTCCTTTAGAGTCCGCGTGAAAGCTGTGCTGTAGCGGCGATGTCCCATCGCCGCGCCCGGAATACGGCGGTGAGGACACCGCCGCTACAGCACGAGGTTCAAGTTTTCACCCACTCTCTTCAGGCCGTGGTTTGCGGCATGGGCTTGTGCTAACATTGTAAACTAACCTCAGTACGGTGCGGCGTTTCGAGGCCATACTTTCAGGCCCTGTGGCGGCCGCCTGCTGAAAGGACAAAGCCTATGTCAGGCCATTCCAAATGGGCCACGATTAAGCACAAAAAGGGCGCTCTTGACGCCAAGCGCGGAAAGATCTTCACCAAGCTCATCAAGGAGATCACCATCGCGGCCAGGAACGGCGGCGATCCGGACTCGAATCCGCGCTTGCGCACGGCCATTGCCGCGGCGAAGGCTGAGAACATGCCTGCCGACAACATCAAGCGCGCCGTCCAGAAGGGCACGGGCGAACTTCCAGGCAGCACCTACGAAGAAGCCGTGTACGAAGGCTACGGTCCGGGCGGCGTAGCGCTGATCATGGAGATTACGACCGATAACAAGAACCGAACGCTTTCGGAGATCCGGCATATTCTCTCGAAGCATGGCGGGAATCTGGGCGCCAACGGCTGTGTGGCCTGGATGTTCAACAAGAAGGGTTACGTCGTGGTGGAGAAAGACAAGGCTGATGAGGGTTCGCTGCTGGAACTGGTGACGGAAGCGGGCGCCGAGGATATGACGGAAGACGGAGGGAATTGGGAAGTCTTCAGCCCACCGTCGGAGTTCCATCAGGTGGTGGAGAAGCTCAAGGGTGCTGGCATTACGCCGGCTGCGGCCGAGGTCTCGATGATTCCCCAGACTTACGTAAAGCTGAATGGCAAGGAAGCCAGTCAGATGCTGCGCCTGATGGAAGAACTCGAAGACCACGACGACGTGCAGCACGTTTACGCCAACTTCGACATCGAAGAAGCCGAGATGCACGCGCTGACTGAAGCGAGATGATGCCCAATTCCTCCTGGCCGACGAGAACCGCGTTCGCCGGTTGTCGAGGCTCCCTGGCAACAGAGATTCGTCGGTCGCGGCGGGCCGCGCCGGCTTTCCGGGCCTTGGCTCGACAGGCTCTGGCGCTGCTGTTTGTCTCACTGTCGCTCGCAACGTTTGTGCCTCTCACCGCTCGACCGCTGGCCGCTCCGCATCGCCGCATTTTAAGCGCCCAGGATGCCGGTGCGGACGCTTCCCAAGCGTCCACCGCAAGCGCGCGGATGACTTACACGCGCACGCTCGCCGGTAGCTCTCCCGAGTATTTGGCCGTGAGCGTGAACGCCGATGGCTCGGGCAGTTACGTCGGGCGCCACCTTAATGAGCCCGACCATCCGCGCGCATTGAGGCTTTCTCCGGCCACCACCGAGCGCCTGTTCGCGCTGGCCGCCCAGCTCCGCTACTTCAAGTCGGTCGACCTCGACAGCCACAAGAAGGTAGCCAATCTCGGACGCAAGACGCTGACTTATGAGAACGGCGACGAGAAAAATCAGGTGGAGTTCAACTTTACTCAGGACCGCGCCGGGCGCGACTTGGTGGATCTGTTCGAAGGCGTGGCCAATGTGGAAGAGCAGATCGATCTGCTGGAGTACGCCATCAAGTATGATCCGCTGAGCCTTCCCCAGGACCTACTGGCCATCCAGATCGCGCTGAATCACAACGAACTGGTCGATCCCCAACTGATGGTTCCTTCGCTCCAGGAAATCTGCAGCAACTCGCGCTTCATGCACGTCGCGCAAACCCGCGCACAAGATATTCTCAATCGGGTCAGCCCCACCCAGTGACAAACCGGGGAGCTCGGGCGTCTCGCCCGAGCTGCCGGCGTGCTCGCGTCGGTTAGCCTGCATTTCTCACCAGGATTCGAAAAAGGGCGGGGCTCAGCCCCGCCGAATGCCGTGAAACCGCGCCTTTTGTGTTCCGCTTTCGGTGCAGCTTGCCGGTGGCAAGCTGCACCGAAAGCGGAACACGTCAAATACCTGACGAACGTTGTAACGGCGAGGCTGAAGCCCCGCCCTTTTTCGAACCCTGGTGAGAAATGCAGGTTAGCTGCGAGTGAAAAACGCTATTCCTGCTCGGAGGCGCGGCGCCGCTTGGGATCGATTTGCAGCCGCTTGATCTTCTGATTGAGAGTTGAAAGGGGAATGCGGAGGCGCTCGGCGGCTTCCGTCTGGCTCCAATTGCTGCGGGCCAGCGTTTCCAGGATCAGGCGCCGCTCGTAGCTTTCGGTGATCTCAAACAGCGACCGTCCGTTGATGTCTTCAAACGCCGGCGCGACGGTCCGTTGGCTGGCGCCAACCGAAATCTGCTCGGGCAGGACTCCGGGTTCGAGCACGTTTCCTGCAGCCAACACCACGGCGCGTTCCACGGCGTTTTCGAGTTCGCGCACGTTGCCCGGCCAATCGTAATCCATGAGCAGCTTGAGAGCCTCGGGCGAAAAGTGCATTTCGCTGCGGCCGTTCTCTTTGCTGAAGCGCGCGAGGAAGTGCTCCAGCAGCGCGGGAATGTCTTCGCGGCGTTCGCGCAGAGGCGGCAAGCGGAGTGAGATGACATTCAGCCGGTAGAAGAGATCTTCTCGAAATTTGTTTTCCTGCACCAGTCGTCTTAAATCGTCATTGGTGGCGGCCAGGATGCGCACGTCCACCTTGATGGTTTCGGTACCGCCCAGGCGCATAAACTCGCGTTCCTGAATCACGCGCAGAAGCTTGGCCTGGGTCTCAACGCCGACCGTGCCGATCTCGTCGAAGAAAATGGTGCCCTGATCGGCGATCTCAAATAGCCCACGCTTGGAGGCTACTGCCGAGGTAAAAGCTCCCTTGACGTGGCCGAACAGCGTACTTTCGAGCAGGTCCGTGGGCAAGGAGCCGGTGTTGACCGGCACGAAGGGACGATCCGCCCGCGGGCTGGTGGCATGGATGGTCTTGGCCACCAGCTCCTTTCCCGTTCCGCTCTCGCCGTGGATTAGCACCGTGGCGCGGCTGCGCGCCACCTGGGTGATGAGGTCGAAAACCTTCTGCATGGCCTCGCTCTTGCCCACAATACCCGGCAGGCCGAAGCGCTTCAGGGCGCGCCGCAACTGGACGTTCTCTTCCTTCAGCCGCGTCTTATCCAGCAGATTGCGCACTTCCAGCAGCAATTTCTCATTGTCCCAAGGCTTGGTAACGTAGCTCTCCGCCCCTTCTTTGGAAGCCTGGAAGGCCGTTTGGCTGGAGTCGTAGGCGGTAATCATGATGACGCCGGTATCGGGGCTTTCGCGCTTGAGGCTTTTGAGCACGTCCAGGCCGCTTCCGTCCGGCAGGTTGACGTCAACCAGGGCCAGGTCATACAAGCGGTCATCGAGGCATTTCAAACCCTCCTCGGCGGTGCGCGCCGAGTCCAGGCTGTAGCCCTCTGACCCCAGGAGCTCTTCGAGGCTCTCGCGAACCTCGGGTTCATCATCGACGATCAGAATGGATGGCTTAGAGGGCATGGACGGTCTTTCTCAACGCCGGGAATTCCAGGCGAAACGTGCTGCCGCGGCCCGGCTGGCTTTCGACAACCACGTTGCCGGAGTGCTCGCGGATAATGCCATAGCTGACCGCCAGGCCCAGCCCGGTACCCCGGCTTTTGGCCTTGGTGGTGAAAAAAGGATCGAAGATTTTCGTCAGGTGATCGGGCGCGATGCCGAGGCCGGTGTCACACACCTCGACGCGCACCACACCGTTCTCGCGCTCGGTCACCATCGTCAGTTCGCCGCCCCTCGGCATGGCGTCGCGCGCGTTCACCACCAGATTCATGAACACCTGCTGCAGCTTGCCGGCGTTGCCCCACACTTGAGGAAGTTCCGAAGCGAGTTGCAGGTTCAGGGACACCTTTGACGTCTTCAGCATGGGCTCGACCAGCGAGACGGTTTCCTGAATCACCTTGTTCAAATCGATCTCGGTAAACTCGCTTCCGCTGACGCGCGAAAACTTCAGCAGGCTGTTAACAATCTCGGAGGCCCGGAAGGCCTGCTTCACGATCTTTTCGAGCGTGCGCCAGCGCGGGTCATCCGGTGGCGCCTGCCGCATCAGCATCTGTCCTTGGGATGCGATAACCGCCAGTGGTGTATTCACCTCGTGCGCGACACCCGCGGCCAGCAGACCGATAGAAGACAGCTTGTCCGCCTGGATCAGTTGATCTTCCAAACTCACTCGCTCCGTGAGGTCATTGAAAATCAGCAGACCGCCGATCACCTTGCCGGTCAAATCGGCGAGCGGCGTGGCCGAAACGTTCACCACCAGACTGCGGCCGGCTGCTGTGGTGAGACGGAACTTATAAAGGGAGCGGGCCTCGCGCTCTTCCCCGCTTGCCGGGATCTCATCCAGCAGCTCCGGCGGGAAGACCTCGCTCAACGGCCGGCCCACCGCCTCAGAGCGCTTGAGGCCGTAAAGCTGCTCCATGGCCGAGTTCCAGGACTCGATTCTGCCCTCGAGGTTCAGTGAGAGCACGCCCGCGCTAATGGACTCGATGATGCTCTCGCTGAAGTCGCGCAGCGCCCGCTGCTCCGCAGCCTGCCGCTCGACCGATTCGTAGAGCCGCGCGTTTTCGAGTGCGATGCTGACGTAGCCGGTAATCGTTTTGAGCAAGTCGACGTCCTCACTCGAGAGATAGCCTCCTTGGCGCGTCTTTCCCAAACCGAGATAACCCAGCGTGCGGTCCTTGATCTTGAAGGGCAAGTAGTAATGCAGGTCAAGCTGTTCGATGGTGGCCTGTGCGCCAGGCGATACGCCCAGGACGCGCCGGACCGTCTCAAAGAACAGGTAGCCCTTGGCAAGCTCGGTATTCGACGAGTGCAGGAAACTGAAATCGGGGGATTCGGGCGCCGTGGTGCCGTGCGCCGCGGCCAGGCTCAACTGACCGTCCTCGGAGGCCAGGATTACAACGACTCGTTCCACACCCAGCGTCTCCGCCAGCCTTTCGGTAACCTGGTCGAGCAGCCGGTTCACCCGCAGCTCGGAAGTGAGCTGCCGGGCGAATTGCAGCAGCGTCTGGCGGTAGTCATATCGTTCCGGGTTGAAAAAGCGGTTGATGCGGGCCTGAATCCAGTTCACGAAGGGCTGAAAGACCACCGCCGTCACCATCAACGCCAGAATCCAGCCGCCGCGTCCGAGATCGTGTACCCGACTCCGGAAAAAATCGGCAAATAGGCCGAGCACCGCGAAATAGCCGCCCACGATCACAGCCGTAGCCAACGTGTAGGCAATTCCACGGCGGAAGATGATGTCCACATCCATCAACCGGTAGCGGATGAGAGCGTAGCCAAAGGTGAGGGGAAGCAGGATCAGTGTCAGCGCCGAAAGCTTCATCCAAGGGGCCGGGCTGAAGCCCAGGAAATAAGGGATGGCGTAGAGCGCGGCGAACGGCACAATCGCCACGTAGGTGCCGCGCGTCACCCACTTCAATTGCTGTCTGCGCAGGGGCGTGCGGCTTTGGCGGTAGGACCGCTCCAGAACGATACCGCCCAGGATGAAGAATGCGGCGAGATACAAACTGCCGGCACGATCCGCCAGCCAGAGCGCTTCTCGCACGGCGTCGAACGGACCCCTCACTGCCAGCAGATAAAACATACCCAGCAAGGCAGCAGGCACATACACCAGGACGAGCCACCATCGCCGCTGCCGCAGCGCGGGAAGGGGCTTGGGAAATGTCAGGCAGAAGTGCAGGAAAATCGCGGGCTGCAGCAGGCCAGCGGCGACGTTGAACCAGTAAACCGTCTGATCAAAAGAATTGAGTTTCCCCGTGTAGTGGAAACAATACAGGACAAAAGAGGTGAGGCAGAACAGGTAGAAGTGCCACGATTTTGGGGCTTCCCACCGCCGCAGCAGAATGAAGGCCCCGATGAAAAGGTAAATCAGCCCTACCGCATCGAGGTAACCCCGAAGCGAGTAGGGATCGTGCTCCGGCTCAATGGTGATTTGCGCTTCGATCGACCGGCCGTCACGATCGAGTTCATACCCGAGCTTCGCTCCGATGCCCGCTTCGTAGACGGCTCGGGCAACTTCGTCCGCCTTCGAGGCGGGCGATCCATCGATCGCCTTCAGAACGTCGCCTTCGCGGACGCCCGCCGCCGCCCCCGCGCTGCCGCGGGTGATCCGCCATGCCCGCACTCCGGCTGCTGAGTCTACCCACGACACACCGTCACTGGGCAGTCGGTAGCTGATCTGCTGACGGATGCTCAGGTACCCGTACACCGCGAGCCCAAGGCTCAACAGAGTCACTACAACCGTGGCAAAGCGAAGACTGGGCTTGGGCGCCATAGGCCGACTTCGGTGTTACCCCCTCCGGGCAGAAATCGCCTCCAGCCACGTGTGCACGCTGACTGCCAGTGTAACATGCCTCGCAGGCCAATAGTCATCGTGTTTTCAGTGTGTTGTCAACGTAGGCCCATTGCCACTGCGATTGAATTCCAGAAATAGGATATTGCTACTGATTGTGGAATCATAATGGCCATCGCCGCGATCAATTTGAGAGTCAAAAGCCATCCTGGGTTCGTTTCGTGGGTTCGTTGGGTTCGTTTGCTGGTTTACCTCGTTCGAGAGTGGCCTAAGTCGGGTTCGTTTGGGTTCGTTTTGTAATCGCAATTTGGCCGTTTTTTCAATGTTATCTCTCATTGAATCTTAAGCTTAAGTGTTTTGGGTTCGTTTTTTAGACTGGTATGGCCAGAGACGGCTTTCTTGTAACATAAATTCAACAACAACAATACGTTATGGTTTTGGGTTCGTTTCGATAACACCATAGGGGTGGGGGGGGTGCAAGTCTTGCTCCCGTCAAAATTCATACAAATCATTATTTATCAATAGCTTATTGGCCTTTCTTGGTTCCTAGCACTTGCGACTCCGGCCGACTCTCCACCGTTCCCAGGTCCTCGTTTTCCTCGCCCTGGCTGCCGGGCTCGCAATCCTCGCAGGTCCGAATGATAAGATCCTGGTTTCGTCGACTTGGCTTGGTGCTGTCCTAATTTAAACGTAGCGTTGCCATCTTGGCGGCTATCTGCCGGCTGGAAGCCGGCGTTACAGGTCAAATTAGGACAGTACCTCTGGCTTCTGACTTTTTACTTCTGACTTCCACCTTCTGACTCCCAACTCCTGACTTCCAACTCCTGAATTCCGGCTCTTGATCCTGGCCGCCCCAGCAGCTCCGCGAGCGCTTTTCCGGGGTCCGGTTGCGTAATGAGCCGCTCCCCGATCAGCACGGCGTCAAAGCCCGCGTCTCGCAACCGCTCGAGATCAGCAGCGGTGCCGATGCCGCTTTCACTCACGGTGACACACCCTCGGGGAATGCGCGCGCGCAGGCGCAGCGAGGTTTCGAGGTCCACTTCAAAGGTCCGCAGGTCGCGGTTGTTGACGCCAATGATGTGAGCTCCCGCTCCCATCGCACGGTCAACTTCCACCTCATTGTGCACTTCGACGAGGGCGGCGATTTGCAGCCCCTTCGATAGCTCGATGAGCGAGCAAAGGTTCTTATCCTCCAACGCGGCCACGATCAGCAGTAGGGCGTCCGCGCCGGCAGCCACCGACTCATGCACCTGATACTCGTCGACGATGAAGTCCTTGCGAAGGACGGGCAGCTTGGTGGCTTGGCGGACGGCATCCAGATGGTCAAGCGAGCCAAGAAAGAACTGCTGCTCCGTCAGCACGGAAAGGGCGATGGCGCCCGCCTTCTCGTATCCTTCGGCGATCTCGGCGGGACGATAATTGGAACAAAGCAGCCCGCGCGAGGGCGAGGCCTGCTTCAATTCCGCGATCACGCCGAGACCTTGCCGCGAGAGGGCGGCAGCGAAATCGCGACGGTGGAGAGACGGGTCACGCTGCTGTTGGGCTAATTCCCGGATGCGGCCGAGCGGAGTCGCGTGCTTGGCCGCCGCGACTGCGGCGCGCTTCTCCACAAGGATTTTGTCGAGGAAGGTTCCCATACTCTTATCGGGACTCGGGGCTCGGGACTCGCGAGTCGTGATCCGGGGTTCGGTTTTCGAGGTTCGGTTTTCGGAACTGCTGCCTCGGATTGCAACTGCCTTTAGCGTGCATAGGGCTTCACTCTCGGTTTGGGGTCTCTCTTCCCCACGAGACCCGAGTCCCCAGCCCCGAGTCCCGAAACCCGAACACCGAAAACCGAACCCCGTGTTCCGGCTACTTGGCCACCGGCATTCCGGCCTTTTCCCAACCGGCCAAACCATCCTGATAAACCTTTACCCGGTCGTAGTTGAAGCCGCTGGCCAGCAGGACGCGGGCCCCGGCGCGGCTTACAGCACAGACATCGGAGGTGGCTGCCCCGGATTTGCCGCTTTCGTACAGCACCAGGATCTTGTCCTTGGGCAGAGCCGCCGCGCGTGGCTCGATCTGGTCCACCGGGATGCTCAATGCGCCAGGAAGGTGCCCCGCGGCAAATTGGCTTGCCGGACGGACGTCAATAAACACCGGCTTCGAGGCAGATTGAGAGAGTTGCTGCACGTCGGGTGTATGGATCAGCGCAGGCTGCTGCTTTTTAGCCTCGTCGGCGGTGCAGGCCAGTTCGGCGCTTGGCGAGCTCCCAAACGGGTTGCCATCAGAACTTCCAAAAGCACCGAGACCGCCACCGGATGCGTCGTTGCTGGCAGTTCCGCTCGCTGTTGCAGGCGTGGAGGAAGATCCCGTGGACGCTTGCAGGGCCGGCGCCTTGCCGGCGAGCTGCGCGTCGATTAATTGGCTAAGTTGTGTGTATTGAGTGAGTCCCACCAACTTCTGGTGCCCTATGAAAAAGGTCGGCGTGGCTTGAACGCCTACGGCCTTTCCGTCATCGATGTCCTGCTGGACGCGCGCCCTCACGGTACCGTCCATCAGGCACTGGTCCATCTGCTTCACATTCAACCCAATCTCAGCGGCGTAGCGATCGAGCGCCTGTTCGGTAAGGTCCGCCTGCTCCTGGTAAAACTTTCGCTCGATCTCCCAGAACTTGCCTTGCTCTGCCGCGCACTCGCTGGCCTCGGCCGCCGTCTGAGCATAAGGGTGAATGTCATTGAGGGGAAACTGGCGAAAGACGTAGCGAACCTGGTTCCCGTACTTGTCGAGCATCTGCTGAACCATGGGCTGGGCACTGCCACACATGGGACACTCAAAGTCTCCGAACTCCACCACCGTGAGGCGCGCGTTGGGACTGCCGACGGCGTGGCTATCCGGCCGCACCAGATGTTCGTCGAGTGTCGCGGCCGAGACCTGCGGCAGCACCGGCAGCTCCGGGCGGCTGCTGAGATAGCGGAAGGCAAGCACTCCCGTCACAACCATCACCGCCAGCACCAGCGCAAATTGCCGGCGCAAGGCGGAGCGAGACGTCTGATCGCCCGGGGGATCGGCGGCTCGAAGGTCCACAAGAGCCACCACAAAGATGAGCGTAACGATGGCGGCGGAGCCCAGGCACCAGGCGCAATAGGCGTGAATCACAAAGGCTTCAAGCCCCGTGAGGTAAATGGAAAATGCGAAGCCGGCGCCGGAGATGAGCACGGTAGCCAGTCGCGCCAGCCGCCGTGCGCCGGGTGAAACAAGCCAGCCCTGAGTGAGCACTGCCACCAAGAGGACGGCGTACATCAACACGCCATAAACGGGCAAAGGCCGGCCCGCCAGATGAGCATAGTGGCTGGCCCTCACCACGTCGCAGCCGATGCCCGTGCACACCAGCGGGTGCGAGGGGGAGGCATACACCCAGAGGAGATAAAGAGCGTCAAAAAGGCCCGCCAACGTCAGGCCCAAAAGCAGAACTTTGCGCATGTCTTGATTCTCACAACGAGCGCCCAACCCGCACCCGCCCGGTTGGGCAATTCGCAGTGGTCCCCGTATGTCACCGTACCGTGAGAAGGCGCAATTTGGAAAGAGGATGCCTTGGGGGAAAGCTCCAGTGGTGCAGTTCGCTGTAGCGGCGCTCGATGAGCGCCGAAGTCGTTGAAAGAACAAGGTCGGCGGTCATAGACCGCCGCTACAGCCTGTATTTTTCACAGGTTCCCAACCTTGGGTCGACGTTGGCCGGGGCAAGCCCTGGCGCGCGTTACAAGGGTCTACTGTGCGAACTGCACGCTCCTCAACATGCTCTCAAAGGTTGGGCGGAAGCGCTCGAATTCGGATTGAGGCGCCACAAAGACGAAATACACCAGGGCTCCGCGCGGGTGAGGAGCAGTAACCAGCCAGTCGCGCTCTTTCTGGGGCTGGCCATTCGCATCAGGGAAGGGTGATGTGGACTGTATGATGACTGACCGGCCCTGAACGCCCGAGACAGTAATGGGCTGGGCTTTGGCCACCTGGCTAAAATCACCGCTGCTCTGGAAGGCGCGCACAAGCTCAGCCGTCCGCTGATCGATGTTCATGGCTTGCCCATTCTGCGCCCTCACTCCGCTCACCATTACACCATAGCCGAGAGCGTTGCCGGTGACGCCCGCCGGAGGCGCAATTCTGATGCCCTGGCTGTTTTTCGCGGGGGGCATCAGTTGCCAGTTGTCGGGACGCGCCATCTTCATGGCACCCAAGTCACTGTTGACGAGCCGCGAACTGGGCAAGACACTTTGCAGGCCGACCGGCCCCGCCGTGGCTGTTGGTTGAGCAAAAGCGGGAGTAGCAACCCCCGCCCCCGCTGCGGGCTTGAAGAAGGCCCCATTCTGCCTGTTCAGTTTTGCCCATTCGCCGCTCTTGGCTCCCTGCGCGATCTCCTGCCCCGAATACGCCCTCACCCCCGTGGCTTGCTGATGCACCGAATTGAACGCGGCGCTGCCCGTGCTGTAAGTCTTTGGCGGCCAGGGTGCGATCTCTTTCTGGATCGCCAGCTCACGGTTTCCCGGGTTGGGATGGTCACTCAAGAACTGTGGAGGAGCGGAACCTTGGGCTGCGAGCTTCTTGAAGAAATCAGCCAACGCCTGGGGGTTGTAACCGGCCTTGTACATAATGATGGCACCCACCGCGTCGGCCTGGGCCTCGTCGCTGCGGGAGTATTTTAGGATTATCCCCTGTGCGCCAAACTGGATGCCTTCCTGCGCCAGCGAACCTAGCGTTCCCTTCGTGGTGGCGCCCAGAATGGCTCCGGCAATGCCCGCGATCTCGGCCGTCGTTTTCTCCTTTCCGGCTTGTTTAGCGGAGTGCTGCATGTAAACGTGGGACATCTCGTGCGACATCACGCCCGCGAGCTCTGCCTCATTCGACGCTGCGGTGATGGTGCCGATGTTCACGAACATCTGACCGCCAGGCAGTGCGAAAGCATTAATCTCTTTCTGCGGAATAACGTGAAATTCGAACGGCCACGAATGCTGAGGAGGAATGGTGGCCACCAGTTTCTGCCCGAGTTGCCGAACATACTGAGTCTCCGGACTGCTGTCGGGCAGCACCGGCATCTGCTGATAAACCTGGGCGCCGGTCTGGAAGCCCAATTGGATCTGCTGTTCCCGGCTCAGGGGTGCCTTTCCGGGGTCTGGGAGCTGGGGGCCTGCAACCACTGCATACACCGCAGAGGCCAGCAGCAGGAGTGCTATCGTTATCGATACGCGTCGGGCGGTTGCGGCTATTTGAATCATCGTACGGTTCCCGACTAACAGATCGGGCCTCCATTCAGAAACATACCGCCGGCGGCGTCTGAATTCAACTGTCACTAGCCGCTTGCTACGCCGCACTGAGCTGCGACGTGCAATTGGGGCAGCGCGTCGCGGCGATCGGGATATTCATTTTGCAATAGCCGCATTCCTTGGTGGTGGGCGCCGCGGCCGGCTTAGGCAGGATGCGGTTTACCCACTTGATGAGCATGAAGACAGCGAACGCGACGATGAGGAACTCAATCACCGTATTCAGGAAGGTACCGTAGTTAAGGGTCACCACGTGGTCTGCCTTGGCTTGAGCCATGGTGTCGTGGAGGTGTTCTAGAGACAGCGGAAGAACGAGGCTGGAGAAGTCAACGCGGCCGATAATCATCCCAATGGGCGGCATAATGATGTCGTTCACCAGCGAGGTGACGATCTTTCCGAAGGCCGCGCCGATGATGATGCCCACCGCCATATCCATGACGTTGCCTCGCATAATGAAAGTCTTAAACTCTTTCCACATGGTTAATTCTCCTTTTCTGTAGTGCGCTTTACCCCTCGGCCCCACAAAATGCCACGCGCTATCCTATGTGGGACGGCGCCTGCAGGTCAACTTGGGGACTTGGGGGTGGCTTGTATCACGCGCAAGCGGCGCGGGGCTATACTGACATTAGGCGCGAGGCCTGCGAAGGGTGTCGGGTCCTGGAGGTTGCATGGGCACGAAGACGATGATGACGGCCGAACAATACGCGGCACTTGATGAGCCCGATGGCGTCCGCTGCGAACTCAGCGAGGGGGAACTGATCGTGTCGCCATCACCGATGTTATTTCATAACCTGATCGCCAACCGGATTAACCTGCCACTGACCGGCTTCGTCCATCAGAACAGGCTCGGCGAAGTCGTCATGGAGACGGACTTCCAGTTGACCGAGGATACCGTTCGCCGCCCGGATGTTGCCTTCATCAGCGCCGAAAAGTTGGCGCACATCGATCCCCACAAACGCTTGCAAATCGCTCCCGACCTTGCCGTGGAAGTCGCCTCGCCTTCGGACCGCCCCGACGATCTCATGCACAAGGTCCAGCAGTACCTGAACGCCGGCACCGCCACGGTGCTGGTGATTTACCCCGAAGCTCACCTCGCTTACCTCTATCGCGGTCACGGTAAGGTCGAGGTATTCGAGAAGGGTCTGATCGAACTCCTGCCCGGATTCACGATCGATCTGGACGAGATTCTTGGCTGACTCCGGTAGGCCAGGGAGGTGCGCATGGGCACGAAAGCGATGATGACGGCCGAACAATACGCGGTACTTGATGAGCCCGACGGCGTCCGCTACGAACTCAGTGAGGGGGAACTGATCGTGTCGCCATCACCGATGTTATTTCACAACGAGGTTCGAGACGAAATTGCCTTCCGTCTGCGGGAATTCGTTAAGCAACACAGGCTCGGGCAAGTCACCATGGAGACGGACTTCCAGTTGACCGAGGATACCGTTCGCCGCCCGGATGTTGCCTTCATCAGCGCCGAGAAGCTGGCGCACATCGATCCCCACAAACGGCTGCAAATCGCTCCCGACCTTGCCGTGGAAGTCGCCTCGCCGTCGGACCGCCCCGACGATCTCATGCACAAGGTCCAGCAGTACCTGAACGCCGGCACCGCCACGGTGCTGGTGATTTACCCCGAAGCCCATCTCGCTTACCTGTATCGCGGCCACGAGAGCGTCCAGGTGTTTGAATCGGGTCCAATCCAACTCTTGCCGGGATTCACCCTTAACCTCGCCGAAATCTTTGGCTAACAGCTCGCTGGCGGTCCCAGTCACGATTTGTCTGGTGGAGGGCTGTTGTCCTGGCGGAAACGCCTCTACCTCCAAGATGACAAATGACTTACATGCCGTGCGTCGCAGCGAAACGGACTGACCCTATACGCGCCCGTGGAATTTGTTTGGGTAAAGGTCCGTGGACGACCGCCGATAACCTAAGCGGAGTCATTGTATGTCGGAATTTCAAAATCCCGCGATCTTTCGATCCGTCTTGGATAGCCTGCACACCGGAGTCTATCTGGTTGATCGTGAAGGGACCATTGTTTTCTGGAACGATGGCGCGGAGAGAATCACGGGCTATCTGCGCGAGGATGTTGTGGGGCGCTACTGCCGCGACAAGATTTTAGCGCACGATGGCGAATGCGAAGCAGGCCTCTGCAGCGCTCTGTGCCCACTCGCTCGCACGGCGGTTGACGGCAAGATCCGGGAGGCGGCCGTTGAAATGCGGCACCGGGCCGGGCACCGGATTCCCGTTTGGCTGCGAGCAGTGCCCATCCGGGACGAATCGGGCGTCATCGTTGGCGCCGCCGAAAGCTTCGATGAACGCGTCTTCGCCAGGGAAGTGGTGCACTGTGAGTCGGAGCGCCCGGTTCACACCTGCCTGGACGAGGTCACCGGCTTGGCGCTTGAGGAGCATACCCACTCCTGCGTTAAGGAACACATCGCCGCCTTTGCGAAGGAATCCATCCCCTTCAGCGTACTGTGCATTGAGATTGATCGTCTGGAGCAGTTCAGGACGACGTACGGCTGGGAAGCGGTGGTCTCGATTTTGCGCGTCGTATGCCAGACCTTGAAGGATACCTTACGCACGTCTGACTTTCTCGGGCACTGGAACCAGCGGCGGTTCCTAGCCGTCCTGCCCTGGTGCAGCACGAGCGAGCTATCCGAGGCGGCAGAGCACCTGAGGAAAATGGTGGGCTATTCCGGCATTCGCTGGTGGGGCGACCAGTTGCACGTCACGCTTTCGATGGGCGGCGCTACGGTCCGGCAAACTGACACTGCGGAATCACTCGTCCAGAGGGCAGAGAACGCTTTGAAAGAGAGCCTCCAGGAGAGGGGCACTTGCGCGGTTATTACTCTTGAACGGAAACCTAAACTCGTTGAGGTCTGAGTCATGTTTGCAATTATCGGAATTGTAGTCGTCTTCGGCGCCGTCCTGGGTGGCTATCTCATGGAGCACGGCAAGCTCCTGGTGCTGGTGCAGCCTGCCGAGTTGCTGATCATTGGCATGGCGGCGGTGGGTACGCTGCTGATCGGTAACCCGCTTCACATCTTGAAGGGGGTCGGGGCGGGACTCGGCGGCGTGTTCAAGGGATCGAAGTTCACCAAAGAGTGGTATCTGGACTCCTTGAAGATGCTGTACGAGCTGTTTAATAAGGCGCGCCGGGAGGGACTGGTGGCGCTTGAAAGTGATACCGAGACCCCCGACAGCAGCCAGATCCTCACCAAGTATCCGGCTTTCCTCGAGGATCATCACGCGCGGGACTTCGTATGCGACACCTTACGCATGGCCATCAGCGGAGGCGTGGACCCGTTCGATGTGGACCAAATGATGGAACTCGACATGGAGGTTCATCACCATGACTCCGGCCAGCCCGTGGCGTCGCTGAGCAGCATGGCAGACTCGCTGCCCGGCCTCGGCATTGTGGCGGCCGTGCTTGGCGTCGTGATCACCATGGGCGCCCTCGGCGGGCCGCCTGAGGAGCTAGGCCACAAAGTAGCTGCTGCTCTGGTGGGCACCTTCCTGGGAATCCTGCTGTGCTACGGCTTGGTGGGACCTATGGCTGCGAACATGGCCAAGGCTGCCGACGAAGAGCAGGCGTACTACCACGTCATGCGAGTGGTCATGGTGGCCTTTATTAAGGGGACTTCGCCGGTGCTGGCAATTGAAATCGGCCGGCGCGCGGTGCCGGGTCACGTCCGTCCGAGTTTCCAGGAGACCGAGCAGTATTGCAAGAACCAGTCAGCAGCGCCGGCAGCGGATGCCGCGGCCGCTTAAGCGAGACTAAGGATCCCATGTCAACAGCACGGCCAGTGATCATCATCAAGAAGAAGGGCGGGCACGCCGGCCACCACGGAGGCGCGTGGAAGGTGGCTTATGCCGACTTCGTCACCGCCATGATGGCGCTCTTTATTGTGCTATGGCTGATGAGCTCCAGCAACACCGTGAAACAAGCCATCGGGGGCTATTTCAGGGATCCGAAGGGTTCTTCCAAAACGGCCGGAACCAACTTGGTGGGCACGGGTCAGAACTTCTCGCTCTCCAAAGGCGACCTCAAAGACATCAAGGCGACGCTGCAGAAGGCCATCCAAAAGATGAGCGAGTTTGACAAACTCAAAAACCAGATCGAGTTCACCATCACCCCCGAAGGATTGCGAATCGAGCTGCTGGAAACCAAGAACGGAACCTTCTTCGACGTGGGCAGCGCCGAGCTCAACCAAAGCGGCAAAGACTTGTTGATCATTCTGGCGCAGCAGCTCGGAACGTTTCCCAACAAGATTTCCATCGAAGGCCATACAGACTCCAAGCCTTACTCGGGCCGCAGCAACTACTCGAACTGGGAGCTCTCGGCGGACCGCGCCAACGCTGCCCGGCGGCTGATGCAGGACCAGGGACTGCGGCCGGACCAGGTGACTCAGGTAAGGGGTTTCGCGGATCAGAGGCCGCGCGTAGCGGACCACCCTGAGGATCCTTCCAACCGGCGAGTTTCGCTCATCGTGAACAACTTCACAAAACCTGAAAGCGCATCCGGCACCCAGGAGCGCAGCCCGGTGGTAGGCGGCGCGACGGCCAGTGTCGAGGCCGAACAGGGTAGCCCCCAACAGCCATAGTCAGGCCGCGGACACTTCGCTGGCCTCTTCGCAAGCCCCAGGCAGAGATCCGCGAGCCAAGCTCGCCCGCGAACGAAGTTCGCCGTAAGGTTTGTACACTTGAGGCCCGAAGGGCCGCCCTATCAAAGCCCTGGGCAACGCCCGGGGTGATCTGCCAAGCCCCACCACACGCGAAGCCCTGAAAGGGCGAACCCAGACAAAACCGTTCAGTCCCACAGATAACGTTTGTCATACTTGACGTCATCGTGCTCCAGGAACCGTCGAGGTGGAGACAATTAAAGTAGGCTATGACGGGGACTTTGGGGGAACAGTTCGCATGACATAATTACTAGACAAGTAACAGGTCGCTGCAGCAAAATTACCGACCGAAACCGTTAGGTTATTGAAAACAAAGGACCGGCTGGCAAGAAAAGTGAGAAACCGAAAAGCGCAGCCCGCGGCTCCGGGGTTCGGGTCGGGTCAGGCGAGTCGGCTTGTTCCCACTAAAAATCCGGAAATTTTCATTTCATGGCGACCAAGCTTTCAGCGTTTTACCATACGCTTCCGAGACCAAATCCTGCGATTCGTCGCGTTGTTCAGAATGACAGGCCTTGGACGCGCCCGTACCGCCCGAAATGCCGCGTGCGTGTATCGATTTCTGTGCTAACGTTTGTGGGGCGAATCCTTGGCGGCGCCCAGACGAATCTCACGAGCGCCGCAGCGCCCGCCTTACATGACGCCGCCATCCGCAACCTCGTCTTCGCGCGCTCCATCACCTGACCAATACCCGAGCGACGCCGATTACTCCGAACGCGCGGTTTCCGTCGGACGCTTTCGATGGGTGATCTGCGCTCTTCTTCTGTTCGGGACCACCAAGAACTACATGGATCGCCAGGTTCTCGGCATTCTCAAAATGACCTTGCAGCACGACCTGGGCTGGAACGAGATCGACTACAGCAATCTGGTGTTCGCCTTCCAGGCAGCCTACGCGCTTGCACTGGTGGCTGTGGGCCGCGCGGTGGACCGCCTGGGAACCCGCAAGGCGTATGCGGTAATCATGGTGTTCTGGAGCCTGGCCTCGATGGCGCACGCCGTCGCGCATTCGCTCACCGAGTTCATTCTGGCTCGCACAGCCTTGGGGTTGGGGGAAGGTGGCGTGTTCCCGGCCAGCATCAAGGCCGTGGCGGAATGGTTCCCACGCCGGGAACGCGCCCTGGCCACAGGCTTGTTCAATGCGGGCACCAGTCTGGGCGCGATTGTCACGCCGCTGATCGTCCCTTGGATCACCATTCATCTAGGCTGGCGGGCAGCCTTCCTTACCACCGGCGGTCTCGGTTTTGTGTGGCTGATTTTCTGGCTTGCGCTGTACCGGAGGCCGGAGGAGCATCCGCGTTGCTCGCAGGCCGAACTCGATTACATCCGGCAGGATCCGCCCGAGGAGCCTGGCCATATCGCTTGGTTGAGCATTGTGACACATCGCCAGGCTTGGGCCTTCATTCTGGGAAAGTTTCTGACGGACCCCATCTGGTGGTTCTACCTCTTCTGGGTTCCGGACTTCCTGCAACGCGATCACGGCCTGAACCTGATGCAAATCCCGCTCCCTCTGGTCGTTATTTACCTCATTTCGGACGCAGGTAGCGTGAGTGGAGGCTGGATTTCCTCTCACCTCATCAAGGCCGGCGCGACCGTGAATGTGGCGCGCAAGACCGCGCTCGCCATTTGTGCCGTCTGCGTGCTGCCGATGATTTTGGTTTATCGCGTCGAAAGCTTGTGGACGGCGGTGCTGCTCATCGGTCTTGCAACCGCGGCCCATCAGGGATTTTCCGCCAATCTCTTCACCTTGACGTCGGACATGTTTCCCAAGCGGGCCGTCGGATCGGTCGTAGGCATTGGCGGTATGGCCGGAGCCATCGGCGGCATGCTGATCGCGAAGATCGTGGGATATCTTTTACAGTGGACGGGCAGCTACCGCGTTCCATTCTTTATTGCCGGCACCTCCTACCTGGTGGCCGTGGCCGTAATTCATCTGCTGGCTCCACGGCTTGATCCGGTACGCATCGGCAACGAGGCGCCAGCATGACCGTGGTGATATGATTCCGGTGCCAGGTGTTAGGTGCCAGGTGCGAGGTGCCAGGTGTCAGGTGCCAGGTGTCAGGTGTTAGGTGCCAGGCGTTAGGCGCCAGGTGTTAGGTGATAGGTGTTGGAGGTCGGGTGTGAGCGGCTGGGTGTTTCAGATGTCGCAGGCCAGGTGTGAGAGTTTTTAGGCTTCGTGGTCTAGAGCTCGCGTCGCGGAACCGAGAGCCTAGGGTTCTGAACCCCGAGAGGCACAGCAGACCTGATGGCCAGCCCCTAAACGCTAACACCTAACACCTGGACACCTGGCACCTGACACCTGACACCTAGAAGAGGAGAGGTACTGAAATGGAGAAGCACAGTGATGATCTCACGCGACGGGAATTCCTTAAAGAGGCCGCGGCAGTGAGCGCGGGCCTGGCCGCATTTGGAGGATTAACGCCGGCCAAAGTCTTGGGCGCCAACGATCGCATCCGGCTCGGTCTGCTGGGCTCGGGTGAGCGCGGAACCTACGACATGAAATTGTTCAAGGGTAACCCGGATGTCGAGGTCGTGGCCGTCTGCGACGTCTATGAACCCCATCGCTTGCACGCGCAGGAGGTGGCAGGAAGCCAGGCGCAGGTACACACCGACTACCGCGAGGTGCTCGACCGCAAGGACGTAGACGCGGTTCTCATCGCCACTCCGGACCATTGGCACAAGCAGGTGCTTATCGACGCCGTGCACGCCGGCAAGGATGCCTACTGTGAAAAGCCGATCATGCATTCCATCCCCGAAGGCGTGGAAATGGTGAAGGCGGTGAAGGAAAGCAATCGCTTGGTGCAGACGGGCACCCAGCAGCGTAGTTGGCCACATTGGATTCTCGGGAAGCAGCTTGTTGATGACGGGATGCTGGGTCAGATCACTTTCGTCCACACGTACTGGTATCAGAACTACTTTGAGGATAGTGGCTGGATGAAGAAGAACGCCGTGGACGCATCGAAGTTAGACTGGAAAATGTGGTTGGGCGATGCGCCGGAGCAGCCTCTTACTGAAGAGAAGTTCGCTCATTGGAGATTCTTCTGGGACTTTGGTGGCGGCATTCTCACTGATCTGCTCACGCACTGGATCGACGTAATTCAGTGGTACCTCGGCCAGCCACTCCCCCAGACAGCGACGACCACGGGAGATCTTTACCTGATGAAGTGGCAGTGTCCCGATACCATTACAGCCTGCTATGAGTACCCGGGAAACACCATGGTGACGTTTACGGGTGCGCTGAGCAACAGCATCGATGACGGCGGCATTGTGTTTCGCGGCACAAAGGCTACCCTTAAGATTGACCGTGCGCAGCTCCTGGTTTATCCCGAGGGAGCCCGCTGGCAGGATGGCGCACTCTATCCGGCGCCCGAAGTCCACGTCAGGTCTCAGCACGACGGAACCATCGAACACGTCGCGAACTTTCTCGATTGCATGCGCTCACGCAAGGCGCCGAACGCTAACATCGAAGTCGGCTTCGAGGCCGCGCGAGCCTCGTGGATCGGTAACATTGCACTCAAGCGCGGCTTGAAGACGGTGTGGAATGAGGCCGAGGCGAGAACCAACTCCTGAGGATGGCTTCGGAGCAGGCTTACGGGCTCCTTCCGTCACCCACGAAAAGCAGAAGGCGGAACTTCCTACTTTGCTCAGATTAGGAACTTCCTATTTTGCCTTGACCGTCAATGATCGAGCTCCTCCAGCATCTTCTGAGCGAGAGCGTGGCCCGGACGCTGGCTGAGGAGCTGTTGGAGCACGGTCTTCGCCTTCACGGGGTCTCCTTGAACCACGTACACCTTGGCGAGGTTGATGTAGCACTGGTCATACTGAGGCGCGGCGCGAATGCAGCGGTTGAGGGTTTCGACGGCCCCATCAAGCCGCTGGCTGCGCACCTCGAGGACGCCCAGGTTGTTTAGGGCGTCGGGGTAGTCGGGGCGAATCTGCAATGCCTTGGTGAGGTATCGATACGCCTGCTCGCTGTTGTTCTGCTGCGCAAACACCATGCCCAAACCGTAGTTGGCGTCAGCATCTTCGGGGTCAGCCTTCAAGGCCGACTCAAACGCCGTCTGCGCTTCCGTCCAGCGGCCTTGACGGCGGTAAACACTGCCAAGGTTATCGAGTGCGATCACGTTATTGGGATTTTGCCGGATAGCCTCCTGAAGGTCCTTGAGGGCTTCGTCGTCTCGACCCGCCTGTGCCGCCAGCATCCCCAGATTGTTCCAGGCGTTCGGCCAGGTGTCGGGATAAGCGGGCGGGTACTTGAGGGCCTGTTCGAAGTTTTCGCGCGCGTCGTTCGGCATCTCCTTCTTGAGATACGCCATGCCCAGCAAGTAATGCGCTTCAGCGCTCTTCGGATCCTTCTCCAGTGCAAGCTGGCAGAAAGTGAGCGCCTGATCGAAGTAGCCCCGCTCCAGGAAAATGAGCGCGTAGGTGAAGTGGTTGTGACTGAACTCGCCGGCGTACCAGTCGCCAGGAAAGGGAAACCCCTTCGCCATTCGCTCCGCCGCGCTCGCCGGAACTTGACGAGCATCACTTTCCACAGTCTCAAGCGGCACGGGACCCTGATAGACCTTGACGATCGAGCCGTTTGGGTCAACCAGGAACGCCGTGGGAATCCCTAAGTCCCGCCGCCGGTCAAACAAGTAGCGGTAGATGATGTTGTAGACCGCCACGGTTTCTTCCGAGCCGAGGAGCACCGGGAAGGAAATCCTGTGTTCACGAACATACGCACTCACCAGGTCTGGCTGACTGGAATCGTCAACATTGAGGGCCAACAACTTTAGGCCTTGTGCCGCCCACTTCGCTTGGCGCAGCTGCAATCCGTTCAACTGGTCTGCGGCAGCCGGCGCCTTCATGGCCCAAAAGTAGAGCAGCACCGGTCCGCCGCGTAAACCAGCAAGCGTGTAAGGACGCCCGTCGACACTTGTAAGCGAAAAGTCAGGTGCTGTGAGGGGTGCCAGCAGCCACGTCTCAGCCGCGGAAGGCAACGGCGGCGACACTTGCTCCACTGAGATGGCGTCAGGATTCGATGTCCGGGCGACGCTGCGAAAGGGCTCGGCGTGAAATTCATCAACGCCCTCTTCAATCAGGATACGATGTGCCGCGGACAACTTCTCAAACTGCTGAAGTGCACCGCTCGGCCAGCGCACCGTTGCCCGGATTGGACTCGGCTCCGACCCAAGACCAAAGAAAATTTCCTTGGAATGCTGTGAAAGAAACCCAGAGCCTGCTTGCAGGAACTTCACCTGCCGCAACTTTCCGGCCTCGACGGTAATCGAGGCGCCGATGGCGTCGCGATTGCTCTTGTGGCCCTTCAGCCGGAACGATATCGCGTTGGCGGCGCTTGCCAACTGGTTTTTGAGGACCCGCAGTTGAGGTCCGCTGCGATTCTTCAGGAAAACTTCAAGTCTGCCGTCATGGTCAAAATCCGCGAGCGCAAAGGCGCGGCTATCATCGATGAAATCAAGGCCAACACTCCCCGAGATGTCGGAAAAGGTTCCGTCGCGATTATTGGCGTAAAAGTTGTTTCTCTCGTAGCCGGACCAGGTACCGTCCGCGCGAATCAGCTCGTTGATGGCGTTCCAGCCCTGCTCATACTTCGGCGTCGGCTCCGCTTTAAGCGGGGTCTCCGCTACGACCTGGCGCCAAAAGAAACTCGAAAGATCGCGCCGATTCGGGCCGGAGATCATTCCGTTAGCGATGTAGAGGTCAGGATAGCCGTCGTGGTCGAAGTCCCAGGAGTCGCTCGACCACGCCCAGCGGCCCATCCCGACCCGAGAGGCGCCTGTCGCGTCCGAAAGGTGACCGTTGCCGTCATTATGAAACAGCGAGTTTCCCATAGCGTGTTTGTGGAGCATCTCCCGAATCTCGGTGGAGGCTCCGTTTGCGAACGCTGGCTGCGCACTCAGTCGCTCGCCGGCCGCCGTCCACATATCGGCCACATAGAGGTCCTGGCGGCCGTCGTTGTCGTAGTCCCACCAGCACACGCTCATGCCGGCTCCCACGTCCTCCAAGCCGGCCTCGCGGGCTACGTCAGTGAAAGTTCCATGCCCGCTGTTGCGGTAGAGGTTCTTCCTGCCGAAATCGTTCACCACGTAGCAATCCGGCCAGCCGTCGCCGTTGTAATCGCACCATCCGCATGTGAAGCTGTAACGGTTATTGTTCTGATTCATGCCCGTTGCAGCGGTCACGTCCGTAAAGGTGCCGTCGCCGTTGTTGCGCATCATGAAGTTCGGCGGCCCGTTTTGCGCGTCGTAGTACGGCGCGGGAAAGTGGTACTGATTAAGCCCCAGGTAGTAGCTGTAAAGGCAGAAATAAATGTCGAGCAAGCCGTCGCGGTCGTAATCCGCAAGCGCCGCGCCGGTAAACGTGCCTTGCGGATCGCTGGCAAAGCGGAAGGCATCCGGCTTCAGGCGAAACCGACCGTTACCTTGGTTCAGAAACAGCAAGGGCCCGTCGACCCGGACCACGATCAGGTCCTGGCGCCCGTCGTTGTCAATGTCGGCGAAAAGTGCGCATGGGCAGTTGTCGAGCACGCCCACGCCTGCTGATTCGGTGATGTCTTCAAAGGTTCCGTCGCCGCGATTGTGGTAAAGCCGGTTGGGAAGCCCGGCGGGCTGGCATACGTAGAGATCGTCAAACCCGTCGTTATCGATATCCCCGCAGCAGATGCCGTTGTTGCCGTAAACATCGATGTGGCTGGCGCCGTCAAGGAGGGTCCGCCAGTAATCACTCCCCGGCAGCATTTGCTCCTTGTAGGACGCGTTGCCGCCCAGGACCTGGGCGGTGATGTCGATGAAGACGGGCGAGGCGGCGCGGCTTTCAGTCTCTTCGATTGCCTGCCACTTTCGAGCTCGCCAATTTCCCGTCGGGTCACTTTCCCACTCGATTTCCCACTCACCAACACGCTCGCCGCGAAAGAAACCTGCACCCGTGCCCACAAGATCGTAACGAACGCGCGTCTGGGCCACAGTCGTAATCGGCGTCGCTCCGCCCGCCGCTGATATCGCGGTCAGCTTAAACTCAGCCGTCAGAAGTTTCGAAAAGGCGCTGGTGAAGGATTGCAGTTCAGCGAGGAAGCCCTGCTTTCCTACGGCTCCCGTCTCCGAAAGCTTGTTGCGATAGACCTCGAGACCTGCTAACGGCCGTAGCGCTAGCCGCTGCGCGGGATGCAGGCTCGATCCTTGGAAGTCGGGCGAAAGCGAGTCGCCGATCGCTGTGACGCCGGCTGGCGATTGCAACAAGGCCGAGTTCCACTTCGCCAGCACGCCCTCGATCTCTTCGGCGTACTTTTCGCTGATGAAGGCATCGAGGCCAGGCTCAACTTTACGGAGAACTTCGTCGAGCGGCGGCCGGAGGCGATAATGCGGGGTTACACGAAATTCCTGCGTCTGAAGGAAGTCGGCTGCCGGTTGGGTATCGACGCCAAGCGTCCGGCCGGCTGCGAACCGGTGCTTCAACAGGGATGCGGAAGCGAGCCCGCCCGGAGCCCAGCAGAGCGAATGTGCCAGGAAGGCCCGGCGGCTCAAGCCGGCTGGCAGCAGCCATTTTTCGTCTCTCGCCAGTTGCGTAGCTCCTTCGGGTGGCAGGAGAGCCCCCCGGATTCTCCATCATAGACCGGCACCGCGCGTTGACACCACGCATCCCACGTGTGGACGTGTGGATCCCCAAAAGCATTCGTCGCAGCGGGCGGTTAGAATGGATGTAGAGATTGGTTGCTACGCTGCTCGGGGATCGTACATGAGGTGACACAGAATGGACTTCGCGCCTTCTCGCGGTCAGTTGATGCGATCTCAGCCACGGCGGTCGGCGCTCACTCTGGTTGTGCTTTTGGCGGCGTTCGGTCCTCTGACAGGATCAGCCCAGCCACTGCGGATATTCTTCGGGGACTCTACGCACCCACTCGTCAGCGGTGAGGCGTGGTTGGTTGCGAACCGCTGGGGAGCTAACCCGGGAGTTCTGGTTGCAACGATTCGAAACGGCGAGCTGGAAGAACGGCCATCCGTCCAGTTTCCGCCATATTGGGAGCAGGCCTTCGACTACAGGCTTCTCCTGGCCGTCGCGAATCGGCCTGTTGCACCGCCGCCTTCGCTGGTTGAGGACGATGCCTATAGCGCCGTTGGTACGCCAGACTATTTGCAGCGCTTCTCGACCATTTACATTTCGCCTCCGCTGCCAGCCAAGAATCTCGGAAGAGACTGGCCGACCGCCCTTCACCAGATCGGCGGCCTCAACGGCGGTGACCTTGTGCTGGCAGCGCCTGTTCGACGTTCAATCCGCCTCCTATACCCTGACGGAAGACCTTTGGTGGGCGCACAGGTGGGTGTCCGTCTGTATGGATCAAGCCGAAATCATTGTGGTGTGGCTGTGGGTATCACTTTGGGAACCTTCACCACGAATGCTGACGGAGAGCTGGCTGTGGTCGCCCCCACCGCCTCACTCGCCCTCTCTATACCGTACTACGAGGTAAATGCCGGCGGTCCGGCGGGAGAGGCATTTTCAGCCATGCAAGATCTGATTGTGGGCGGCGAGCCGGTGATCATCGTGAAAAAGCGATGGACGTTGCCCGAACATGAGTACGTGGTGCACCTTAGGTCGGCGACGGAGCAGCCCATCCCTCACGCGCACCTCACCGCCTGCATGAATTTCGACGGCTGCGGCGCCGGCTGCGGACCGATCATGGCGCCGGAATCGGACGCCTCGGGGACGATTCGCTTTCGAGAGCAAGACCTGCGGTCGATGAGGAGCGTTACTGTTGTCAGCGAGGAGGGAAGAGAGAGGAATCTGACCGACCTTGAGATGCACGAGTTCCTGTCGAGTTACCATCTCGACCTACGGTGGGGACTGAACAGGCGGTAGTGACCCCTCGCGCGGCTCATCGCCCCTTCAGCCGAGACACAGAAGCCCGGGCCGCCCAGGATGGGAGGTCTTATCGCTCGCTTCCGGCCGGGAATCAGGGCGCCCGCTCAGGGCCCTATTATTACAGCAATGTTACAACGGGCGCGGCAGAGCGCCGCAACGGCAAAGTTACGGTTACAGTTGGAAAAGTACCGGTTACACCGGCTGTGAGGCGCAAAACCAGGTTGCAGCCCGGAATGTGCAATGCAATCAGTAGTGTACGGAGTTATGTGGGGGTTACAGGTGGGAAAGGCAGTCGCCTGCCGGTGAGACCTGAAGAGAAAGATGAGAAAAGTGAGAAACGCACGTAGCACCCCGGAATGTCCAAAGCCATGAACGGTTTGCAGAGTTATGTGGGGGGTCGGCGGGAGAGACAATTGGGATTTTTGAGAAATTTCGCAGCGAATGGCGTCCGAGGTATGGTGTTACACTTGCTGGAGAAAAACTCACCCTTCGTTTGTGATTTTGCGGCCCACACCCCCGCGTCCTTTTGAGCGTTCGCAGCCTCTTTCGCCCATCGCGATTCTTGGGCCACAACCAGCCACAAACGGGCCTTGAACAAACGGTGCCCATCGATACACACTGGACCCACCCATGCGTGACAAGATTTACCTTGCAAGCTTCTTGCTCCTGGCCGGACTGCTGCTCTACCTGGGCCGAGACTTGCTCGCACAATCCGCCTGGGCCACCTGGGGCGTGACGTTCGCAGGCACCTCAGGCGCAGCCGTGCTCGGACTGGCGTTCTATCAGGTTCAGCACCAGCTCCGGGCTAGCCGCCGCGAACTGGCGCTTAAGGAAGCGGAACTCAACTTCGCCCGTCAAGTCCAGCAGGCTCTGTTCCCCCAGCGTTTTCCTCTAAACTCCGGTCTGGAGTTCTCGGCGGTGTGCGTGCCGGCGGCTGGCATCAGCGGAGACTACTTTGACGTGCTGGAATTGCCCAACGGGCGCCTCGTGCTTGCCATAGCGGACATCAGCGGCAAGGGGCTCTCGGCCGCCATCTTGATGTCGAACGTCCACGCGGGCCTGCGCATTCTGGCCCAGGCCGGTCACGAGCCGGCCGAGATCTGCCGTCAACTCAATCGCCACCTTTCCCACTTCACCGAGGGCCACAGGTTTGCTACGCTTTTTTACGCGGAATGGAGCCGGCCTCAACGCAGCTTGACCTACGTCAACGCGGGGCACACCGTGCCTATCCTGGTAAGCGGCAACGGCGCCTCGCGCTTGGAATGCGGCGGCGTGCCGATTGGCCTGCTGCCCTGCTCCACCTTTCAGGCCGGTGCAGTTACGTTGCAGCCGGGCGATCTGGTGGCGCTATACTCAGACGGGATCACCGAGGCCGGTGTGCTGGAAGCCGAGCCCTTTGGGGAGTCGCAACTGGAGGCGCTGATCCTGGCTCACCGGACAAGACCTCTGGATGAGATTCAACGTGAGATCCTGAAGGCGGTGCGCACTTGGTCTGGCGGAGAGCCTGAAGACGATATGACCCTTCTTCTCGTCAGAGCCACCGGAGCCGGGGAGGGGACATCATGAGGATCGGCAAGCACGGACTCCTTGACCACCTGCGGCTGCTCGCGCCGCTGTTCGGGTTCATTGCTGCCGTCTGGGCGCTGCGCATGGTGGTTTTTGCGGCTGGGGCTCCCAGATTTTCAGTTGAGCTGCGCGTGATCAGCGTTACCGTAGCGGGTGGACTTTCTGTGCTTCTGGCCGTCCTGATGATTCACCGCCGGAATTTTGGAGGCTACGCCAGCGTGGTGGCAGCGGTCTTTCTGTTGAGCTGCTGGGAGCAAGTCCTGATCTCCGCCGCCATCATTTTCACGGCTCTCACCGGGATTGCGAACGTGTACACAGGTCCCGATTTGGCGTTCGTGCCAGGCATGTGGCGCCACGCTGCGGGACACCTCACTTTCGGCATCGGATTCAGCGCTATCCTCGGCTCTGCGATGGCGTGCATTCTGTTCTGGATGCTCCGCAGAGCTGACTCGCACGGGACTGCAGGCGCGCATCCGCACGCCCTCGGCGGAAAACGATAGGCTGTAGCGGCGGTCTATGACCGCCGTTGCATGGCGCTCCGAGTCTCCCCGAACTGCTGATTCCAAATCGGCGGTCATAGACCGCCGCTACAGCCGGGTCTCGAAGGAATCTGGAACGGAGGTTTCGTGGCTAACACAGTACGCTGCGGGTTGATTCAGGCACGATGCGAATTTTCGCCTGAAACAATGTCGCTGGCGGCCATTCGAAAGGCGATGGTGGCAAAGCACCTTCGTCTGGTTGAACAGGCGGCGCGGCAGCATGCGCAGATCCTGTGCTTGCAGGAGCTCTTCTACGGCCCTTACTTCTGCGCGGAGCAGAAGGCACGCTGGTACGAGCTCACGGAGCGGGTACCCGAAGGTCCCACGACGCAGCAATTTTTGAAGCTGGCCAAGAAGCATCGAATGGCCATCGTCCTCCCGGTTTACGAAGAGGAGATCACCGGGCTCTATTACAACACGGCGGCCGTGATTGACGCCGACGGTCGCTATCTTGGCAAGTACCGCAAGCACCACATCCCGCATTGTTATCCTGGCTTCTGGGAAAAGTTCTATTTCACACCGGGCAATCTCGGCTACCCGGTGTTCGAAACGCGCTACGCAAAGATTGGCGTGTACATCTGCTACGATCGCCACTTCCCGGAAGGCGCGCGCGCCCTGGGCCTCAACGGAGCCCAAATCGTCTTCAATCCTTCCGCGACGGTGGCGGGGCTTTCGGAATACCTTTGGAAGCTTGAGCAGCCCGCTCACGCCGTCGCCAATGGCTATTTTGTGGGCGCCATCAATCGCGTGGGACACGAGCAGCCCTGGGATATCGGCGAATTTTACGGCCAGAGTTACTTTTGCGATCCGCGCGGCCAGATCATCGCGCAGGCCAGCCGTGACAAAGACGAGCTGTTGGTGGCTGACTTAAACCTCGACCTGATTCAAGAAGTCCGTTCCACTTGGCAGTTCTTCCGTGACCGGCGGCCGGATACGTACCAGGCGCTCGTCCAGACGTGACAGAAGACTCAGGAGTAAGAAGTAAGAAGTAAGAAGCCAGAAGTAAGAAGCCAGAAGAAGGATGAGGTATGAAGGATCAACGACCGCGGCGCAGCAAACTTCGTGCCTCGTACCACATTTCATGGTGGTGACTGATAGCTATAATAGTACTTCAGACTTTATCCTTCACACCTCACACTTCATTCTTTTTCTTCTGACTCCTGGCTTCTTGCTTCTGACTTCTTTCTTCTGACTCCTGACTTCTCACTCTTCGCCTATGCCTAAGTCGCCCCTCGCCGAGTCAATCGCCAATCAAAAATCGAAAACCCAAAATGGCCGGAGTTGGCTGTGGAACCGCGACCTTGCGGCCATCCCGCCCCAAGCGCGCACCTGGGGAACTTACAACTACGCCGCGCTCTGGGTATCGATGAGTGTCAACATTCCCACCTACCTGCTGGCCAGCGGCATGATCGCCGGGGGTATGGACTGTAAACAGGCTATCTTCACCATCTTCCTGGGCAACGTGCTGGTGCTCATACCGATGTTGTTGATCGCCCACGCCGGGGCCAAGTACGGCATTCCCTTTCCGGTCTTTGCGCGCTCCGTTTTTGGCGTACTGGGCTCGAACGTGGCGGCCATGCTGCGGGCGCTCGTGGCTTGCGGCTGGTTCGGCATTCAGAGCTGGATCGGCGGCGAGGCCATCAACACCATGATCGGCGCGCTGGCGCCGGGTTGGAAGCATTTTGCGGCGGGGTTGCCGCTTTGCTTCGTCTTCTTCTGGCTGCTGAATACGCTGGTAGTGATTCGTGGCATCAGCACGGTCCGATTTCTACAAGGCGTCAGCGCGCCCTTCCTACTGCTTATCGGTTTGGCGCTGTTGGTTTGGGCAAGCGTCAAGGCCGGCGGCTTCGGGCCGATGCTCTCAACGCCATCCAAGTTCCACACCTTCGGCGAGTTCTTTTCCTTCTTTGTCCCGTCCCTGACAGGTGTGGTCGGCTTCTGGGCTACCGTCGCGCTCAACATCCCCGACTTCACGCGCTTTGCAAAAAGCCAGCGGGCACAGATCGTCGGTCAGGCTCTGGCCTTGCCCACCACCATGACGTTCTACTCGTTCGTCGGGGTCGCCGTAACCTCGGCCACGGTGATCATTTTTGGCCAGGCGATCTGGGACCCGGTGGTGGTGCTGAGCAAGCTGGGGAATCCGCTGGCCGTCGTCGTCGCCATGATCGCGCTCCTGATGGCCACGCTCAACGTCAACGTGGCCGCGAATGTGGTCTCGCCCGCCAACGATTTCTCCAACTTGTACCCCCGGCGAATCAGCTTCCGCACCGGCGGCCTCATCACCTGCTTCCTCGGTCTTCTCATGCAGCCCTGGAAGCTGCTGGCGAGCTACGGCAATTTCATTTTCGGCTGGCTGGTGGGTTATTCCGGTTTCCTCGGCCCCATCGCCGGAGTGCTGGTGGCGGATTATTTCGTCGTTCGCAAGAAATTCATTCAAGTGGATGATTTGTACCGCCGCGGCGGCATGTACGAGTATTCGGGCGGGTTCAACTTTCGTTCTATCGCTGCTCTGGCGGCCGGAATCATAGTCGCGCTAGTCGGTCTCGTGGTTTCTCCGTTCCGCGTGCTGTATAACTACGCGTGGTTTATTGGGTTTGGAGTGTCGTTCGTGGTTTATTGTAGGCTGGGGCGGCAGACCTTATCTGCGCCCAAGGACGTGAGAGGGTCAGCGGGAGCGGGCGGCGCTAGTGTGTCACTTTCTTGACAATTCCCGCCGCTGGCCGTTAATCTACGGTATCAGGGCTCTGAGGTCGCGAGGCCGTCCGTGTTTGTCACCGTGGAGGAACTAAGGCTCCACCCGGTTTCGATATCCGAAACCTACCGTGCCGGAGCGCTCGACTACCACACATCGGACTTCCGCCAAACAGGAAGCTTGAAGGTGCGCGCGGTTGCCGAGTTGGTGGGGGAGGAAATTCGGTTCCACGGTCATTTGGAAACCCAGGTGGAGGCGACGTGCGACCGCTGCCTGGGCCCGCTGCAACTTCCGGTGAAGAGTGATTTCGACCTCACTTACCGCCCCATGGCAACGATCGCCCGGGAGGGCGAAGTCGTAGAGGTTCCCGCGGACGAGCTTGAGGTAGGGTTCTTTTCGGGCGCTGGCATTGAAGTGGCCGACGTGGTGGCCGAGCAGGTGAACCTCTTCATGCCAATGCAGATGATCTGCGCGCCCGATTGCCAGGGCTTGTGCCCAACCTGCGGAGCCAATCGCAATCTGGAGGCTTGTGACTGCGGCGACGCCGCTCACGATTCCCCGTTTGCGGCCTTGGTCGATAAGCCGTTTAAGTAGAGGGCCTCACGCCGCGGGCCTGTTCCACACGAGTTCGCAATAAGAGAGAGAGAATCATGCCAAATCCGAAACGAAGGCACTCCCATGCCCGTCGCAACCGGCGCCGCGCGCATGATCACCTGAGCAAACCCGCCCTGGCGGAGTGTCCCCACTGCCATGAGATGAAACTGGCCCACCAGGCGTGCAAGAACTGCGGCTACTACCGCGGGCGGGAGGCCGTGATGGCGGAAGAATCCGCGTGAGGGGTGGGTTGCTCTTGCCGGCACACGGAAGGGCGGGGCCTTGCAGTCCTGCCGTACCGATGCCCTCAACCTGAGTCGTAGGGATTATCCGGGCGCGCTCGTCGGCGGGGCTGAAGCTTCGCCTCCCCGGGCGCGCCCACAGCTTTCCGCAACCAAAAGCACCTTAGCTATGTGGCGCATCGCTGTGGATGCTATGGGCACGGATTCGGCGCCTCACCCCGAGGTTGAAGGCGCCGTGCTTGCCGCCCGCTCCGGCCTCGCCGAGGTTCTGCTGGTGGGTCCTGAGAGCGCACTCAAAGGCGAGCTGGTGCGCCGCCGCGAGGCGCGTAACCTGCCCATCGAGGTGGTACACGCCAGCGAAGCCGTTACCATGGAGGATCACGCCGCCAAGGCGTTCCGGCGCAAACGTGATTCCTCGATGCGCATCGCGGCCCAACTGGTGCGCGACGGACGGGCTGACGGCTTGGTGAGCGCCGGCAATACCGGCGCCGTGATGACGACGGCCAAAATCGTGCTTGGAGCCCTGGAGGGGGTGGACCGTCCGGCGCTGGCGGCGGTTTTTCCAAATTCCAAAGGCAAGGCCACCGTGCTGGTGGATGTGGGCGCCAACGTTGACTGCAAGGCCGAAAATATTGAACAGTTCGCAGTGATGGGCGAGGTCTACTACCGCGTAATTTTCGGTGTGCCCCGCCCGCGCGTGGGGCTGCTATCTATCGGGTCGGAGGACCATAAAGGCAACGAATTGACCCGCGAAGCCCTGGGCTTGATTCGCAAGCTTCCGCTCAATTTCGTCGGCAACGTCGAGGGCCGCGACCTTTACAACGGCCGCGTCGATGTCATAGTCTGCGACGGGTTTATTGGAAACGTGGCGCTCAAGATCAGCGAAGGCATGGTGGAGGCCATCTCAATGTTGCTGCGGGAGGCCCTGGCCAGTACGCTTTCTTCAAAAGTGGGTTACATGCTCTCGCGGAAGGCGCTGCGCGGCTTCAAGAAGCGTGTGGACTACTCGGAATATGGGGGCGCGCCCCTGCTGGGTGTGAAGGGTGTTTCGATGATCGCTCACGGCGGATCGAACGCCAACGCCATCAAGAACGCCATCCGGGTGGCAGCCGAGTTTGTCGAAGGGCGCGTCAACGAGAAGATCGAAAGGGAACTCGCGGCGGCTTCGCTCGTGAAGGTGTAGCGGGAAGAGATTCGAAATTGAAGAATCCGGATTAGACTCTAGCAGCTTTAGCTTTTGACCTTCGACTTTCGACTTTGAACTTTCAACTCAAGGGTAGATAGAGGATGAGTCGAGCCGCAATCTGGGGTACCGGCTGCGCGCTGCCTGAGAAGGTGGTGACCAACGCCGATATGGAGAAGTTGGTGGACACCACCGATGAGTGGATCACTTCTCGCACCGGGATCAGAGAGCGCCGGCAAGCCGCGCCGGACGAGTCAACCTCGACGCTTTCCATTGCGGCCGCGCGGAAGGCGCTCGACATGGCCGGCGTGACGCCGCAGGATCTCGACCTCATCATCTGCTCGACGATTTCGCCGGACATGCCGCTGCCCTCGACGGCGGCATTTATCCAGCGAGGGCTCGGAGCGCCGGCTTGCTGTTCCTTTGATCTGGCAGCAGCCTGTTCGGGATTCCTGTTCGGGGCCACGGTGGCAGACCAGTTCATCCGCACCGGCAAAGCCAAGCACGTGTTGGTAGTCGGGGCGGAATTGCTGTCGCGTTATATCGATTACTCGGACCGCGCCACTTGCGTGATCTTTGGCGACGGAGTGGCAGCCGGCGTCTTCGGGAAGGCCACAGACGCCGGAGGACTTCTAGCGGCTGAAATGCACACCGACGGCGCTTTTGCCGACCATCTCTACATCCCGGCGGGAGGCACGCGGCAGCCAGCCTCCTGTGAGACTGTTCGCGGCGGCGCGCACTACATCAAGATGCGCGGCAATGAGCTCTTCAAGGTGGCCGTGCGCAGCCTCGAGGACGTTTCGCGGCGCGTACTCGAGCAGGGCGGGATCTGCGCGCAGCAGATCGACCTTTTCATCCCACACCAGGCCAACCAGCGTATCACGGACGCGGTGCGCGACCGGTTAGGTGTGCCCGTGGAAAAGGTCTACTCCAATATCAGCCGCGTGGGGAACACCTCTTCCGCGTCAATCCCGATTTGCCTCGATGAATGCGTGCGTAGCGGACGCATCAAGAAGGGCGATCTGATTCTGATGGCTGCCTTCGGAGCAGGCGTCACCTGGGGAGCCATCCTGATGAGGTGGTAGAAAAGCGGGAGACAGACCAGGAGTCAGAACACAGAAGTCAGGAGTCGGAAGTAACGTCGTGCCTAGAATTGCTTTTCTCTTCCCCGGCCAGGGTTCTCAGTATCCAGGAATGGGCCGTGAATTGGCCGAGCGCTTTCCCGCGGTGCGTCAAGCCTTCGAGGTCGCAGATGCGGCGCTTGGCTTTCCTCTTTCCCGGATTTGTTTTGAGGGCCCCGCCGAGGAACTTCAGCTTACCGCTAACACTCAGCCCGCCATTTTGACCGTCTCCGCCGCCGCGGCGCAGGTGCTCGCAGACCACGGCGTACGGCCCGCCTTCGTGGCCGGTCATAGCCTAGGTGAGTATTCGGCGCTGGTCGCCTCCGGTGCGATTGCGCTGGCCGATGCGGTCAAGCTGGTGCGCAGGCGCGGCGAGTACATGCAGGAGGCGGTGCCCGTGGGCTTGGGCGCTATGGCGGCGCTGCTTGGGATGGAGCCTGAAGCGGTGGAATCAATCTGCAAAGAAGCTGCTCAGGGGGAAGTCGTCTCGCCGGCGAATCTTAATTCGCCCGGCCAGATCGCGATTGCCGGTCACACCGCTGCCGTCCAGCGAGCCGTGGAACTGGCGAAGACGCGCGGCGCGAAGCGCGCCATCATGCTGAACGTGAGTGCACCCTTCCACTGCGCATTGATGAAACCGGCCGGCGACCGCTTGGCCATTGACCTGGACACGCTCCACATCGAAGAGCCCACAGCTCCGCTGGTGAACAATGCCGACGCCCGGGTCGTACAGTCACCCGAAGTCATTCGCGACGGTTTGAAGCGCCAGGTCACGGCGCCGGTGCGATGGGCCGAATCGATGAAGCGCCTGCTCGATGCGAGCGTGGACCTGTTCGTGGAAGTAGGTCCCGGAAGAGTCCTTTCGGGTTTGATGCGGCAGATCGATCGCAGTGCCAAGTGCCTTCAGGTGGAGGACTCAGCATCGCTCGGTGAGGTTTTGGCTGCCCTCTAGTGGGGACTCGGCAGATGCGCCGGTAGCAGGGTCAACTTGACAGAGGCGCGAGCAACAGCGGGGCTTGACGGGGCTTGATTGCGGTCGTTCCTGAAACATCGTACACTCGAACTCATGAATGTCGAGCGACTGAAGAGGATCACCATTGAGGATGGCAAGTGCGGGGGGCGTCCGTGCATTCGAGGGATGCGTCTGCGGGTGTCCGATGTGCTGGGGCTCATTGCGGCGGGCGCTACTTTTGAGGAAATCCTGGCAGACTACCCGTTCCTTGAAAGAGAAGACATTCTGGCCGCCGTCGAGTATGCCGCCCAACAAGCCGACCACATTGTGTTGCAGGCTTCGTGAAATTCCTCATCGATAACCAGCTACCTCGAGCTCTCGGCGAGCTTCTAACCTCATTCGGTTGTGAGTGCGTACACGTGCTCGATGTAGGCCTTGCCGACAGATCAGACGTCGAGATCTGGCGATATGCCTGCGAAGCCGGAATGATGGTCGTCAGTAAGGACGCGGATTTTCTCTATATGGCCGTTGCACAGCCATCTCGAGGAGGATTCGTTTGGGTACGTCTTGGGAATTGTCGAACGGCCGCGCTTTTGGCTGAGATGAAGCGCCATTGGCCCCGCATCGAAGCGGCGCTAACGGCTGGGGACCGGATTATCGAAATTCGATAAAGTGCCACGATCCGCTAGTCGCTCAATCGTGCAATCGCTCATCCTTCATTTCTTCGCGATTCTCCAGGAATCACCTCGAGTGTCTGTCGCGAAGTCTGGCGAATGACAGCCAGTCGCGCACGCACACCCACTTGGGCGTCTGTCAGCAGCCGATGCAAGGCGTCGATAGTTTCCACCTGTTGCCCATCAAACTCGATGATGATGTCGCCTTCGCGAAGGCCGGCTTGCTCAGCGGGGCTGTCGCGCTCCACGGAAATCACCAGAATTCCGCTCTCCGACGTCAAACTGTAGAAGCGCACCAGACGCCGCGGCAAAGGCACATTCTGTCCGCCAACTCCGAGATAGCTGCGCCGGATTCGTCCGTCGCGGATCAGTCGTCCCGCCACAAATCGGGCCGTGTTGGAGGCGATGGCAAAACACAGGCCTTGGGCTGGCAGGATCACGGCCGTATTCACACCGATCACGTCGCCGTGTGAGGTCACCAAAGGTCCCCCAGAATTGCCGGGATTCAAGGCAGCGTCGGTTTGGATGATGCTATCCATCAAACGTCCTGAACGCGCGCGTAACGAGCGCCCAAGCGCGCTCACCACGCCTGCAGTGACGCTGCACTCGAAGCCATAAGGGTTGCCGATAGCAATGGCCAGTTGGCCCACGCGCACCGACTGCGAGTCGCCAAGCCAGGCCGGAACCAAACCAGGCGCATTGATTCGGATCACCGCCAGATCCGTATCGGGATCATCACCGATGTGTTGAGCTTCGAAGGTGCGCCCGTCCGGCAGCGCCACTTTCAGATGCTCGGCGCCATGCACCACGTGGCTGTTGGTGAGGATAAATCCGTCCGGCGTGAAAACGAATCCGGAGCCGCTGCCGCGAACACCGTCGGGCCCATTTCCGCGGGAGTCCTGCCGGCCCTCGCGGCCTCCGCTCACCACAATGTGCGCCACCGAGGGGCTTACCTTTTCGGCGGCGGTGATGACGGCGCGCGAGTAAGCGTCCAGCAGATCGCCGTCCGAAGACACTGCCTGGTACGCGCCAGAGTCATGCATGGCGCCGAGACCACTTGCGTCAGAAATGTCAGTTGTTGTCAGATCCAGAATCTCGTTCACCTTTACTCCTCGTCGTTGAGAGGCTCTTGAGTAATTGGATGTGGAATCCCAGGGCAGGTTACGACGACGCGCGGGCGGCCTCGTCAGGCTTGGCTCAGGCCGAGGCACGCCTCGGCCCTACGAGAGCGCAACAGGGCCCCTACGCGACGTCGATCCGCACGGTCGTTTGGTTGGCGAGGAGTGATGCCGGAAGCACCACGCGGTCAGCCTGCAGTTGCCCCAAGGATGCAGACCGCAGCGGCCCGCGATCCGGCGGATGAATGTGAATGACGAGATCAGCCTGGAGCGGCTTGGAAAATCGCACTTCGATCTGCCACCCGCGTGCAGAATTAGAGCCTGCACCAGGCGCCGATTGCGTGGTCCACCCGATGAGCCCAAAACGCGTAGGGCAATTCTCCACTCGAATCGTCTCGCCCGCACTGAACCAGTGCTTGGGCGCGGCTTTCTGCAGGTGCACCACGTTGCGATCGTGCTCCTCGTAGCAGAGCAGCCAGCGCAGGCCGAGGGTGGGTTGAAGGACGCTGTTCACCACAGCCGACCACCCGTAGGCGCTGCCCTCACCGGGGAAGTTACCCGGCAGCAGGGCGTCCTCGGGCGCATAGCGACTGGTGGAATCCATGGCGTAGCAGAGATTGCCGTAAAGCGCCACGAGGAACCAACGGTAATCATCCTGGCGGATGCGCCCCGCCAGTGTCCCGTGCTCCATGAAGTTGGAGGTGCGCGGATAGTCGCCGTCAATGTTCATGCCCAGAATCTGCTCGCCCGCGAGCGCCCGATGCTTGAAGTGGCCGAGATCCAGCTCCGCGCTGCCCCAGTCGCTGGTCCACCAGTCCATCATGTAACGGTGGTTCTCGTAGCTCGACAATTCCTCCGGCCGCCGGTGGGTGTCGAAAGCCGTGAACGGCGTGATGCCGGCCCGCTTCATGGCAGGATTGCGATCGGCAAGCGTCTTCGCGAGAGACCGCTCGAGATCGGCACGTATCTCGCGGGCGATGCCCGCCGCGGCTTCAGCCTCGCGGCCCAAGTCGACGTCCTGATGGTCCTTCGCGGCTCGCGCCAGGCAGCGCGCGTGCTCCGTAAGCCCTCGCCACGTCCAGGCCGCGTTCTGATAGTAGTAGGGGTGGGAATCAGGATAGTCATCGTTCGGGTCGCCGTTGTCGGCTTCGGGCGAACCCCAGATGAGCCCATGCCGCGGGTCGTCAGCCGGAAACGCGCCCTGGGAGTAGCGATAACGCTTCAGCACAAATTCAATCATGCGCCGCAGCACCGGCAAGCGGCGTCGCAGCGCTTCGATGTCTCCCGTGTAGTCGTACGCGCGCGCTGAATTCTCCAGGAAGACACCGCAATTGAGCGGCGCTTCCACCTGATCCTGGGTGTTGTAGAGAAAGTTGCCGTCGGGAAGAATGTAGTGCTGGAGGTAGTGCTCGAAGTACGGCTCGACCTCGTCGGTGAGGTTCCAGAGCTGTTGCGTCCAGACAAATTCGTAATGCGCCACCGGAAACAGTGCGTGACTGCGCTCCGGAATTTTGGTGTAAGCGCCTTCGCCGATCTGGTACGTGGGCTCAAGCCCGCGATAGCTCGTGCGCGCCAGCGCGATGCCAGCCCGCGCCGCGTCCAGCAGCCATTCGTCAGGAATTTCCACCCGCATGCGATCTTCGAAGAAATGGTGCCAATGATTCCAAATGCCTGCCAAAGCGGAGAAAAAATCCTCAGCGGAACCGTTCCAGTAGCGGTCTGCGAACCCGCCGCCGGGCTCACTTTGTGTGGCGCCGGTGTCGCCGGCGGGAATCAACGTGCCACGGTCCGCCGGTGGCAGCATCACGCGCACGCGGCCCAACGGACGAGCGTCCGCGCCGGGCGGCAGGATCACCATGACCTCGTAGCCGACGCCGTACTTCGGATTCCATACGCCGATGTCCGCCGCCGGCAGATAGCCGCCAAGCAAGGTCCGTTTGCCGTATCCGGGCACGTATTCGTAAAGATACTCAGACGGCAAAAAGCGCCGGGGATCGAACACTCGTCCGTTCAGATCGGGCGCCCACAGCGCCTGATCGCTGGGCGCGAGCTGGCGCGACTTCCCGTCCGCCTCCAGCCACAGCGACTTTTCCGGCGCGGCCTGTTCATTAGCCACCAGCGTCCAGCCGATTAGCTCCGCTCCCAGCGCTGCGATGTTCTCATAGCACGGGTCTTCATCGGAATTGACGATGTACTCGCCGCAGACATCGGGCCCCGGAACAAACCGCGTCGGCCGCTCCAGCTTGACGCCGTGCGGAGTGTTCGTGGGTCGCGGCCGAATCTTCGAGAGATCGCCGATGCGCTTGGGAATGCGAGCGATCTCACCTTCTTCGGTGACGTAGACGACGGCTCCCTGGTGCGTGACGTGCTTTTCGAAGACGGCCGTGGCCACGCCGTTCAGCCAGCCGAGCACAGCCACCAGCCGCCAGCCTGCCAGCGAATCGCCGGTTTTGAGAGTCCTGGATTCGTGGCTTAGCGATGCCGTGACGGCGGAATCGCCAATCTTCGTTACACGCGGAGCCTCCGCCAGCGCCTCGCGCTCACCCGGAAGAAACAGGCTGTATTCGTTCGGGATTCGGCCCGGCGAGTAGTTGCCGCGCGGCAGCGCGGGCCGCTCGCTACTCTGTTCTTCCGCTCGCGACGCCGGTTGGCCAGCAATCCGCGCCGCGGCTGCTGCCGCCGGAAATGCTGCCGCGTGTTTCAAGAAAAGGCGTCTTCTCATGGTTAGCGATTCCCGACGGCAGGCAAGCAGCGTGCCGCAGTCCAGCTAGCGCTACGACTCCGGGAGCGCCCATACAGATCCCACTGCGCGCTGCCTGTTTGCTGCCTGTTTGCGGGCTCTTCCTGCCGCGCCGACGATACCCTATTCAAACGGGTGGCCAAAGAACGTTAGCACCCATAGGGCCAGCATGTACACACTCAGCAGGGATTGCACTCCGGCCACAGTTCTGGCCCAGCCGACCGCAGTCAGATCATATTCACGCTTGGTGAGCATCTTCAACCACTCGCCGATATTGAATTCCTGGTAGCCGATGTTGAAGGCGCTGATGAGGCTGAAGAACATCGCGCAGCGGGTCAGACGCCATTCCCAGCGCAGCCTGCGCATGGCCTTTCGGTGCGCGCGCTTGCCGGGCGCCGCCTTGTCTGTGAGATGAGGCAGCAGAACCTGGAAGCGCCAAAGTTGCTCCTGGCCCCCCGCCTCGCGCGTGGCTTCCATGTAAATTCCTGACCGTCCCTTGGTGTGCATGCAGAGGAAGTAAAACACCGTCATCGCCAGCCACACCGCGCCGATAATCTTGAGCGGCCGCGCCGGGTTCATTCCGTATTGGCAGGTCCAGTCAAAGGCGATGCGCCTGAACCAGCGCAACACCGGTGTGTCCTGTTCGGTCTGCTTTCGATTCACCGCGTAAGTAATCTTGTTCTCTGCCTCTCCAAACCCGGCTGCGCTCAATTCTGTCCGCAAGCGCACCAAAGCCTCGGGATCGTCTACGTAGGTGACCAAGTCCAGGTGTCTCGCCCTTGCGATTCCGCTCACGTTGGGGTCAGCGGTGGCCTCGTAAATCGTCAAGTCGAGATTGGCGTCTCGAAGCCAGGCGCCGGTTAAGTCCGCGCCCCTCAAGTCCGCGCGTCCCAAGTCCGCGCCCGCGTTGATGGCCTCCGGAATTGCCGTGCCGGTCTCAAGGGCGCTCTTGAGGGCGTCAGGAAGGGGCGATCGTTTGGGCCTCGCGCGCTCAAGGCCGGCCGCCGCCACAGGAATGGCCTTCAGGCCCAATTGCGCGCGAACCAATTTCGCACCGAAAAGGATGGCGCGGCGCAGCTTGGCGTATTGCAGGTCAGAATCCGTCAGGTCCGCGTTGATCAAGTCGGCGCCGTCCAAATTGGTGTGCTCCAGTACAGCGCCGTTCAGCTTGGCGTTTGCCAGCGCCGCCCGCCGTAAATCAGCTCCGGTTAAATCGCCGCCGCTCAGATCGCACCCGGCAAGGTTAGCTTGCGCACCCTCCTTCCCCTTTGAGTCCAGCCACTGTTTGTGCTGAGCGAGAATTCCGTCGAGGTCAGCGCGCGGCCTCGTCTGACCGCTGGCGTCCTTCCAGGTCCATACAGTCGGGCTAGCTTCCTGCGTTGGGGTGGAAACCTGAGCTGGAGCAGGAGCCGCCGCCGCCGGTGGCGCCGCGGGCTGAGCAGCCGTGGGCTGGGCGAGTTCCTGGGCCGCGCGTTGCCTCCTCCTCCGCTCAGATTGAGCTGCGCCGGGCCACGCCGTCACAACACAACACACGGCGAGCGCGTTGATGATGACCCACCATCGGAACCGCATATCTTCCTTCAGGCCCTCAGGCACAGAACAGACGGTGGCCATTATCCGCCAGTGGCGTGGAGGGTTTCAAGGCAGAGGTGGCGCTACGTGGCTCGTACGTGCTGAGTGGCCTGAGCACGAACCCATGGCGCCTCGCATGTCGCGTTGCGGCTCGGCCGCACCCCCTGTAGGGGTGCGGAGTCCTGTCCCGGCCCGATCTTCCAGAAACTAGCCTACATAATATGTTCGACGGAAGGTTCAACGGACTTGGTGCCTCATCTTTGATGCGTGAACCTCGGAGAGTCGAATCGGGTGGGACGGGCGGGCAACCTTGGTTGCACTCACCGCGGCGGCTCCACGGCCTCACCCATCGATTGGCCTTGAGGACGCGATCGCGATTTCTGCAGGTTTCGCTTCAGCAGGAACGACGCCGCTGCTCCCAGCCAACCCAGGGTTTTTGACATATTCTGATAAGCTCCTTCTCTTCTTTTACATTCCGGCTTCGTTTGAAGCAGCGACAACTGCGAGTGTGTTTTCCGTAAAACAAACGCCGTCTTGATGGTGCGAAAGACCCTTCCGACCGATGTCGCCCCGTCGCTGCGGTTTGGATTTCGACTGGCCCACACGCTGTCCGCCGACATATCTTTGCAAGCCCCTTGATTTCTGCAATATTCCGGCTTCGTTCGCTTCCCCAGGCTCATCAACCACCCCACAATCCTCTCTGCCAGTGCGTAGGCCGCCGCGTAGTTGGGATCCCAGGCGCCAGGAACCGACATATTTTGGGAAGCGCTTCGGCTGCTATAAGATTCCGGCTTCGTTCGCTCCCATTCCGGCCCCTCTGACCGCGCCGTCGTAGGGCCGACCCCTTCGCTGCGCTCAGGGCCGGCTCTTGGGTCGGCCTGGGCCCCTTCGGCCGCGCTCAGGGCGAGCGGGGCGAACTCCAGGGCGAGCCCCGGCCCTGCGCCGGAAGAGGAAGGTCCGGTGGAGTGCACCGAGACGATCACGTCCATCTTGGGCGCATGCATCCTCTGCTGTAGCGGCGCTCTCTGAGCGCCGCCGTCCCGCCCGCCAGGTACCGCTCCCGGTAAAGCCGGATCGACTGTGCAAAGAGCGGGCGGGACGCCCGCGCTCCCAGGGTTTCCGCTTCCAGGCCGGTCTGGCCTCTTGTCGTCTTCGGCCGCTGGCCATTTACCCAATTCCGTGCGCGGACCGTTTGATTTGCGGGAGTTACGGCGATTGGCAGCCAGTAAACCTCGGGTGCGTCGGGGTGATTTGCGTAGGGACATGTCGGGCCTCGGTGTTCGGTTTTCGGTTGTCGGTCTTCGGCTCCCGGTGTTTGGTTTTCGGCGTCACTTCCGAGATGATGCGCCCGATTCTAAGCCGTCACCGACAACCGACCACCAACAACCGAATCGGTCACCGACACCGACCCACCAACGACCGACAACCAACCACCAACCACCGACGGTACCAGGTGAAAATGGGACAGTGGGTACGACTGGGACAATTTCGAACGTTTATTTTGAGCTGTGTTTTGAGGAGGTTAGCCTGTGGATTACGGGTGAAGTGGCGGCCGCGCTCAAGAAGTGTGCAGATTCTGCACACATGCGTGTTCACTTGTTATTTCAGCAATCGTCGTGTCCCGGGTATTCTGTTTGGCTCCACGAGGGATCCGTGCGTCCCGAGAAGCCGGTAGCCACGGTTGGTGCTTTCCCAACCGTGGGCCATCGGAAGAACCCGAGGTCAGAAAAGCGCCGACCGTGGATCCCGCGGGTAGTGGTGCAGTTTGAAAAATGAGTGGCAGGGAAAGTGCCTACAAGTGCGGGGGACGGGATTCGAACCCGCACGGACTTAACGCCCACATGCTTCCAAGGCATGAGCGTCTACCAGTTCCGCCACCCCCGCATAAGATATTTAGGGTAACAAGTCAATATGATACCCTAACTCTCAGTGACGGTGTCTTGGAAGCCCCGCCACCTTGGGAGGAAAAAATGCAAAGGGTAGCCCTTTTTGTAGATGGCGGCAATATGTTCTATGCGCAACGGGATAATCGCTGGTATATAGACTGGCGTTTGGTTTACAACTTTTTCACAGACAACAGAGAAAAGGCTTCGGCGTACTACTTTACGGCGACTCCTCCGGTCGGAGACCCGCAGAGGGTCTCCAAATATCGCCGTTTCAAAACGGCTCTGCAGAGCATGGGTTACAGCGTTGTCGATAAGGAAGTTAGGCTTATCAAGGGTGACGCCTCAGATGTGCCTGTAAAGATGAAAGGCAACTTGGATATAGAGTTGGTTTTCAGGCTGCTGACCGAGGCCAACACTTACGACGAGGTTGTCTTGATGGGTTGTGATAGTGACTACATCCCGATCGTTGCCCACTTGCGTGCCATCGGAAAGGTCGTGACAATCGTTGGACGCAAGGGATCAACATCGAATGATCTGATCAACGTTGCCAATAAGTTTACAGACTTGGATTCAATTCGCACCAGGATTGAGAGGAAGGTGGCCTGAGAAGTAAAGTGGGGGCTCATTATATTGGCCCCCTGCATTAGTGCCTCCCAAATAAATTAAGAGAGGCGTCCATTGTGTGTTGTGGCCGAAATCCGAATGACGGAATATCGACGCACAAGCCTTGGAAGCACTTATATGATGCATTGGCTAGAGAAACGTTGTCAATAGTTAGCAAATATAATATTTTGTTAATCTTGCAGGCACGTATTGAGCATTTCCTCGATTGTCCACACGGTTGTGGTGATTCCGGCTTCCATGGCAGGCGTGACACGCAAGGTCTTGTGAATCCGGCAAAAGTTGTAATGCATGTAGTGAATTGCCACGGAGTAGGCGTGGTTCTCAACCTTTTTGCTGAAGCCGTTCGTCAGCCGAGTAAAACGCCTCATGCTCATTCGCATGGTGAGGTTCTGGCGCTCTACGTAGGATGTAGAGATGTGATCGGCATCCGGTTGACCCATGATGCGCTTACGTTCGCATGACGTGCAAACGGCTGGACTGTAGCGGGTTTCCTCTTGGCTCGATTCGTAGGTCTTAATGAGTTGAGCGTAATCGATGTCCGCGCCGAACGCACCTTCAACTGCTTCCAAGTAGACCTTCAGGCCATCGGTCGTGAGTTGCACGCGGTGAGATAGTCGGGACGCCAGATCGTCAATGAACATCTTGGCGCTTTGCGCGTCACGGTTGCCAGTCATGAACGCTGGCACCAGCTTGGTATCTGCATCAACCGCTACCCACGTCCACACATCTCCGTATCCAAACTTGCCCTTTTTGTCGGCGGGAACGTTCTTCTCTTTGGCGTAGCAGAACTGCCAGATTTCATCGCACTGAATCCGTTTGCACTTCAGGTTGCGCAAGGTGCGGTCCTGATAATCCGCACACGCGGAGCCCGCGTCTTTAATCAGCTTCAGAATCGTGTGCTTTGCCACACCCGTCATGCGCTCAATCGAGCGAATCGAGTTTCCTTCTACCAGTGCTGCGATTACTTGCGCCTTGCGTTCAATCGGTAGCGTGTTCATAATGAAATTAGTCTAATGCTTGCAAGCAAGCATGTCAAGCACAATCGTACTGTGCATGAAAATATTTTTGTTGACTTATGCTTGCTTGATGTGTACAGTAAGCATCGGAGGTAACCATGTTTGATAACGAAGAGAACCAAGAAATTGCAGCGAAGGGCGGAAAGGCACGGGCGGAATCTTTGGAGCCCACGGAAAGGCGTGAAATCGCTCGACATGCGGCTATGGCACGCTGGAATCGAGAGCTTCCAAAGGCTACGCATACGGGACAGTTGAATATTGCGGGAACGGTTCTCAACTGTGCTGTTCTTGAGACTGGAAAGAGATTGCTTACTCAGGAGACGTTCTTGACGGCAATCGGCAGAGCACGTAAAGCAAAGGGAAAGACAGGTAGTTTTGTAGTCGACGGAATGCCGCCTTTTTTAGCGGCAGAGAACCTTAAACCATTTATTTCTGAGGATTTAATGCAGTCGACGACTCCCATATTCTGCCGCAATGAAAACGGCATAAGATTGGCGGGCTATGACGCCATGCTTCTCCCCATGGTCTGTGAGGTATACCTGAAACTCAGAGATCACTATCAATCGCAAGGCAAAGAGGTTCCTGCGAACCAAAAACACATAGTTGAAGCCTGTGACTTGCTTATAAGGGGACTCGCCAGAATCGGAATTATCGCGCTTGTGGATGAGGCCACTGGTTATCAGGAACAGCGCGCCAAAGACGAATTGAGCCGGATCTTAGAAGCTTACATCGTTGAAGAATTAAGGCCGTGGATTAGGACCTTTCCAGATGAGTTTTTCAAGCAGGTCTACAGGCTGCATAAGTGGCCTTACCGTCCTGGGACTGCGAAACGTCCCTCTTATGTGGGCCAACTCATAAACAAATACATTTACGGGCAACTGCCTCCGCCAGTTCTTCCTGAATTGAAGCGATTGAACCCCGTAACTGAGCGCGGCTACCGTAAGCACAAGCACTTTCAATTCCTGACGGCTGATACAGGCAACGTGCATCTTGATCGACAGATCACGGCTGTGACCACCATCATGAAGGTGTCAGACGACCGAAAAGACTTTGAGGAGAATTTCGAAAAGGCTTTCGGCAAGCATTATCAGGGAAGGTTACCACTTGTGGTGAGCAAGGAAGGCAGTATCGAGAGGCGGGATTAGCCTTCGCTTCGCTTGATCGTCTCTTGCACGGCCCTAAACGCGGCTTGATTGAAGTCCTCGCGTGGCTGGCGTGTGGTAGGCTTGCGCTTTGGTTTAGGTTTGGCTACGGACTTCTTCTTTGTCATGGTTCAAGTGTCCCAGGGCCACGCGGCAGGCGCAATAGGTACGTAAACTTTCGTACTTTGAAACTGCACCACTACCATCCCGCGCTACCGCACACTTCACCCTTGTGCGAGGGTCGTCGCTTCTGAAGAAATCGTAAAGCGTAACTTGACACGCTACGTCCCGGATCCCTAATATGACTTGGTGAAGATTCGGAACGTGGTTCACCGGGGCTTGCGCCGATTTATTCAGCGTAATGACCCTTCCGCCTTGCCTCCGGCTGTCGTGGAGAAGCTGCGCAACATGCTAACCTTTTTGCAAGAGATGGAAGACACCCAGGAGTTTCGCAGCATCGTGAGCTGGAAAGCGCATCAGCTCAGCGGCGACCGAAAGGGAACCTGGAGCCTCACGGTTACCGGCAACTGGCGGATCACGTTCAGAATCGACCCGACGGAAGGTGAAATCTTCGACCTCGATTATGAGGACTACCATTGAAAGGAAGCTAAAACCATGATGCGTATGGCACGCCCGGCCCACCCGGGACAATTCATCAAGATGGAGGTGATCGAGCCTCTGGGTCTTTCGGTGACCCAAGCCGCTAAGGTCCTCGGGGTGACCAGGCCCGCGCTTTCGGCCCTTCTCAACGGACGCGCCGCGCTCTCGCCCGGGATGGCGCTACGGGTGGAGAAGGCTTTCGGCCCCAAGATGGACACTCTGCTTCGGATGCAGACTGCCTTCGAGATCGCCGAGGCTCGCGAGAAGGAGGCGATGATCAAGGTTAGGCGCTACGCTGGAAAGCCGATCCATGCGAATATCGATGCCGGCCGAGCGACGCTCTGAGCGGCGCATCGTTGCGTTGGTGAGTGGACGTAGCGCCAAGCCGCGATTCGAGAACTCATGGCCTTGCCGCGTACCTGGCGGCGGGCATAAATATTGATCAAGACCTTCCTCATGCTTATTGGGCCGCCTCGACGGTGAGCTTCAAACCGATCGCTTTGGTGACGGCAACCAAGGTGGACAGGCGCGGATTTCCGTGAGCCGACAGGGCCCGATACAGGCTCTCTCGCTCAACCCCGGCGGCTTTGGCGACTTTGGCGACGCCTTGCGCTTGGGCGAGGTGGCGCAAAGCAATCAGCAACACGCGAGGCTCATCCTGATCCTCCAAGGCAGCCTTGAGGTATTCAGCGGCAAACTCCGGGTGCTTCCGAAGGCGGCGCACCACGGCCTCATCGTGAGAGACGCTGGCTTTACGTTTCATGATTTTGAGCTCTTTCCTTGTAATCCTTGAGGCACTCTAGCGCCCGGCCAATGTCTGCTGACTGTTTTCGTTTGTCACCGCCGCACAGAAGCAAGACACAAACCCGGCCGAGCAACGCGTAATAAACGCGATAGCCCGGTCCCCAATCGATCCGCAGCTCGCACAGACCGTGGCGCAACGGCTTGGTGTCGCCAAAGTTCCCGGCGGCGAGCCGGTTGATGCGCGTCACAACCTTCGCTTGCGCGCGGGGGTCCGCCAGCCGCGACAGCCAATCGTCGAAAACATCCTTCCGGCGCGGTCGACGTAGTGCTGAATCTCGATCACATTGTTACTGTAACTTATAGATCACGGTCTGGCAAACCGACACCAGCGAGGACGTTAATTAACCAGTGGCAGGCCTTCGACGAAGGCCAGGTCGAGGTAGCTGGTATAGTGCCCAATAAATACCTGGCGTTGACTGACGCCAGCTTGCGCAACTTGCAGCTCAATTAGGAGTCGCGCCGGACGGGGTGATCGCAGAGCTGGCGCTCTGCGCCACCCGCCCGTTTCGTTGTGACGCGGGCACCTATTTGAACGGATTCACGACACGGAGCGCACCTAGCGTGGCGATGCCCGGGACGTCCTCCGAATAAAGAATCTCCACCCCCGCCTCAGCAGACGCTGCCAAAATCAACGCATCCCAGAAGGACACGCCGTGAGTTGAATGCAAACTCTGGCCGCGCTCAAGTACACCTGGGGTGGGCAGAACGAGGGGGAACAGAGCGAGAAATTCGGTGAGTCGGCTCCACGCGTCCGATGCGGTGAAGCCTTGTGTGCTCAGTTTGCGAGAGGCCGCGACGAACTCGCAGGCCACTTGCCAGAGCAAGACGCCATCGCTGCTGTTGGCAATGAGATCGATCGCGATTTGTTGGCGCCTGGAATCCGCCCGATCGCAGGCGTAAATGAGTACATTGGTATCAAGCGCGATCATGAAGGTCCTCTCGCGCGGGCAGCGGCCCATTCGAGAAGAACTGCATGCTCGCAATACCAGCCTTCAATCGTGCCACGGCCGCGTCCCGGTCCCCGAGACTGTCCTCGATCGGCTCAACGACAACGCGCACCCGCTGCTGCTCGCGGAGGTTCAGATCAACCGCAGGTTTCAGAACACCATGAGTGTAGATGGCCTCCGTGGTTTGCGTCATGGTCACCTTCCCCTCTCAAGATTACTGTGAACCCGTCGGAGGCGCAATCCCTGGAGTGGCCTGGCAGTGTGCGCGCCGTGACGAGGCGTGAATCGCAGACCTTCGACCTGCGCCAGCCCTGTCGACTGCGCCCTCCTCCAGCCTAGTTTAAAATACGACGTGAGGCCAACGATTCCATGAAGCCTGTGCAGACAATCCTTCTCGGTGCCGGAGCAAGCCGAGGCGTCAGTTACGCCGACTGGGTGCCGATGCAGTCTCCGCTCGACGCAGACTTCTACGAATTACTTCGGAGACTGAAGCGGCCCGCCGACAACGAGGACGCGGCAGCCGTAAAGCACGTGTTGGAGGAAGCTTGCAAAAGTAAACTCTGGGAATCAATGGAAAAGATGTTTTACACGCTCGACCTCCGCTGCTCGATGATGGATATGCTTTTCCCGGACGAGTCAGGAAAGAAGAGGGCTGATGAGTTCCGCAAGAATTTCGCTCGGTCGGTTCAAGCCTTGCTCAGAGCTGCGCACATGCCGGACACATGAGCAAGCGTAGCGCGGCGCGGCGGAGCCGCAACCAAAGCGAATTGGGTTGCTTGTGCCACAACGCGCGTCATATTGGGAACCAATACGTGCAAGCCCCGTAAAAATGCGGCTGCCGTGAAGTGCCTGGAAAAAGCTTGTCAAAAAAACAAGAATTTACGCTCTTGCAATGCGGACCTGATTTGTAGGTCCGCGGCTTTGGTTTTGCAGGCGAGGAAGTACCGCGGACCTAAAAATCAGGTCCGCGCTACGCTTGCTTCGCGAGATCGCAGACCCTAGAAACCCAGGGTCTGCACCAGCCCGCGTGACCTTGAGGTGCGTGATCCTCAAGTAACATGCAAATCAATTGTGCCCGGAGCTTCTGGGCTGCTGATCGCTTGCTTGTATTGCAGTGCTTTGGCCACCTGCTCGCGCAGGGCCGGTTCGGCAGAGTCCGAGAAGCGGCGCAACACCTCATCGTAGGCCGCGATGGCTTCCTCGCTCCGATCGAGTCTCCCCAGCGCGTAGCCCTTGGCGACCAGCACCAAGGCCGCAAGCTCGCGGACGGCCGGGTTAGAAGAGGCGGAGAAGAGGGGCAACGCATCCTCGTAAACGGTAATTGCTTCGTCGCCCCGCTTGACCTCCCACAATCTGTCGCCCATGTTGAGCACCGCTCTGGCCACCTGCTTGCGCAGCGTCGGCGCGGGAGAGCCCGAGAAGCGGTCCAGCACCGCATGGTAGGCCAAAATGGCTTCTTCGCTGCGGTTCAGTATCGTCAGAGTCTCGCCCTTGTTAACAAGCGCCTTGGCCACTTGCTCGCGCAAGGCCGGCACGCGAGACTCCGAGAAGCGGCGCCCTACCTCTTCATAGGCTGCGATAGCCTCTTCGCTCCGGCCGAGCGTTTTCAGCGTGGCGCCCTTGCTGACCAGCGCCCTCGCCACCTGCTCGCGAAACGCCGCCTCGCGACACTCCGCGAAGCGGTGCACCACCTCATTGTAGGCCGCGATAGCCTCTTCGCCCCGGCCGAGCGTTCCCAGCGTGACACCCTTGTTGAGCAGCGCGCGGGCAACCCTCTCGGCAGGAACCATCTCGGGCTGTCCCGTGAGGAGGTCACTGGCTTTGACCGTGAGATCGTATGCGGACAGTTCCTCCGGAGAATCGTCGGAGAGGGATTCACCCGCTGCGGACATGGAATCGGCTAACTCGCGGAGCTGTTGAGCGCCCAAAGAGGCCAGGGTGATTCTCCGCGCTTCTTTCACAGCCGAGCGGTAATCGGACCGGCGCAGCGCCTCGCGCATGGCCTCGAGTTCGGCATTAACCTTGGACCGTAGTTGCTCCTCTGCGCCTTTTGCCTGTTCAACCCGTTCAATCAGGCCGCGAATTGCGTACACATCCGCGGTACCTTCGTCGGTTTCGCCTGACCAGAGCGCCCCCCGGAGCTGCCGGGCAAAGAAGCCGAGGGGATCTCGGGTGAGCGGCGGGGGCTGCAGACCGAATTCTCGAATTAAAGCATCCAGTACGGCCGTGGCCTCAAGGACCGGCTCTTTACCGATACCACCCGAGAGGCGGCTCTCTGCCGCATCCCGGCTGGCCTCGGCAGGCTGGCGCGGCAGCACCGCGCAAAAATTCGCACTGTCCTTGAGCCAGGCGGGCATGTCCTGCGCCTCGGCGCTCCGATAGCAGAACCAGTAGATGTTGTGAGGGAGCGGCTTGGTGAGCCGCCGCTTCAGCGCGCCCATGATCACGTCGCCTTCCCAACCGCTGTAGCCAATCACGAGCGGCGCGCGGCTCCTGAAAACATCATCCAGCAGCGAGGCCATCGTGAACGCGTCTTGCGCCGAGGGCCGCGAGGCCGACGCGATTTCGTCCCTCAGATTGGCGCAATCATAGAACCAGTACCTGCCGTGGACATGGATGATCTGGAGGTCAGTCGATTCCATGTTAATGCGCTCCACGGTCTGCGGATGGTCGCACACGATATGGGGCTTGCCAAAAAGAATCAGGGCGCGGGAGAGGAAGTCGTCAAAGTTCGGCGTCACGACCGTTCGCGCCACCGTCTCTTCCAGCAAGAGGTGGGCGAGGCGGAAGTTGGCGCGCGAGATGAACGCCTTCTCGATTAAATCCCGCAGGTAGCGCTGGCGGTCCACGGGTTGTGAGTAGGCTTGAGCGAACCAGTGCGAGTAAAGATCGATGGGGTCGGTGCTCGCGGGCTCTTCCATCAGGTTCCAGCGCTGCGCCTCGCCCTTGCAGTGCTCAATGATGTCTCTCGCCAAAGGAACGGGCGGATGCGAAATGCCCGCCCCGACCACGAACAAGAACGACGGCGGCTCGCCCCGGCCCTTGGCGCGTTCGCAGCCTTGCCTGATCTCCTTAACCGCAGTCGCCAGATCGAGGGTCCTCATGTGACTCCTTGAATCGGCTTCTATTTAGCAGTGACTCTACCGCAGTCAGCCCTTTTCTGACCACTGTCTTCCTCCACACGCGGAGGCCACGGTTGGGAGAGCACTCGCCGAGGTTACCACCTCACTGGGAAAATCCGATCCCAAGTCAGCGCAGGCCGAGGATTATCGCTGGTCGAGCGTGCGGTACTGGAATCTCGTTGTGGCGCGGTCTCCTGACCGTGCCAGCCCTGCGACCGAAGGTCTCCGCCCCTTTCCCTTGCCTTCTCGTGCTCACCCGAAGATCGCCTCACCACGCAATATGCGTCAACGGTACGTCAACCGGTTGGCTGTCCCCCAATACGTGCCACGCCGCTGACGAGTATCGCCATTGCTGCGGGCTGAGCACCAAGCCCTTGCGACGCGGATTGTCATGCAGG